>NZ_JBEZGM010000003.1:0-396124 GCF_040649995.1 Micromonospora sp. NPDC048835 | reverse complement strand
TGCTCTTTCTGAACGGCCTGGCCCCCGCCCGGGCGCCCCTGGCCATCGAGCCCCGGTGCACTATGTGACCCGGGGGGGGGCCGGGCCCGGGTGGGCGGGCCGGGCCACCGGCCGAGGTGGACCCGGAAGGGAGGGTTGATGAAGTTCGACTTCGCCGATCAGCAGCCGAAGTTCCTCATGCTGATGTACGGGCTGGTCGCCTTCGTGCTGGTCGTGGGCGGTCTGCTCCTGTTGCTCGACGTGGTGCCGGCCTGGTTCGCCCGTCGGCGGGAGGCCCAGCTCGTCGCCGCCTCCGTGGGTGGGGGCCCGCTGCCCCGCCGACGCAAGCAGCGGGAAGGGCTCTTCGCGTTCTTCTTCCTGCTGCCGACGCTGCTGCTGCTCGTCGTCGGCCTGGTCGTGCCGGCCATCCGCACCACGCTGCTCTCCCTGATGGACGGGAGCAGCACCAACTGGGTGGGCCTGCGCAACTACGGCTGGATGTTCTCCGACGACTCGATCGTCCGGGTCCTGATCAACACGCTGGTCTGGGTGCTCCTGGTCCCGCTGGTGGCGACCGGCTTCGGCCTGATCTACGCCGTACTCGTGGACAAGGCCCGGTTCGAGGCGGTGGCCAAGTCACTGATCTTCCTGCCGATGGCCATCTCCTTCGTCGGCGCCAGCATCATCTGGAAGTTCGTCTACGCCTACCGGGGTGACGGCGACCAGATCGGTCTGCTCAACCAGATCGTGGTCAGCCTCGGCGGTGAACCGAAGCAGTGGCTGCTCGAGTCACCACTGAACACGCTGCTGCTGATCGTCATCATGGTCTGGATCCAGGCCGGCTTCGCCATGGTGGTGCTCTCCGCCGCGATCAAGGCGATCCCCGGCGACATCGTCGAAGCCGCCCGACTCGACGGCGTCAGCCCGTGGCAGATGTTCTGGCAGATCACCATGCCGAGCATCCGGCCGGCGCTGATCGTCGTGGTGGTGACACTCACCATCGCCACGCTCAAGGTCTTCGACATCGTCCGGACCTCGACCAACGGCAACTACGACACCAGCGTGATCGCCAGCGAGATGTACAACCAGGCGTTCCGGTACGGCCAGAACGGGCAGGGTTCCGCACTCGCGGTCTTCCTCTTCATCCTGGTCATCCCGGTCGTGATCTACCAGATCCGCAACCTCCGTCAGCAGCGGGAGGGCTGAGATGACGACCGCAACGCCCACCGTCGCCGCCGGTGCCCAGAAGACCGACGGCACCCCGTCCACCGCCGCCGGCCGGGTCCGCAAGCGGTTGAACAGCCGTACCGCGACGCTCGTCTCGATCGTCATCGCGGTGGTCTGGACGATCCCGACCTTCGGCCTGCTCGTCTCGTCCCTCCGACCGGAGGACGAGATCAAGACCACCGGCTGGTGGACGGCCTTCACGAACCCCCAGTTCACGTTCGAGAACTACCAGCAGGTCCTGTTCGGGCGGTCGGGGTCCTCCGGGCAACTCGCCGGTTCCTTCATCAACTCGCTGGCGATCACCATCCCGTCGGTACTCTTCCCGCTGGCCTTCGCATGCCTCGCCGCCTACGCGCTCGCCTGGATCAACTTCCGCGGCCGGGACTGGGTCTACATCGCGATCTTCGCGTTGCAGATCGTGCCGTTGCAGATGGCGCTGGTGCCGCTGCTGAAGTTCTTCTCCACCGGCGTCACCCTCGGCGGCGTCACCCTGATGCCCGCCTGGGACCTGGTCGACGAGCAGAAGTTCGCGCAGGTGTGGTTCGCACACACCTGCTTCGCGCTTCCGTTCGCCGTCTTCCTGCTGCACAACTTCATCTCGCAACTGCCGGGTGACCTGATGGAGGCGGCCCGGGTCGACGGGGCCACCCACCCGAAGATCTTCCGCACCATCGTGCTGCCGCTGATCACCCCGGCGCTTGCGGCATTCGGCATCTTCCAGTTCCTCTGGGTCTGGAACGACCTGCTGGTGGCGCTGATCTTCGCGGGTGGCGGCAACGAGACCGCCCCGCTCACCGTCCGGCTCGCCGAGATGGCCGGCACCCGGGGCAACGAGTGGCAGCGCCTGACCGCCGGTGCGTTCGTCAGCATCGTCGTACCGCTCATTGTTTTCCTGTCCCTGCAACGCTTCTTCGTGCGAGGTCTGCTCGCCGGCAGCGTCAAGGGCTGACCCGGCGCGCCCGCCGCCTGGTCCTTCGGGCGGCGGGCGCTCCGGGCACCGAGCGGGGGAAACCGTGACGAGGATCGATGATGTGGCCCGGCTGGCCGGAGTGTCCACGGCCACCGTCTCGCGGGCCCTGCGCGGGCTGCCGACGGTCTCGGCCGCCACCCGGCGTCGGGTGCTCGCCGCCGCCGAGCAACTCGACTACGAGGTCTCACCGAGCGCGTCCCGGCTCGCCGGCGGCCGGACCGGCACGGTCGCCGTGGTGGTCCCCCGGATCACCCGCTGGTTCTTCAGCACCGTCGTCGAGGCGGTCGAGGAGTACCTCTACCAGTGCGGCTACGACCTGCTGCTCTACAACCTGGGTGGCCGGGAGCAGGTCCGCCAGCGGGTCCTGCGTACGGCCAATCTGCACAAGCGGGTGGACGCCATGATGCTCGTCGCCACGCCACTGCGCCCGGCCGACCTGACCGCGCTTGCCACGCTCGAGTTGCCCGGGGTCACCATCAGCTCGGGCAGCAGGGTGCCCAACTGGCCGTGCGTACGGATCGACGACGTCGCGGCCGCGCGGGCCGCCACCAAGCATCTGATCGACCTCGGCCACCACCGGATCGCCCACATCTCCGGCGACCCGGACGACGAGTTGGCCTTCACCACCCACCTCGACCGACGCCGGGGTTACCAGGCGGCGCTGCGCTCCGCCGGCCTGCGACCCGACCCGACCCTGGACATCGAGTCCACCTTCACCATCGACGGCGGCAACCGGGCCACCTCCGAACTCCTGGCCCGCGGTGAACCACCGACCGCGATCGTCGCCGCCTGCGACGAGATGGCGATGGGCGCGATCACCGCCCTGCGCGACGTCGGGCTGCGGGTGCCGCAGGACGTCAGTGTGGTCGGCATCGACGACCACGACCTGGCCGGCGTGCTCGGGCTCAGCACCATCGCCCAGCCCGCCGCCGAGCAGGGCCGGCTGGCCGCCCAGATGCTGCTCGACCCGCTCGGGGCCCGACCGCCGGGCCCTGTCGTCAGTCAGCGGGGCGCCGGTTACGACACACCGGTGCTCCTGCCCACCCGGTTGGTGGTTCGGGATTCGACCGCACCACCCCGGGAACAGTGAAACCACACACCGCACCACGGGAGACGACCCTGAACACCGACCCGACGCAGCAGACCTCCTCCGGTCACCCGGCCACCGGCTGGTGGACCGAGGCCGCCATCTACCAGATCTACCCCCGTTCGTTCGCCGACTCGGACGGGGACGGCATCGGTGACCTGCCCGGCATCACCGCCCGCCTCGACCACCTGGCCGAGCTGGGCGTGGACGCGGTGTGGCTCTCCCCCTTCTACCCGTCGCCGCAGGCCGACGCCGGCTACGACGTGGCCGACTACCGGGACATCGACCCGCTGTTCGGCACCCTCGCCGACGCGGACAAGCTGATCACCGAAGCCCGGGCGCGCAACCTGCGGGTGATCGTCGACCTGGTGCCGAACCACACCTCCTCGGCGCACCGCTGGTTCCAGGCCGCACTGCCGGCCGCCCCCGGCAGCCCGGAGAGGTCCCGGTACATCTTCCGGGACGGCCGTGGTCCGGCCGGCGACCAACCGCCGAACGACTGGCAGAGCGTCTTCGGTGGTCCAGCCTGGACCCGGACGGTCGACGCCGACGGGCAGCCCGGCCAGTGGTACCTGCACCTGTTCGACACCGGGCAGCCGGACCTCAACTGGGACAACCCGGAGGTGCACGCGGAGTTCCTGGACGTCCTGCGGTTCTGGCTGGACCGCGGGGTGGACGGCTTCCGGGTCGACGTGGCGCACGGCCTCATCAAGCAGGCCGACCTGGCCGACTGGCAGGAGCCCCAGGAGATCCTCTCCGGCAACGAGGGCGACAAGCCCCGCCCGCCGATGTGGGACCAGGACGGCGTGCACGAGATCTACCGGCAATGGCGGCAGGTCCTGGACAGCTACCCCGGGGAGCGGGTGCTCGTCGCCGAGGCCTGGGTGGAGCCGGCCGAGCGGCTGGCCCGCTACGTCCGCCCGGACGAGATGCACCAGGCGTTCAACTTCGAGTACCTTGTCGCGGCGTGGACCGCACCGGCCCAGTACGCGGTGATCACCCGCTCGTTGGAGGCGACCGACTCGGTCGGCGCGCCGACCACCTGGGTGCTGTCCAACCACGACGTGGTGCGGCACGCCTCCCGGCTCGGCCTGCCGATCGGCACCGTACGCCCCAACGGCATCGGCATCGGCGACCCGCAGCCGGACGCCGCACTCGGTCTGCGGCGGGCCCGGGCGGCCACCCTGCTGATGCTCGCGCTGCCCGGCTCGGCGTACCTCTACCAGGGTGAGGAGCTGGGGCTCCCCGAGCACACCACACTGCCCGACGAGGCCCGGCAGGACCCGACTTGGGCGCGCAGTGGGCACACCCAGCGGGGCCGGGACGGCTGCCGGGTGCCGATCCCGTGGGAGGCCGACGCCCCGTCGTACGGCTTCGGACCGACCGACGCGAGCTGGCTGCCGCAGCCCGCGCTCTGGTCCGAGTACGCGCTGGACCGCCAGCGTGACGTGCCCGGTTCGACGTACGAGCTGTACCGCACGGCGCTGCGGCTGCGGCGCGCACACGGGCTGGGTCGCGGCACCCTGGAATGGTTGTCCTCCGCCGACGAGGTGCTGAGCTTCCGCAATGGCGACCTCACGGTGCTGACCAACTTCGGGGCCGCCCCGGTGCCGGTGCCGGCCGGTGCCGAGGTGCTCACCAGCAGCGCCCCGCTCGACGACGACGGCACGGTCCCCACCGACGTGACCGTCTGGCTGCGCGGCTGATCCGCACGCCAACCGGCCCGTCCAGTCGACCGGCCCGTCACGCCGAGCGGTACTCGCGGGCGGGCCGGTCGACGTGGAGCGGGCCGCTATGGAGCTGATGTCGTAAACGATTCGCCCCGCGCCCCGCGCCGGCGCAGGACGCGCGTTGGATGCTCCCGTGCGTTCCGCTCACCCACATGAGGGCACTACTTTCGAGGCGTCGACGACGCGGCGTCAGGCGCAGCAAAGGTTCGTCGACCCGCCCAGTTTCGTCGATCAAGGAGTTGTGGTGGGTGACAAAACACTAGGCAAGCACCAAACCGGGCACCACAACTCCATGATCGACCGGACCCGGACCCGGACCCGGACCGGACCGGACCGGGTTGGGTTGGGTTGGACCGGGCCTTGAAGCTTGTCACTGGCGGAACTAAGGGCACGGCGAACACCCCAGGCTGGTCTCTCCAGAACGCGGCGCCCCACGTCGATCTTGCAGTTGCTGTTGGCGAGATGAGCAGATTGCAAACTTATGTCGGGACAGAAAGTGCAAGATCGCGGCGAAGCTCAGCTCGACTTCGTCGATCATGGAGTTGTGGTGCCTGACTTGATGCCAAACAGCTGATTTGCCACCCACCACAACTCCATGATCGAGCGGGGCGCAGAACGCGATCTTGGTTGGAGCATCATTCCTTGGGCGGCGGGAGCGCGCGGCACAGGCGCGGAGACGCGTGGAGGCGCGGAGGCGTGGGGCTGTCAGAGGTGGTCGGCTCGGGTGTGCAGCAGGGAGTGCACGTTCTCGATGTCCGTCGGCGAGCTGCGCGAGGCGAGCCAGTACATGACACCCGTCGGGATGAAGAAGAGCTGGAACGCGGCCAGCCCGACGGCGAAGTTCAGCGGTGGTGGGAACGCCGTACGCAGGGCCTGGAAGGCCACCCCGACCAGCCCGTTGCCGGCGGCGCGACCGACCCCGTTGACCAGATTGCCCAGGCTGTAGACGGTGCCGCGGTGCTCCGGCGGGTTGACGTCGGCGATCAACGCGAACCAGTTCGGCGAGTTGGCCGAGGTCAACGCTAGTGCCACGATTGCGGTGAGCAGGCTCAACCCGACCGAGGGTTCGGTGAACACGCTGCTCAGCACCGCGCCTACCACCGCGCCGCCGCTCGCGCCGTCCGGCACGTCGATTGTCACCGGGACGAAGAACAACACGAGGTAGAACGGCAGCGCGGCGAGGATGCCGATCGAGGCGACGAGCGCCCGCCCTCGGGGCGTACGCCGTTGCACCGCGTCACCGATCAGCCCACCCACGATGGACAGCACCCCACCGAGCTGGAACAGGGTGGCGAAGACACTGCCGACCACCACCGCCGTGGACGTCGAGTAGCCCTGGTCTTCGGCCCGTTCGGCGAAGAGCACCGGCAACCAGACCAGCGACCCGAATGCGGCCTGCGCGGTCAGGCCCTGCAGGATCAGCCACCTGTTGGTCCGCCGGGCCAGGATGCGCGGCAGGTCGGCGCGGCTGATCCGGTAGTCGTAGTCGGCACCGGCGTCGATTCTGCCGGCCAGCTCCGGCTCGCTCGCGCCGCGCCGGATGTCGTACGTGAACAGGTAGGCCACTGTGGCGACCAGGCCGACGCCGGTCAGCAACAGGAACGGACGCCGCCAGTCGGCCGCACCGAGCAGCCCGCCGAGGAGCGTGCCAGCAAGGGTCCCGACCCCCTGGGAAAGCCCCCAGAAGCTCATCACCAGCCCCCGCCGGGTCGGCGAGATCAGGTCGGTGACGACGGAGAAACCCACCGAGCCGACCGCGCCGAGGCCGATCGCCGCGACCAGTTGCGCGGCAAGGAACGTCAGGTAGCCGCCGGCGAGCGCGCTACCGCCGGTGCCGGCCGCCCAGAGGAGCGTGCCCACCATCAGCAGTGGCTTGCGGTTGGTCCGGTCCCCGACGTACGCCCAGCCGACCGCCGCGACCGCGCTGACCAGGAAGCTGACCGCGGTGACCACGCCGAGCAGCCGCCCGGACACGTCGAACGCGTCGGAGATCGGGCCGTACAGCGGGGGGACCAGCCCGATCGCCACGTTGTCCAGTGAGGCGAGCAGCACGAACACCACGACGCTGTACAACCGGTGCGCCCGCCCGCCGCCCCGACCGTGCGGGCGCAGGTGGGGCCCGCCACTGGTCACCGTCATGACCGGCAGCAAACCAGACGCCGTGTGGGCGGTCGTCAGGCGGGTGGGTGCCGGTCATCGTCGACCGGCACCCACCCTCGTCGATCCCGACGCTCAGCGCCGGTCGAGCACCAGCCCGCGAGCCGCGGCGTACTGGTCGCGGATGGCGGGGACGGCAGGTGCCGCGTACTCCTCGGTGCCCTCGACCGCCCAGGCCGGCGGCGCGTCGCCGCCCAGGGCGACCCAGGCGGCCTGGCGGGCGGCGCCGTCGGCGACGTACTCCCCGGCCGGCGGGACGACGACCGGGCAGCCGAAGACCTGCGGGGCGATCTGCCGCACCGCGGCCGACCGGGCCCCGCCGCCGATCAGGATGACCCGGCGGGCGGTGGCACCCTGCGCGGTCAGCGCGTCCAGCCCGTCGGCGAGCGCGCAGAGCATGCCCTCCACGGCGGCCCGCGCCAGGTGGGCGGGGGTCGACGTACGCAGGGTCAGGCCGTGCACCGCACCGGTGGCCAGCGGTCGGTTCGGCGTCCGCTCACCCTCCAGGTAAGGCACCATGACCAGCCCGTCCGCCCCGGCCGGCGCGGAGAGCGCCAGCTCGGCCAGCTTGTCCAGGTCGACGCCGAGCATCGCCGCGGCGGCGTCCAGCACCCGGGCCGCGTTGAGCGTGGCGACAAGCGGCAGGAAGCGACCGGACGCGTCGGCGAAGCCCGCCACCGCACCGCTCTCGTCAGCGGCAGGCACGTCGGCGACGCTGAACACGGTGCCGGAGGTGCCGATCGAGACGATCACGTCACCGGGCCCGGCGCCGACACCGAGCGCGGCGGCGGCGTTGTCCCCGGTACCGGCGCCGAGCAGGGCCCCGCCCGGCCCACCCAGGACGTCCGACAGCTTGCCCGCCGAATCCGCCGGGCCGAGCACCTCGGGCAGCACCAGCCGCCGGCCAAAGCCCCGCTCCAGCAGGTCCAGCCGGTATTGCCCGGTGGCCGGCGACCAGTAGCTGGTGCCACTGGCATCACCCCGGTCGGTACGCAGCGCGTCCAGCCCCGGTGCTCCGGCCAACCGCCAGGTCAGCCAGTCGTGCGGCAGGCAGACGGCCGCCACCTGGGCTGCCCGCTCCGGCTCGTGGGTGGCCAGCCAGCGCAGCTTGGTGAGGGTGAAGCTGGCCACCGGAACGCTGCCGGTGGCCTCGGCCCAGAACCGACTCCCGGCCGCGCCGCCGCCGGCCTCCTCAACGAGGTCGGCGGCGGCGTCGGCGGATCGGGTGTCGTTCCACAGCAGCGCCGGGCGGACCACCCGGCCGTCCTCGTCGAGGCACACCATGCCGTGCTGCTGGCCGGCGACCGAGATCGCCGCCACGTCGGCCAACCCACCGGCCTGGTCGACGGCGCTGCGCAGCGCCTGCCACCAGGCTTCCGGGTCGACCTCCGTGCCGTCGGGGTGCGGGGCCCGACCCTGCCGGAGCAGGACGCCGGTCTCCGCGTCCCGGATCACCACCTTGCAGGACTGGGTGGACGAGTCGACGCCTGCGACGAACGGCATGGCGGCGGCCTCAGCGGGCGCCGAGCAGGTGCTCGACGGCGAGCTGGTTGAGCCGGACGAAGGCGAAGCCGCGAGCGGCCACCGCGTCCACGTCGACGTCCTCGAACGCGGACCGGTCGGCCAGGAACTCCTCGTACCCCTCGCCCTCGCCGAGCGTCGGCGTGCTCAGCTCGCCGACCTTGCTGGCGGCCAGCGCCTCGACCACCTCGGGGTCGGCGCGGAACGCCGCGGCACGCTCCTTGAGCAGCAGGTACGTGCTCATGTTGGCCGCCGCCGAGGCCCACACCCCGTCCATGTCCTCGGTGCGGGACGGCTTGTAGTCGAAGTGCCGCGGCCCGTCGTAGGTCGGCCCGCCGTCGGGGCCGCCGTTCTCCAGGAGGTCCACCAGGGCGAACGCGTTCATCAGGTCGCCGTGGCCGAAGACCAGGTCCTGGTCGTACTTGATGCCGCGCTGGCCGTTGAGGTCCAGGTGGAACAGCTTGCCCTGCCAGAGCGCCTGGGCGATGCCGTGGGCGTAGTTGAGCCCGGCCATCTGCTCGTGGCCGACCTCCGGGTTGAGGCCGACAAGCTCCGGGTGCTGCAACTGCGAGATGAAGCCGAGCGCGTGGCCGATGGTGGGCAGCAGGATGTCGCCGCGCGGCTCGTTGGGCTTGGGCTCCAGCGCGAACCGCAGGTTGTAGCCCTTGTCGATGGAGTACTGGGTGAGCAGGTTGACGGCCTCGCGGTAGCGGTCCAGGGCGGCCTGGACGTCCTTGGCGAGGTCGTACTCGGAGCCCTCGCGGCCACCCCACATGACGAAGGTGCTCGCGCCCAGCTCGGCGGCCAGGTCGACCTGACGCAGCACCTTGCGCAGGGCGAAGCGGCGGACGTCGCGGTCGTTGCTGGTGAAGCCGCCGTCCTTGAAGATCGGGTGGGTGAAGAGGTTGGTGGTGACCATGGGCACCACCAGGCCGGTCTCGTCGAGGGCCTTGCGGAACCGGGCGATGTGCTGGTCCCGGGTGGCCGCGTCGGCGCCGAACGGGATCAGGTCGTCGTCGTGGAAGGTGATGCCGTACGCGCCCAGCTCGGCGAGCCGGTGCACCGCCTCGACCGCGTCCAGCTCGGGGCGGGTGGCGTCACCGAACGGGTCGCGGGCCTGCCAGCCCACGGTCCAGAGGCCGAAGGAGAACTTGTCGGCGGGGGTGGGACGGGGTGCCATGAGCGACCTCCGGGGTGGTGTTGTCAGGTATTTGTTCAGCGATTGAATTATTTGCCCACCCTATGGCAGTGTCAAGGGGTGAGCCTCACCCACGCCCCGGCCGGCGCGGTCCGTCAGGGCAGCCTCCGCGAGCTCAACCTCGCCCTGGTGCTCGGCCGCATCGCCGCGGCCGAGCGACCCCCGTCCCGGGCCGACCTGGCCACCGCCACCGGCCTGACCAGAGCCACCGTTTCCGCCGTGGTCGAGGATCTGCTCGCCGGCCAGTTGGTAAGTGAGTCCGACCCCGCGCCCCGCTCCGGCGCCGGTCGCCCGGCCCGTGGGCTGGTCCTGGCGGATCAGGGGCCGGCCGGGCTCGGCCTGGAGGTCAACGTCGACTATCTGGCGGTCTGCGTGGTGGACCTCGCCGGGCAGGTCCGGCACCGCACGGTGCACCGGGCCGACCTGCGTCCGGTGGCCCCCGCCGACGCCCTGGCCCGGCTGGTCGAGCTGGCCGAAGCGGCCCGGGAGGATGCCGCCGACCAGGGCCTCACCCTGGTCGGGGCCGCGCTCGCGGTGCCCGGCCTGGTGGACGACGACGGGTTGGTCCGGCTGGCCCCGAACCTCGGCTGGTCCGATGTGCCGGTGCCCGCGCTGCTCGCCGAACACCCACCGCTTGTCGAGCAGGTGCCCGGCGTCCCGGCGTTGGTGGTCGACAACGAAGCGAACCTGGCCGCGCTCGGTGAGTTGCACGCGCGGCCACCCGGCCCGGCCAGCTTCCTGCACATCTCCGGAGAGGTGGGCATCGGCGCCGGCATCGTGCTCGACGGGGCCCTGTTCCGGGGCGTACGCGGGTGGAGCGGCGAGATCGGGCACCTCCCCGTCCACCCCGAGGGGCGACCCTGCCGCTGCGGCGGGCAGGGCTGCCTGGAGCAGTACGCCGGCCAGGAGGCGATCGTCACCGCCGCCGGGCTGGCCCGGGCGGAGCTTCCGGCCGACACCGCGACGGCCCGGCTGGCCGAGTTGGCCGAGGCCGGCGACGCCGCCGCCCTGCGGGCGCTGCACGAGGCCGGCACCGCGCTCGGTGTCGCGGTGGCAGGTGTCGTCAACCTGCTCGACCTGGACACCGTGGTGCTCGGCGGCGGCTACGCGGCGCTGGCGACCTGGCTGTGCCCTCCGGTGCTCAGCGAGATCGACGCCCGGGTGCTCACCGCGGCCTGGTCACCGGTCACGGTCCGGCCGTCGACGCTCGGCGCCGAGGCCGCCGCGGTAGGCGCCGCCGGATCGGTGGCCCGCCGGATCATCGCCCAGCCCGCCGGCTGGCTGGCCCGCGCCGGCTGATCGCCGCCCCGCGCCGTGGGCCTCTGTCGGGGAGGATCGGTATTCTTGCTGGCAGGCAACGATCCCCGGTGAGGAGGCGAGTAGCAGCATGCGGACACGTCGTCAGACGCGTGCGGGCGTCCGGCGGTGACCACGACCCGGCAACCCGGCGGCACCTCGCTGCCGGCCGATGAGCGGTTGGCCCGCGAGTTGCTCGACGGGCTCGCCGGGGCCGTGTTGACGACTGACGACCACGGCCGGGTCACCCTGGTCAACGCCATGGCCGCCGAGCTGATCCCGGAGGTCACCGCCGGCACCGAGCTGACCCGCTGCCCGGTTGCCGCGCTGGCCCGGGCTGTCGCCGAGGGGTCCGACCGCTTCGACGCCGACCACCACGGGCGGCGACTGCGCGGTGTCCGGCGGCAGCTCACCGGGTCCCGCTGGGCGTGGTATGTCCGTGACGTCACCGAGGAGCACGCTCGCGCCGACGCCCTACTCGCCGAACGCTCCCGCACCGCGTTCCTCGCCCGGGCCGGCAGTCGGCTGGCGCTGACCCTGCACCGGGACGAGGTCCTCCAGGCGACGACCACGCTCGCCGTCCCCTACCTGGCCGACGTCGCCGTGGCACTACCCCGACCGACCCCACCTGCCGAACCGCACGTCAGATGGATCCGGTACGCGGACGGCGAGTCGGCCCCGGTCAGCGGGCTGGCCAGCCCCACCCTGCCCGGTACCGTGCCCGGGCTGGCCGAAGCGTTCACCGGCGGAAGCGCCGAGTCAGGCCCGGTGCCGGACACCCCGCACGCGGACTCGGGTCCGGTGCCGGACACCCCGCACGCCGACCTGGCCGACCTGCTGCCACCGGGGTTCGGCCCCGTCGGCACGGTGCTGGTCAACCCGCTGCTCAGTGCCGGCGGGTCGGCCGGCGCGCTGCTGCTCGTCCGTCGACCCGGGCGGGTCGGTTTCGACAGGCGCGACGCGGAGCTGGCCCGGGAGTTCGCCGCCCGCGCGGGAGCCGCGCTCGCCACCGCCGACCTGCACGGTGAGCAGGCCCACCTGGCCCGGGTGCTATATAACAGCCTGCTCCCGCCCGAGCTGCCCGTCGTACCCGGCGTGACCATGGCCGGCGGTTACCGGGCGGCGGGCGACACCCTGCGCATCGGCGGTGACTTCTACGAGGTCTTCCCGCACTCGCGTGGCGCCCTGTTCGCGCTCGGCGACGTGTGCGGCAAGGGGGTGGGTGCGGCGGTGCTGACCGGCCGGGTCCGCCAGTCGTTGCAGACGCTTCGGCTCGTCGAGCAACGGCCACTGGAGCTGATCCACCTGCTCAACCAGGCGCTGTTCGACGCGCCGGACGCGGCGCGGCGCAGCCAGTTGACCACCCTGCTGCTCGGTTCTCTGGACCGGGAGCCGGCGGGGCTGTCCGTCCGGATAGCCGGCGGCGGGCATCCGGCACCACTGCTTGTCACCGCCGACGGCACGGTCACCGCGGTTCCGGTGGGTGGCATGCCGGTGGGGGCACTTGCGGCCGCACGATTCACCGAGACCCGGGTGCACCTCGATCCGGGCGACCTCCTGCTCGCGTACACCGATGGGGTGACCGAGGCGCGCGGGCCGCGCGACCCGGCGATGTTCGGCGAGGCCCGGCTGCGAGCCGCGCTCGTCGCGGCGGCCGGGCAACCGCCGGCGGCTCTCGTCGACCGGGTGCTCCGGGCGGTGGACGACTGGCTCGACGGGCAGGCCCCCGACGACATCGCGATGCTCGCGGTCAGCGCGTCGGCGCCGGCCTGACCGACCCGGCCGGCTCGGTCAGGCGGTACGCGCGACCGGCGGGTCGCCGGCCGGCCACTCCCGGGAGCTGCCGACCGACCGTTCCGGACCGCCCGACGGGCCGGTCCAGGCCGAGCGGGGCGGCTGAACCGGATCGGCCGACCAGTCCCTCGGTCGGCCACCGGGCCGGTCCGGGTCGTTCGGCCAGTCCCCCTGGCCAGTCGACTCGTGCGGCGGCGACTCTCCCGGCACCTGCTGGCGGCGGGCGGTCTCGTCGAACTCCCGCATACCGCGCAGCAGCGCGTCGCGGCCCTCGCGGCTCATGTCGGCAAGCACGGCGGCGAGCTGGGCCTGGCGGTCGGCCCGCAGCTCGGCGAGGAGCCGGCGGGCCTCCGGAGTGAGGTGCAGCGAGATCTCCCGCCGGTCGAAGCGGCCCGGCTCGCGCTCGAGCATGCCGGCGGCCACCAGCCGGTCGCAGAGGCGGCTGGCGGAGCTGAGCAGCATGTCGAGCCGGGAGGCGAGCCGACGCAGGTTGATGCCGTCGGACTGCTCCACCACCATCACCGCCCGTAACTGGGCACCGGAGACCCGGTTGGAGGTCCCCTCCCGGGCGGACTCCCAGATGCCCAGCAGGGCGGCGGCCGCCGCGTCCAGCGCGGCAGCCATACTCGTCTCAGGGTCCGTCGGACCGTTCAGTTCGGCCATGGTGGCCCGAGACTACTCCGAAGGCACTGGTAGTCGAGCTTTCAGCGAGGAGCGACGATGAGCGAACCGGTCAATCAGGCACGACGTGCCCTGAACGAGACGCCAGCGGACCGGCTCGTCGGTGGAATCCGGGAGGTGCTCGCCAGTTCGTACGGCATCACCGACGCCGAGCTCTATCAGGTCGACTACCGGCTCGCGGAGCTGCTGCCACTCGACGAGGGTGAATCGATCACGAGCCCCGGGCACCCGGCCTGGCGCGCCTTCGACCACCAGTCGCCGGTACTTGCCGACGGCGCCGCCTGGTTCCCGGTCACCATGCGTGGCGAGCGCCGCGGGGTGCTGTGCCTGTCACCCGTGACGGACGACCGGGAGGTCGTCGCCGCGCTGGCCGAGATCGCCACCGCGCTCGCCCACGAGGTGGCGGCGGTCTCCGCCGGCACCGACGTCTATCGGGCGGCCCGGCGCAGCCAGCGCCTCACCCTGGCCGCCGAGATGCAGTGGGACCTGCTCCCCGGCCGGAGCCGGATCCGTCCCTCGTTCAGCCTGGCCGGGCAGTTGGAGCCGGCGTACGCGGTGCGCGGCGACAGCTTCGACTGGTCCGACGACGGGGAACGACTCTGGCTGTCCACGATCAACGGCACCGGTGAGGGCGTGGCCGCCTCCCTGCTCACCTCGCTGGGCACCCATGCGCTGCGCAACGCGCGCCGGGCCGGGTTGAGCCTCGGCGACCAGGCCGCCCTCGCCGACCAGGCCATCTACGACCTGTACCGGGGCGAGCAGCACCTCTCCGCGTTGCTGATGGAGCTGGACCTGCGCTCCGGGATGATGACGGTGGTGGACGCCGGGTCGCCCCGGCTGGTCCTGCTCCGCGACGGGGAGATCACCGCGCAGCCGTTGGAGGCGCAGTTCCCGCTGGGCATGTTCGAGGCGACCGACTACCACGAGCAGAAGTTCCCCTTGATGCTCGGCGACCGGGTCTTCGTAGTCAGTGACGGAGTGGTGGAGGCCACCGGCCAGCACATGCGCTACGGCGAGACGGCACTGGACCGGTTCCTGCGGCGGACCGGGCCGATGGCACCCCTGGACGCCGTCCGGTCGCTGATCGGTGACCTGCGCGCGTTCGTGAACGGTGACCTGATCGACGACGCGGTGGTCGTCTGCCTGGACTGGACCGGCCCGCACGCCTGACCGGTGGTCAGTACGCGCCGCGGCCGTTCAGCACCGCGCCGACGGTCTTCCACAGAATGGTGAGGTCGGCGGCGAGGGACCAGTTCTCCACGTAGTAGAGGTCGAGCCGGATGCCGTCCTCCCAGCTCAGGTCGGAGCGGCCACTGACCTGCCACAGGCCGGTCATCCCGGGCTTCACCAGCAGCCGCCGGGCCACGTCGCCGTCGTAGCGGGCCACCTCCGACGGCAGCGGCGGACGCGGCCCGACCAGGCTCATCTGCCCCAGCAGGACGTTCACCAGCTGCGGCAGCTCGTCGAGGGACCACTTGCGCAGCAGCCGACCGACGCGGGTCACCCGGGGGTCCCGGCGCATCTTGAACATCAGACCGTCGGTCTCGTTCCGCGCGGTCAGCTCGGCGAGCAGCGCGTCCGCGTTGACCACCATGGTGCGGAACTTGAACACACCGAACTCCTGCCCGCCCCGGCCGACCCGGACCTGGCGGAACAGCACCGGGCCCCGGCTGTCCAGTTTGATGGCCAGGGCGATGAACGCGATCAGTGGCAGCAGCAGCGCCAGCGCCAGCGACGAGACGGACCTGTCGACGAGACCCTTGACCAGCTTGCGGGCCCCGCGGAACTCGGGTGCCTCGACGTGGATCAGCGGCAGGCCGGCGACCGGGCGGGTGTGGATGCGGGGGCCGGCCACGTCGGTGAGCGCGGGTGCCACCACCAGGTCGACGCCCGTCCCCTCCAACTGCCAGCCGAGACGACGCAGCCGGGTCGCGGTCAGCTCGCCGGAGGCGGTCACCGCGACCGTGTCCGCGCCGATCGCGGTGGCGGCCTCCGGGATGCCCCGGAACGACCCCACCACCGGCACGTCGCCGAGCCGCTGCGCCACCGGCGCGAGCAGCGCGTCCGGGATGCACGCGCCCACCACCTGGTAGCCGGCGTACGGCTCGCGGCGCAGCGTGTGGACCAGCTCCAACACGTGGGCGGTGTCGCCGACCACCAGCACCTTGCGGGACCAGCCCGCGCCGAGCGAGCGGGCCCGGTGCAGGCGCTTGCGGGCGGCGAACCGCGCCACCTCCAGCCCGACGGTGCCGACCGCGAACGAGATGCCCAGGAAGCCCCGGGAGACGCCGACGTCGGCGATGTAGCCGATGATGGCGATCGCCCCGGCCAGGCGCAGGCTGGCGGAGCTGACCCGGCGGTACTCGTCCGCCCCGTAGCCGATCACCCGGTCGTCGTAGCAGCCGAGCGCCTTCAGCGAGATCAGCCAGGCGAGCACCAACCCGGGGGCGACGAGCACGTACGGAATTTCCGAGCCGGTGGGTTCCCCCTCACCGAAACGGGTGACGTACCCGATCAGCAGCGCGATGATGAGGACGGTGGTGTCCAGCACCACCAGGACCCGGACGTAGGACCGTTCGTCGGCGCGCGCCACCAGCCCGGCGCGTCGATCGTCCGGCTCCGCCGACGTGGCGGGGGTCAACAGTGTCGCCACGCTCACCGGCCCTCCCACTCTGTACAGGATGGCCCCGGCCGACGGGTCGGGCCGTGGGCGGACCGACCATGCCGGAACAGTCGACATCCTGCCTTGACAACTATGACTGCCGATTGCTTCCGACGTATTGCCGTCACTTTTCTTCAACAACCTGTGGCCGAAAAGGGGCCCGCCACACCGAATAGACGGTACGGCAGGCCCCTCCGACGTCTGAGCGTCGGATCAGCGCGGTGCTGGCGGACGCCGCGCGATGGCGCTGAGGAAGATGCTGCCGATCTCGCTCGGGTCCTTGGTGACGAACACGTCGCCACCGGTCACCTTGGTGATCGACTCCAGCTCTGCCTTGCTGACGCCCTCACCGATACCGATCATGATCACCTGGACCGGCCGGTCCGGGTCGGCGAGCTGCTTGAGCTTGGCGAGGAGCTGCTGCTGGTTGAGGCCGTTGGCGTCCTCGTTCTTGCCGTCGGTGAACAGCACGATCGAGTTGACCCGACCGGGCTGCCAGTTCTCCTGCACCGCCTGGTACGCGGCCGCCATGGTGTCGTAGAGGCCGGTGTCACCGTTCGACGGCTTGACGGTGGCGAGCGCGCCCTCCAGTTGGGCCCGCTGGCCGGAGAGCGGGCCGATGGGCACCAACTCCCGGTAGTCCCGGTTGCCGACCAGCTTGGTGGAGAAGGTCCACAGGCCGATCGACCAGGAGTCGTCGAAGAGACCGAGACCGCGTCGGGCCGCGTCGACGGTGACCTCCTCCCGGCTGCGGTTGTTGGCGCTCGGCACCTCGTCCTTCATCGAGCCGGAGACGTCGATGACGGCGAGCATCCGACCGGACTGCGTGGCGATCGACCAGCTGGAGACGACCCGCTGAATGGCGGCCGGGTCCAGGCCACCCGCGGCGGTGCCGCCGTTGGCCGGCGCGGTGGGCGCGCCACCGGACGGGCTCGGGGCGCCCTGCGGAGCCTTGAAGCCGTCGCCCCAGTTGCCGTCGGGCGCGCGCAGCGACTGCGCGGCGAGCCGGTCCCGGAAGGTGGGGCTGGTGAGCAGCTCGAACAGCACCCGGGCGGCCGACGCCTTGCTCGGCTCGATGCCGGGCAGCACCGCGTACGGGTAGTCCAGCGGCATCGGCGCCGGCTCCATGTAGAGCGCGGCGAGCGGCACCGGCGGCTTCTTGCTGTTGTACGCGATCACGTCTTCTTCGGACAGGGCCGCCGCGCCGAGACCACTGGCGATTGACGTCGAGTCGTTCGCCGCCGGGAAACGGGCCAGCAGGTCGTTGCGGAGTGAGGAGCGCCCGGTGGCAAGTGCGCGGAGGGCCCCGACGGTGTTGCGCTGGGCGTCGCCGCCGGCGCCGTTGGCAGCCGCGGTCAACGAGAGCAGACCGGACAGGCCCGCCGCGTCGCGGGTCGGCTCGACGATCCCGGTCCGCAACGGCGCACTGGTGTTGTTGACCTGCTTGAGCAGGTCGATCCAGTTGAACTTCTTGTCCGGCCAGCCCAGCCGGGTGGCGATCGGCTCGGGCATCGCCACGACGATCGGGCTACGCGCGATGGACGCGCCGTTGGTCGGAGCGAACGCGTTGGCCTCCTTCTTCAACCGCAGCAGCCAGGTCGAGGAGTCGGGCACCCAGACGTCCGGGCTGACGGCGGTGCCACTGGCCTGCCCCACACCGGCCAGCACAGCGCCGTGCTTGGCCGCCACCACGGCCGCCACGTCGACCGGGTCGGACGCGGAGACGTCGACGCGGATGCAGGTCGGGCCCACCGCGGCGCCATCCTTGACCCACTGGGACGCGGCGGCGTCCACCGCCGGCGCCAACTCGGAGGCGACCGCCACGGCAAGGCGGATCTCCCCGGAGCAACTCGGCTGGATCAACTCCCGATAGCCGAACCACGAGCCCGTCGTGACGACGAGGACGCCGACCGTTGCGGCGGCGGCGGCGAGGTGGAGTTTCGAACGCATGCGATGGCGGCCTGCTGACACGGTGACCATCTTGCGTACTAGGTGCCGTCTCTGCCACATCCGTTCGGACTAAAGTTACGGAGGAGAAACAGTTGCCCACTTTTTTGCAACACAGAGTGACGTGGCAGCCTCGTGGCGTTGCCAAACCAGGGCAACGCTCGCGTCTCTAAACCATCGTTCAGGAGAGTACGCAAGTCGGACTCGGCACCGGCACCGGCTCGCCGACCGCCTCCGGTACGCCGGTCTCGGCGTCACGCCGGAACACCCGGACCATGTCCGCCCGCTCGTCGGCGACGTAGAGGTGCTCGCCGATCAGCGCGAAGTGTCGGGGCCACTCGCCGCCGGTGTCCACTTCGGCCACCAGCTCGGGCAACTCCCCGGCCAGGGCGAACACCGCCACGGTCCCCACCCCACGGTTGGCGACGTAGAGGAAGCGGCCATCCGGGGCGACCGCGACCTCCGAGGGCTGGACGTGACCGGCCCGCTCGCTCGCCTCGACCCGTCCGCGCTGGTGCAGCGCGCCGTCGTCGGTCAGCTCGTACGCGGTGACCGAGGCGTCCAGCTCACCGACGAGGTAGCAGCGCAGTCCGTCGGGGTGCCGGGCCAGGTGCCGGGGGCCGGTGCCGGGCGTCGTACGGATCCGCGGCGCGCGCGGCACCAGTCGCCCGGTCGCGCCGTCGAGGTCGTACCGGTAGACCGAGTCGGTGCCGAGATCAACGGCGAAGATCGGGCCCCGCCCCGTGCCCGGCGAGACCATGTGGGCGTGGGCGTGATCCTGGCGCTCCGGGTCGGGGCCGTGCCCCTCGTGCACCACCAGATCGGTGCGGTCACCGGGCACGCCCTGCGGGTCGAGCGGGAAGACCGCGATGCTGCCGCTGCCGTAGTTGGCCGCCAGCAGGTGGCCGCCGTCGGGCAGCACCGCGAGGTGGCAGGGCTCGGCGCCGCCCGTCGACCGGCTGCCGAGCGGGGTCAACGCCCCGTCCGCCCCTACCTGCCAGGCGCTGACCTCACCGGCCGTCAGCTCGTTTACCGCGTAGAGCACCGGCTGGGTGGGGTGCCGCGCCAGAAAGGAGGGGGACGGGGTGACCGCCACCGTGCCGAGCGGGGTCAGTGCCCCGGTCGTCGGGTCGCGACGGGCCGCCACGATGCCGCTGCCGCGCCCACCGCTCTGCGCGGTGTAACCCCCGATGTGGACGACCTCACCCTGACCGCTCACGTCCCACCCCTCCGCCGGCATCCTCCGTCGATCCAACCAGAGGCTGCCCGCGTTGCCCGCCCGTTAACCGGCTTTCCGGCCCCGGATCTCAGGCCGCCGGCACCGGCTCGCCGCGCTGCCGGGCGACGTGCTCCACCAGAGAGATCAACACCATCTTGCCGGACTGCCGGTCCCGGGCGTCGCAGAGCACCATCGGCACGTCCGGGTCGAGGTCGAGCGCCCGGCGTACGGTCTCCAGGTTGAACCGGCGCGAGTCGTCGAAACAGTTCACCCCGACCACGAACGGAATGCCACGCTGCTCGAAGTAGTCGATGGAGGGGAAGCAGTCGGCCAACCGCCGGGTGTCGGCGAGCACCACCGCGCCGAGCGCGCCGAAGGCCAACTCGTCCCAGAGGAACCAGAACCGGTCCTGACCGGGCGTACCGAACAGGTAGACCTGAAGGTCGTCGTTGATGGTGATCCGGCCGAAGTCCATCGCCACCGTGGTGGTCGACTTGCCCTCCACGCCGGAGAGGTCGTCCGTGCCGATCCCGGCACCGGTGAGCACCTCCTCGGTCTGCAACGGACGGACCTCGCTCAGCGCGCTCACCAAGGTCGTCTTGCCGGCACCGAAGCCTCCCGCGATGAGGATCTTCAGTGCCAGCGGGATGGTGGTGCTGGTGCCCACCTGGTCAAAGCGCACGGAGTCCACTGACCACCGCCTTGAGGATGTCGTCGTCGGGAAGAATGCCGGCGGACGGCGGCTCGTGCACCGCGACCACGCCCTCGGCGAGGAGATCACCGAGCAGTACCCGGACCACGCCGACCGCGAGGTCCAGCTCGGCTGCCAGGTCGGCGACCGACACCGGCCGGTGGGCCAACGCGACGAGCCGTCGGTGCTCCGGCAGCAGACCCGGATGGTTCGCCGCATCGACGTCCGGACGGGCCAACACGAACGCGACCAGATTGAAGTGGTCGACGGCGGAGCGCACCCGACCTCCGGTGAGCGCGTACGGACGCATCACCGGGCCGGCGTCGCCATCCAGCCACTCGTGCTGCGGCCCGGGCGGCTCAGTCCGCATCCCCGGCACCCGCTGCCGAACGGGCCGGCGCGGCGAGGCTCTCCCCCACCCGGATCACCAGCATGGCCATCTCGTACGCGACGAGCCCGATGTCCGCGTCGGCGTCGCTCACCACGGCCAGGCAGGCACCCTGCCCGGCGGCGGTGACGAAGAGGTACGCGTCCTCCATCTCCACCACGGTCTGCCGAACCGGGCCGCCGTCCACGTGCCGGCTGGCGCCCCGGGCGAGGCTGGAGAAGCCGGCCGCGAGCGCACACAGGTGCTCGGCGTCGGAGCGCCCCAACTCGGTCGAGCAGCCGAGCAGCAGGCCGTCGGCGGAGAGCACCACCGCCTCCCGGGCGGCAGGTACCCGTTGCACCAGTTCGTCGAGCAACCAGTCGAGGCCGGCGCTCTGCTTCGTCGAATGCCGCACTAGGCGTCCCTCTCAGTCGCGGTCGGGGGTTCGGGGGTCGTCGGCGGGTCGGTGGGGGCGGGCGGGACCGCCGGAGCTGTCGACGCCGTCGGGGTGGCGGTGGCGCGTCCGCGCGCCGTGCCGGCCTGCAACGCCGCCATCACCTGGCGGACCTCCTCCGGCGAGCGGGGTGACGGCGTCTCGGCGACTGTCGACCGGGGTTGGGCGGTGGGGGTACGGCGTCGCACCCGGCGGGGTAGGCCGTCCAATTCGTCGTCCGGCTCGTCGGCGGTCGCCGACCCCACGCCACGCCCGCCGGCAGGCAGGGTGGCCGCGGCCGGCGCTCCGGCCGGGGCGGGCGGGGCCGTGCTGACGGACGGGGTCGTCGGCGGGCGGGTACGGGGACGGGTCACGGTGCCCCGACGCGCCGTCCGAGCCGGCCGCCGGCTCGGGTCGGCCGACGCGACGCCGAGCGTGGCAGGGTCGGGGCCGGCCGGCGGTTCGGCGGTGATCAGGTCACCGGGGACCAGCACCACCGCCGTCACGCCGCCCTCCGCGGAGGAGGAGCGCAACCGCACCCGTACGCCGTGCCGGGCCGCGAGCCGGGCCACCACGAACAGGCCGAGTCGGGCGCTCTGCGCCGGGTCGAACTCGGGCGAGCTGGCCAGCCGGGTGTTCGCGGTCTCCAGCGCCTCGGCGGACATGCCCAGCCCCTGGTCGGTGATCTCCAGGGCGTACCCGTTGGCCACCTGCGCCCCGCTGACGGTGACCCGGGTGTCCGGTGGGGAGAAGGCGGTGGCGTTCTCGACCAGTTCGGCGAGCAGGTGGATGACGTCTCCGACCGCCCGCCCCAGCACCCCGGCCGGCTGCACGGCGGTGATGTCGACCCGCTCGTACGCCTCGACCTCGGAGATGGCACCACGGATCAGGTCGACGATCGCGACCGGGTTGCGCCAGCCCCGGCCGGGCGCGGAGCCGGCGAGGATGACCAGGTCCTCGGCGTGCCGGCGAAGCCGGGTGGCCAGGTGGTCGACCTGGAACAGTTCGGCCAGCTCGTCCGGGTCCTCGCTGCGACGCTCCATCCGGTCGAGCAGGTGTAGCTGACGATGCACCAGGCTCTGGCTCCGCCGGGCGATGTTGAGGAAGACCTCGTTGAGCCCGCGGCGCAGGGTGACCTCGTCCACCGCGGCCTGGACGGCGGTGCGCTGCACCTCGGTGAAGGCGCGCCCGACCTCGCCGATCTCGTCGTGGCCGTACTCCAACGGCGGCGCCTCCCGGGCCACGTCGACCTGCTCGCCGCGGCGCAGCCGGGTCACCACGTCGGGTAGCCGGTGCTCGGCCAGCTCCAACGCGGCGGTGCGGACGCCGCTGAGCCGCCGGACCAGGGTGCGGCCGACCCGCAGCGCCACAAGCACCGAGACGACGACGGCGACGAGCCCGAGCACGCCGGCGGCGGCCAGCCGCACCAGGATGCCGACCGCCATCGGCACCGAACGGTCGGTGAGCGCGTCGGCCTCGGACAGCTCGAAGTCCCGCAACTGCTGCTGCACCGCGTCCTGGCTCGCCTGCCAGGCGGCCGCGTCGACAGCCGGCCGGCCGGAGCGGTTGGGTACGACAAGCGCGTCCTGCATCGTGCGCAGCCGGGTGAACGCCTCGCCCTCGGTCAACCGTTGGTAGGCGCCCCGGCTGCTCTCGGGCAGGTCGGCCACCGCGCTCTCGGTGAGCCACCGTTGGTTGCCGATGGCCTGCACGAGCTGGGTGTGCTCCCCCTCGGCGAACCGTCCGGCGGTGAACGCGCCGGCCAGCAGCGCATCGCTCTGGCCGAGCAGTTCCCGGGAGCGACCCAGCGCGGTGAGCGCCAGCGCCTGCCGGTTGAGGTCCTGGTCGTCCAGGGTGGCCATGCCTGCGAACGCCTGGAAGGCCGCGGTGACCATGCCGCTGTACAGGCCGATCGCGCCGGCCCGGTCGACCTTGCGGTCGTCGATGAACTTCCGGCCGCTGGGCAGCGCCGCGAGGGCGCTGACCAACTTGTCGACCCGGGTCTCCAGCAGGTCGTCCGCGGCGTCGCGCAGGGGCTCCCCGTCGACCCGGCGGCGCAGCTCGGCGACCGCCCGGTCGGTGCGCCCGCGCTGTTCGGCGAGGGCGGGCAGCTCGGTTCTTCCGGCGAGCTGCACCACCGAGAGCCGGCGTTCCCGTTGCAGCTCGGTGACGACCGTCTCGCCGAGGCGACCCAGGTCGTACAGCAGGGTGCGGGCGGAGAGCAGGTTCAGGGCGGGCCCGAAGGTCAGTGTGGTCGCGAAGATCCACAACGCCAGGAGGGCGGTCACCGGCGCGACGACCAACGCGGTCAGCTTCGAGCGGATCGGCCAGTCGCGGGTTTTCATCAGACCTCGCCCGTGCAGGGGTGGCAGGAGGGGTGCCGGCGCCGCCGGGCGACGCGCCGACCGGCCGCCCACCCGGCCGCGTCGCCGGGCACCGGCGCGGGCGCCTTGGGCAGGATACGTAATCGAGGGCGGTTGCACTACCGCCCGTCGCGCCGACATCGACGCTCCGGGACGTGCCCCGGGTGGGCACGGCAGACTGGCGACTTCAGGCGTGGTCGGCGATGCCGAGGCCCTCGGCGACCCGTCGGCCGTAGGAGTCGTCGCACTGGCTGAAGTGCCAGACCATCCTCTCCTGGATCTGCTTGTCGCACTGGCCCAACAGGTTGACCAGGTTCTTCACCAGGTCGTCGCGCTCCCACCGGGGCATGGTGCGGAAGCGCTTACCGGCCTGGGCGTAGTTGTTCTGCCGATCGATCGGCGCGCGCACGACCTGACCCGAGACGAACGGCCGGTACTCCCGGTAGGACTCGTCGGCCTGGTCGAAACCGGCCACCGAGGACGGTTCGAAGTTGATGTGCGGGTCACCGGCCAGGTGGTCCACCGCGTACGACATCTGGCCGCCGCCCTGGTTGGTGTTGACCTGGACGTCCCCGCGCGGGGCGTTGATCGGCAGTTGGAGGTAGTTCGGGCCGACCCGGTACCGCTGGGTGTCCGAATAGGAGAACGTCCGCCCGACGAGCATCTTGTCGTCGGAGAAGTCCAGGCCGTCGACGAGCACACCGGCGCCGAAGGCGATCTGCTCGTTCTCGTTGTGGACGTTGCCGACGTTGCGGTTGAGCGTCATCATGCCGACCGGCCGCAGCGGGAAAGCGTCCTCCGGCCAGGTCTTGGTGTCGTCGAGCGGGTCGAAGTCCAGCTCCGGGTGCTCGTCGTCGCTCATTATCTGGACGTGCAGTTCCCACCGGGGGCACTCGCCGCGCTCGATGGCCTCGTAGAGGTCCTTGGAGGCGTGGCCCAGTTCGGTGGCCTGGATGGTCGCGGCCTGCTCCTCGGTCAGCGACTCGATGCCCTGCTGCGACTTCCAGTGGTACTTGACCAGCACGCCCTCGCCGGCGGCGTCGACCAGCCGGTAGGTGTTCACACCGAAGCCGTCCTGCGTCCGGTAGTTGGCCGGAATGCCGCGCGGGCTGAACAGCCAGGTCAGCATGTGCATCGACTCGGGGGTGTTGGACATGAAGTCGAAGATCCGGTTCGGCTCCTGGCGGAAGGTCACCGGGTCCGGCTTCAGCGCGTGGATGACGTCCGGAAACTTGATCGCGTCTCGGATGAAGAAGACCGGCAGGTTGTTGCCAACCAGGTCCCAGTTGCCGTCGTCGGTGCGGAACTTCACGGCGAAGCCGCGCGGGTCGCGGGTGGCCTCGGAGGAGTCCCGGCCGCCGATGACCGTGGAGAAGCGCACGCTCACCGGAGTCTTCCTGCCCCTGACCTGGAACAGCTTGGCCCGGGTGTACGTCGCGGCCGGCTCGTCGCCGATGGTCCCGTACGCCTCGAACTCGCCGTGCGCGACGAAGCCGCGGGCGTGCACCACCCGCTCCGGGATCCGCTCCCGGTCGAAATGGCCGATCTTTTCCAGGAAGTGGTAGTTCTCCAGGGTGGCGGGGCCACGCGACCCAATTGTCCGCTGCTGCTGGTTGTTGTGCACGGGGCGACCCTGCCGGGTGGTGAGGATCGGCTTGCTGGCCTTTGGGTGCATCACCACACCCAAGCGCCTTCTCTGGAATGAGTCAAGTTTGGCCGGTCGTGTTCTCCGTCAGGAAAGTGCCTCAAATCGGGATTGGCGATCACCGCGCGGAGGGAATACCAGATGACGAAGGAGGAGCCCATGTCGCCCACGCAGATAATCGTCATCGTGCTCGTCGTGCTGGTGATCGTCGCCGCACTGGCCGTGGCCGTCCGCTCGCTCAACAGCCGTCGCGCGCTGCGGGACCGGTTCGGGCCGGAGTACGACCGGGTGGTGGCGGAACAGGACAGCCGGTCCGCCGCCGAGCGCGAACTGCGCGACCGGGAACGCCGGCACGCCGAGCTCACGCTCACCCCACTCACGCCGGAGTCGCGGGCCCGGTACGCCGCGGCCTGGGAGGAACTCCAGGTCCGCTTCATCGACTCCCCCGGCGAGACCGTGGGCGACGCGGACGAACTGGTCACCCGGCTCATCGAGGAGCAGGGCTACCCGACCGGCGACTTCTCCGACCAGATCGCCCACCTCTCCGTCGAGCACGCCCGCACGCTCACCAACTACCGGGACGCGCACGAGATCCACCTGCGCAACTCCCGAGGTGAGGCCGACACCGAGGAGCTGCGGCAGGCCGTCGTGCACTACCGCGCACTCTTCGCCGACCTGTTGGGCGAGGAACCGGTCGGCCACCGCACGCCCGAACAGCGCCACCACCCGGACCACGACGCCACGAGCCGCTGAGGAGGCCACCGATGCGCCAGGAAGAGCAGCAGGTGAGCAACGACCACCCGGAGGCCGTCCGGTCCGCGCCAGTGCCGGTACCCCCGGCCGACCGGGCCGCCCGCTCCGACGTCCCCGAGGACGCCCTCGACGACCGGGGCGCCTTCGACGACCAGACCCACGCCGACACCGATGCCGCGTACGACCCCGCCGACGACGAGTCGACCGACGACTCCGGCTCTCGCCACCGGCGCGACGGCCACTCCACCGACGACGGCGGTTTCCACGAGCCGGGGCCGTTGCCGACGACCTTCGGCGCCACCACGGTCGCCGACGCGGTGGCCGCGTCCGCGCTGGCCAGCCCGCACCCGCAGGACCAGCCGGACCCCCGGGCCGAGCGGACCGCCAAGCCCGGCGACGGTGCCGAGGACGGCGAGCGGGAAGGTCTGCGCGCCGACCCCACCGCCGAGCTGCACCGCCGCGACACGGACCTCGACGACAGCGCGGACGTCACCGACAGCACCGACCTGGACGCCCGTGCCGACGCGGACACGTCCGCGCGGACCGTCGTACCGCCGGGCACCACCGACGGCGACCCCGAGCGCCGCAGCGACCTGACCGGCGACCGGGACGCCGCCACGGCGGGCGCGGCCGGCTACGGCAGCGCCACACCGGAGATGGTCGACCCGGACGCGGACGGCGAGCCGGTGCCGAGCGACGACTCCAGCCACACGCTGGAGTCCGCCGGAACGCACCGACCCGCCGGGTCGACGGTCGCTGCCGAGCCGGCGACGCTGCTCGACACGGACACCGCGCAGGGCTTCCGGGACCGCTGGCGGGACGTGCAGCTTCGTTTCGTCGACGACCCGCAGGCGGCCGCCGGCGAGGCGCAGTCGCTGGTGGAGGAGGCCATCCAGGCCCTCTCCTCGGCGCTGGCCGCGCAGAAGAACACGCTCGGCGGATGGCAGGACGCCGGTTCGGCCGACACCGAGCAACTGCGGATGGCGGTCCGCAACTACCGCGACTTCCTGGACCGCGTACTGGGTCGCTGAGAGACCCGACCAGCACCCGGCGCCCCGGCCCAGCACGGCCGGGGCGCCCTCGTGCGCCCGATCGTCGCCAGGCCGCACAGACCGCCCGACCGGGCCCGATCGCGACGGGCCCGACGTCGGGGAATGAAACCGCGCGGACGGGGTAATAGGCCGCGCGCGCACCCACAGGCGCGGACGTCCGGACGAGGGGTGACGGGATGGACGGCGACGGTCTTCGGCTCAACATGAACGGGTTGGACTACCTGATCCTGGCGCTGTACTTCGTCACCGTCCTCGGAGTTGGCTTCGCCGCGCGTCGGGCGATCCGGACCAGCGTCGACTTCTTCCTCTCCGGCCGGTCGCTGCCGGCCTGGGTGACCGGTCTCGCCTTCGTCTCGGCGAACCTGGGCGCGCTGGAGATCATCGGGATGGCCGCGAACGGGGCCCAGTACGGCGTCATGACCGTGCACTACTACTGGATCGGCGCGGTCCCGGCGATGGTGTTCCTGGGCATCGTGATGATGCCCTTCTACTACGGTTCCAAGGTCCGCAGCGTCCCCGAGTACCTGCGCCTGCGGTTCAACCGTCCGACCCACCTGCTCAACGCGCTCAGCTTCGCCGTCGCCCAGGTGCTCATCGCCGGGGTCAACCTCTACGCGCTGGCCCTGGTCATGCAGGCGCTGCTCGGCTGGCCGCTCTGGACGGCGATCGTGGTCGGCGCGGCGATCGTGCTGGCGTACATCACCATCGGCGGCCTGTCCGGGGCGATCTACAACGAGGTGCTCCAGTTCTTCGTCATCCTGGCCGGTCTCATCCCGGTGACCGTGATCGGTCTGGTCAAGGTCGGCGGGTGGAACGGGCTGATGAACGCGGTGAGCGAGTCCAAGCTCGGCGAGGCGGGCCTGCACGCGTGGCAGGACACCGGCAGCACTGCCAACCCGCTGGGCGCGCAGTGGATCGGCATCGTCTTCGGCCTCGGCTTCGTGCTGTCGTTCGGCTACTGGACGACGAACTTCGCCGAGGTGCAACGGGCCCTGTCGGCGAAGAACATGAGCGCCGCCCGGCGTACGCCGATCATCGCGGCGTACCCGAAGTTGTTCATCCCCCTGGTCACGGTGATCCCCGGCCTGGTCGCCCTGGTGACGGTGAAGGGACTTGGCGCCGAGAGCGGCGACCTGCAGTACAACAACGCCATCCCGCTGCTGATGCGCGACCTGCTCCCCAACGGTGTGCTCGGGGTGGCGGTCACCGGCCTGCTCGCGTCGTTCATGGCCGGCATGGCGGCAAACGTGAGCGGCTTCAACACCGTCTTCACCTACGACATCTGGCAGGCGTACCTGCGGCCCGGCCGCTCGGACGACTACTACCTGCGGATCGGCCGGTGGGCGACGGTCGCCGCCGTGGTGATCGGGATCGGCACCGCGTTCATCGCGGCCGGGTTCAGCAACATCATGAACTACATCCAGGCGCTGTTCTCGCTGTTCAACGCGCCGCTGTTCGCCACCTTCATCATCGGCATGTTCTGGAAGCGGATGAGCGCGCTGGCCGGCTTCTGGTCGCTGCTGCTGGGCACCCTGGCGTCGCTGGCGACCTACCTGCTCTACAAGGGCGGTGTGATCAACTTCAACTCCGACCTGGAGGAGAGCTTCTGGGGCGCGGGCATCGCCTTCGTCACGGTGGCGATCGTCGCCGTGATCCTCACCCCGCTCACCGCGCCCAAGCGGGACGAGGAACTGCGCGGGCTGGTGTACGGCATGGGCGGCGTCGACCTGAAGGGCGACGTGCTCGCCGGGGACGCCGTCTGGTACCGCTCCCCGGTGCTGCTCGGCGTGATCGCCGTCGCGCTGGCCGCCCTCTTCTACATCCCGGTCTTCTGAGGAAAGGGGTCGGCAGATGAGCAACGACGGCCAGCCGGCACAGGATCCGCTGATCGACGAGGCACAGGCGGAGCAGCGGCGCTCCGCCGCAGCCCGGCTGTTCGACATCCGCAGGGTGATCGGTGGCCTCTTCGTCGCGTACGGGATCATCGTGACGCTTATCGGCATCTTCGACAGCCGGGCCGAGATCGACAAGGCCGAAGGCGTGCGGATCAACCTGTGGACCGGGCTCGCGATGCTCGTGTTCGGCCTGCTCATGCTGCTCTGGCAGCGGCTGCGCCCGGCGGAACCGCCGGCCCCCAACGAGCAGCAGCCCGACGCCTGACGGCCGGACCGCATCTCCTGCGCGGGCGGTCCGCCGCCGACCGCCGGGCCGTGCGGCATGAGCGCGGCACCAGGGGGTACGCGAGGCAACCAGGCACGTGTCGGACCCAGGAGGCAGCACCATGACCGATCGCGATCGCCAACCGCCGCTGGAGGACAGCCCGGAGGTGGCCTCGGCGGTGGACGATGACGCCACCGTGCCGCAGTTCCGGACCGGAGGCGGCCCCGACCGGGACACCCCGGGCTTCGCCGAACCCCGCAGTCGGCCCGCCGACCTCGCGCCGGACACCGACGAGCTGATCGGCGACCCGTACGCCGCCGGCACCGGCGCCACCGGGACCGGCACCGGCGCTGGTGGGGACAACATCCGTACCGGGGGCGAACAGCCCTGGGAGCCCGAGGACCTGGTGATGGCCCGCGGCCAGGACCTGACGCCGGAGAACCTGGACAAGGCCCGCCGGGACCTGGCCGAGCAGGGCCGGGCGGCGATCGAGCGCACAGTGCCCTGATCGGGGCCCACGACAAGGGGGGGTCCCCGGCCCGACCTGTGACGGTCGAGCCGGGGACCCGGGGGGAACCCCCCGCCGGCAGTGCCTCACCTACTGCCGGTGGGGGGTAAGTGCGGAAGCGTTCCGGTCAGAGCGCCGGGTACGCGTTGCGCATGAGCTCCTGGAACTGGGCGGAGAACCACGCACCGGAGATCGGCGCGTCGCCCAGGGCACCCGACGGGTTGTTGCCGTTGCGGGCGTTGCCGCCGTACGTCGGGTCGCACATCCGGTCGAAGCCCTTGCCCTCGTTGTTCGGGATCTCCTTGCTGGAGCCGTCCGACTCGCCCGGCGGCTTCACCCAGACGTAGGCGTCGATACCGGTCGCCGGGTTCGCCCGCGGCCGCTCACCGAGACCGGCACCGGCCTGGTTGCACCAGTTGCCGAGGTGTGCCCGACGGTCGATGCGGCCACCGTTGACGTACGTGTCGACGCTCGTCATCGCACCCGGGCCGGTGGGCCGGGCGGAGCCGCCCCAACCGTTGCGGGAGGTGTCGATCAGCATGCCGATGTTCGAGTTGAAGCCCAGCGAGACCAGCTTGGTCCGGAACGCCTGCGCGAACGACAGCTCGTCGACGTAGTAGTTCCAGTCGACCCACTTGGACTGCCGCACCGTCTGGCCGTTCACGTTGTCGGTGACCTTGAAGTACGGCTCGGTGAGCGCCGAGTAGTTGGCGGTGTTGGTGATGAAGCCGTGCACGTTGTTGACAGTGCTGCCGGAGGCGACCGCGGCGGTCTTCAGGATCTCCGCGCTCGGGTTGAAGTTGCTGTCCCAACCGAGCCAGCCGTGGTGGCCGGAGTCGATGTAGTTGTAGACGTTGCCGATCGCACCCAGCTTGGCCAGGGCGTAGCCGACGCCGTTGACGTAGGCGCCGTTGGCCTTGACCGTGTCACACATGACCGTGCCGCCCGGCTGGCCGGAGGTGTTGGTCACCAGGTTCGGCAGCGAGTCGATCTCGATGATGTTGATGATCCGCAGGCTGCTGTACTTCGACTGACCCTGGATAGCGGCGATCGGGTCGATGTACTGGGCCTTGTACTTGGGCAACTCGTCCGGGCCCAGCTCACCGTTCGAGGCGAGCGCCGAGCAGTCCCGGCCGGGCAGGTTGTAGATCACGAACTGGATGTAGCCGGCACCCTGGCGCAGCGCCTCGTCCAGGTGCTCCTTCACCCCGAAGGCACCGTTGGAGCTGCTGTTCGGCGTGCCGTTGATCGCGGCGATCCGGTCCAGCCAGACGGCGGTGGGGTTGTTCGAGACCCGGCTTCCGCCGGTCTCGGCGTCCGCCTTGGCCTTCCACTCCGGGTTCACGTAACCGCGTACCCCGGCGTAGGGGTTGTCCACCTTGGTGCCGGGCGGCGGCGTGGTGGTCGGCGGCGGGTCGGTGGGCGGAGGCGTGGTGGTGGGCGGCGGGTCGGTCGGGGGCGTCGTCGTCGGCGGGGTGGTGCCACCGTTGCAGACCACTCCGTTCAGGGTGAACGACGTGGGCTTCGGGTTGCTGCCGCTCCACGCGCCGTTGAAGCCGATGCTCGTCGACGCGCCGGTCGCCAGGGTGCCGTTGTAGGACATGCTGCGCGCGGTGACCTGGCTGCCGGACTGGGTGTACGTGGCCGACCAGCCCTGCTGCACCCGCTGGCTGGAGTTGGGGAAGGTCCAGCCGAGCGTCCAGCCGTTCAGCGCGTCGCCGACGTTCTTGATGGTGATGTTCGCGGTGAAGCCGCCCTGCCAGTCGTTGCTCGTGTACGCGATATCGCACTGCGTCGCGGCCTGCGCCGCGGTAACCGGAATCGTCACCAGCCCGCCGGCGACCAGGGCACCCGCGCCGGCGAGCGCGAGGGCCCGGCGTGGGCCGGTCAGCCTTCTCCACACATTCATGCCACTGATCTCCTTGGGCGAGACCGGGCCCAGGTACGGCCCGGCGGGACGGCCCGATGGGCGTCCTGCACGGACGGCCTTCGGCACCAACGGGAATCTTTGGGGGGCGCCCGACCCGGACGGGCGATGGTGGTGGTGGTGCCCGGCCGATGCGTCGGCCGGTCGTTCGGCGGCTGGTGTCGCCCGGTGAACCGGGTGCCCTCGACTGCCCTGCCTGCGCGGTGTGGCTCATCGAACCGCGTTCGACGATTCTTGCATGGGAGCGCTTCCATGGCAATGGCTCGATGCGTCAACCGGAACCGTTTCGGACGATACCCCCGGATGGACCCGAGCGGCACGCGGCCGACCTGGCGCTGCCGCTACCGGATGACCGGCGCGGACCGGGCACGGCGAGCGCCGAACGCCGTGCAACGCCCGGAAAGCCACGTGGCACCCCGCACGGCGCTCGGCGCAGAGAAAGCCGCGTAGCACCCCTTCACCTCTTACTTGGACCAAAGGTCAAAACGCGAATCTTTCACTTCATAAGTCATGAAACCGTCTAACGTCGGTCTTAGCTCGGTTGTCGCCGGGCTCAGGACAACAGGGATGGAGTGACGCAGGTCATGGCTAAGAAGATGCTCGGGAAGGTCGTTGCGGGCGCCGCGCTCGGCGGCGCGTCGCTCCTGGTGTTCGCACCGGGGATCGCGTTCGCCGACGGCCACGACGACGGCAAGGTCTACGCCAAGCCGCACGTCGTCAAGGCTGGCGACGAGGTCAAGCTCCTCGAGATCTGCCCGGATCGGCAGGAGCACGCGTACGTGTGGTCCAAGGTCACCGGCAAGGTCAAGCTCAAGCCGGCCCAGGAGGACCGGGGCGAGGACCGCGAGTGGCGTGAGGAGGAGGACTCCTCCGACCACGACAAGGGCAAGGACGAGCACGGCAAGGACGAGAACGGCAAGGACCACGAGGGCAAGGACGAGAACGGCAAGGACGACAAGGGCAAGGACCACGAGGGCAAGGACGACAAGGGCAAGGACGACAAGGGCAAGGACGAGCACGGCAAGGACGACAAGGGCAAGGACGAGAACGGCAAGGGTGGCCAGGGCGGCGGCGCTGCCGCCGACGCCTACGGCGACGAGGACAGCAAGGACTGGAAGGGCGAGGAGCACGGCCAGGACGCCGACGAAAGCCGTGACAAGAAGGACTGGGACTCCAAGGACGAGGACAAGAAGGACTGGGAGTCCAAGGACGAGCACGGCTCCGACAACGGCTGGGAGAACAAGGGCCACGACTCCGACGAGTACGGCTCGGACGAACGCGGCAGCTACGGCTCCGACGAGCGCGGCTCGGACAAGGGCTGGGAAAGCAAGGGCCACGACTCCGACGAGTACGGCTCGGACGAACGCGGCAGCTACGGCTCCGACGAGCGCGGCTCGGACAAGGGCTGGGAGAACAAGGGCCACGACTCCGACGAGTACGGCTCGGACGAGCGCGGCGGTCACGGCAAGGACGAGCGCGGCTCGGACGAGCGTGACTGGGACAAGGAGCGCGAGTTCGTCTACTACGGCGAAGCCAAGGTAGACAAGGACGCCAAGCCGGGTCGCTACGAGCTCAAGGGCTCCTGCGGCGAGGGCGAGCTGGTCGTGCTGCCGCACGGCGGTGTCGACGGTGGTGACGGCGGCGTCAGCACCGGCACCGACCGGGGTATGGCCACCGGCGGGGCGGGCCTGCTCGGCGCTGCCGCGCTCGGCGGGATCGTGCTGATGCGTCGTCGGCGGACCGATGGTTCGCTCGTCTGACGTGACGACGACACCGGCCGGCGGCCGTCGCGGGAAACCGTGGCGTGCCGCCGGCACGGCCGTCGTCGTCACCATGGCCATGATCGGCGCCGGCATGATCGGCGCTTCGCTGAAGACCGCGCCCGCGCCCCGACCGCCGCAGCCGCTGGCCCAGGCCGGCCCGGAGGCGACCGGGCCGGCGAGCACCGCTGACGACGGGCAGTCGGTCGGTCAGGGCACCGCTCCGGCCGGCCTGGCCCGTTCCGCGCCGACAAGCATCGAGATTCCCCGGATCGGCGTCGACGCCACGATCATGTCGTTGGGCACCAACCCGGACGGCACCGTGCAGGTTCCTCCGCTGGACCAGGCCGACAAGGCCGGCTGGTACGAGCCCGGTGCGAGCCCCGGCGAGACGGGCAACGCGGTCATCGTCGGGCACGTGGACTCGGCGGTGCTGGGCCCGGCAGTCTTCTTCGACCTCGGCGCTCTCACCCCCGGCGACGCCCTCACCGTGCGCCGCGCCGACGGAGTGCCGGCCACCTTCACCGTGGACTCGGTGAAGTCGTACCCGAAGACCGCCTTCCCCACCGAGTTGGTGTACGGACCGAGCGACCGGCCCAGCCTGCGGGTGGTCACCTGTGGCGGTCAGTTCGACGAGGTCGCGAAGAGCTACCCGGACAACATCGTCGTCTTCGCCACCCTGGCGGCGTGACCCACGACGAACGAGACGCGGCCCGGCCGGTCGGGGTGACCCGACCGGCCGGACCGCGTCCGGCGACCTGACTCAGGCAGCCGCGGAGGTCCGCACCAGGGTGCGGATCTGACGCAGCAGCACCGACAGCGCGGCGAGATCCGCCCGCGACTCGTCGAACTCCCCCATCGCCCGCCGCGCACGGTGGATCGAGGTGGCGTTCGACTGCTCCCACTGCTGCACCCGCTCGTGCGGCGGAAGGTCGCCAGGCGTCGAGTCGAGCACCTCCGCGGTGAGCGCGGCAAGCGCGGCGTACAGGTCGTACCGCAGCGCCATCCGGGCCAGCGTCTGCCAGCGGTCCTCCCGCGGCAGCAGGGAGATCTTCGACAGCAGCGAGTCCACCCGGAACAGGTCGGACAGCACGAAGTAGACCGAGGCCACCTCGCTGACGTCCCGCCCGCTGGCGTTCGCCGTCTCCACCACGTCCATCAGGCCGAAGCTGTACATCAGCCGCGTCGCCCGCTCCGCCAGCTCGCGGGGCAGCCCACGCTCGGTCATCGAGTCCATGTGGGCGACGATGCCCTGGCGCTCGTTGCCGTAGAACAGCTCCTCGAGCCCCGGCAGCAGCCGGTGCACCCCGTCGCGCAGCCGGGCGATCTCGGCGGGCACGTCGATGGGCGAGCGCCGGTTGGAGACCAGCCACCGAACCGCCCGGTCGAGCAGGCGGCGAGTGTCCAGGTAGACGCTCGTCTGCAACTCCGGCGCCACCCGGTTGTCAAGCGCCTCGACCGCGTCCCACAGGTCACGCAGGCCGAACACCTCGCTGACCACCACGTACGCCCGGATCACGTCCGCCGCGCTCGCCGCCGTCTCCTCGACCACCCGGAAGATGAACGAGATGCCACCCCGGTTGATCGCCTCGTTGACGAGCACGGTGGTGACGATGTCCCGGCGCAGCCGGTGCCGGCCCATCCGGTCGGCGAACCGTTCGCGCATCGGCGTCGGGAAGTAGTTGACCAGGACGTCGGTCGTCCACTCCTCGTCGGCCAACCCCTCGGTGAGGATCTCCCGTTCCAGGACGATCTTCACGTACGCGAGCAGCACCGCGAACTCCGGCGCGGTCAGGCCGGACTCGCTGCGGACCGCCAGCTCCTCGTCCGGCGGCAGCGCCTCCAGAGCGCGGTCCAACCCACCCGAACGCTCCAGCTCGTTGATCATCCGGCGGTGCACGGGGAGCAGCGACGCGGCCTGGGCCTGGGCGTTGTTGATCGCCCGAGCCTGGTCGTAGTTGTCCCGCAGCACCAGCTCCGCGACCTCGTTGGTCATCCCGGCCAGCAGCTCGTCCCGCTCGGCGGTGGTCAGCTCACCATCGGCCACCGCCGTGTTGAGCAGGATCTTGATGTTCACCTCGTGGTCGGAGGTGTCCACCCCGGCCGCGTTGTCGATGAAGTCCGTGTAGATCCGGCCACCTGTCAACGCGTACTCGATCCGGCCGAGCTGGGTCCAGCCGAGGTTGCCGCCCTCGCCCGCCACCCGGCAGCGCAGGCTGCGGCCGTCCACCCGGATCGCGTCGTTGGACTTGTCGCCCACCTCCGCGTTGGTCTGCGTGGACGCCTTGACGTAGGTGCCGATACCGCCGTTCCAGAACAGGTCCACCGGGGCGGTGACGATCGCCTTCATCAGGTCCTGCGGCGACATCTGCGTGACGTCGTCGTCCAGGCCGAGCGCCGCCCGGACCTGCGGCGTGATCGGGATCGACTTCGCGGTACGCGCGAAGATGCCGCCACCCGCCGAGATCAGCTCCGGGTTGTAGTCCTCCCACGAGGACCGGGGCAGGTCGAACAGCCGCCGACGCTCCGCGTACGAGGTGGCGGCGTCCGGCTCCGGGTCGAGGAAGATGTGCCGGTGGTCGAAGGCGGCCACCAGCCGGATGTGCTCGGAGAGCAGCATCCCGTTGCCGAACACGTCGCCGGACATGTCACCGACGCCGACCACCGTGAAGTCCTGGGTCTGGGTGTCCAGGCCCAGCTCCCGGAAGTGCCGCTTGACCGACTCCCAGGCGCCCCGGGCGGTGATGCCCATCTTCTTGTGGTCGTAGCCGGCGGATCCGCCGGACGCGAACGCGTCGCCCATCCAGAAGTTGTGCGCCGTGGAGATCTCGTTGGCGATGTCGGAGAACGTCGCGGTGCCCTTGTCCGCCGCCACCACCAGGTACGGGTCGTCGGCGTCGTGCCGGACCACGTCCTCGGGCGGCACGATCTGCCCGCTGACGATGTTGTCGGTGACGTCGAGCATCGCGCCGACGAACTCCTGGTAGCAGGCCACCGCCTCGTCCCGGTCGCCAGGCTTCTGCTTCAACACGAAGCCGCCCTTGGCACCTACCGGCACGATCACGGTGTTCTTCACCATCTGCGCCTTGACCAGGCCCAGCACCTCGGTGCGGAAGTCCTCCCGACGGTCGGACCAGCGCAACCCGCCCCGAGCCACCGGCCCGAACCGCAGGTGCACACCCTCGAACCGGGGCGAGTAGACGAAGATCTCGAACTTCGGACGCGGCGCGGGCAGGTCCGGAATGGCCTGCGGGTCGAGCTTGAACGCCACGTACGCCTTCGGCCGCCCGTCGGCGCGCTTCTGGTAGAAGCTCGTCCGTAGGGTCGCCTCGATCAGCGTCAGGTACGAGCGCAGGATCCGGTCCTGGTCGAGGCTCGCCACGTCGTCGAGCGCGCCCCGGATCGTCTCCACCAGCTCACCGCTGCGCTGCTGCCGCTGCTCGGTGCTCAACTCGCCAGGCGCGAACCGGGTCTCGAAGAGCTCCACCAGCAACGCGGCGAGCTTCGGGTACGCGATGAAGGTCTGCTCCATGTAGTCCTGCGAGAAGACCGTGCCGGCCTGCCGCAGGTACTTCGCGTACGCCCGCAGCACCACCACCTGCCGCCAGGTCAGACCGCCGCGCAGCACCAGCTCGTTGAACCGGTCCACCTCGGCCTCGCCGCGCCAGGCCGCCGCGAAGGCGTTCTCCACGTGCGGGCGCACCTCGGCCAGCTCGTGGTGCCCCTCGGGCAGCATGAGACCGAAGTCGTACAGGTAGACCCGACCGTCGATCCGGTCCACCTCGTACGGGTGCTCGTCGACCACGCGTACGCCGAGCGAGTGCAGCACCGGCAGCACGGCCGAGAGCATCATCGGCTCGCCGTACCGGTAGACCTTGAACCGGACGTCCATCGCCTCGGCCAGGTCCGCGCCCGGCACCCGGGTGCCCGGGCGGGGTGCCAACTGCTTGCGGAACAGGTGCATCTCAAGCTGGCCAGGCTCCTCCAGCAGCTCCAGCTTCGCCAGGTCCTTCATCGCCTCGTACGGCGTGTGCCCGTCCTTGTAGCCCTCCGGGAACGCGTCGGCGTACCTGGTGAACAGGTGCTTGGCCTGCTCGTCGCCGAGCTTGCGTTCAAGCACCAGCCGGTAGTCGTCGTCCCAGAGCCGGGTGGCGTCGGCCAACTCCTCGGCCAGCAGGTCGGCGTCAATGTCGCCGGGCGGCCGGGTCGGGTCGGTACGGACGATGAAGTGCACCCGAGCCAGCATCGACTCGGTGACCCGGGTGGTGTAGTCCACGCCGACGCCGTTCAGCTCACGCAGCAGGATGTCCTGCATGCGCAGCCGGTTCTGCGTGGTGAACCGGTCCCGGGGCAGGTAGATCAGGCAGGAGATGAACCGCCCGTACGCGTCGCGACGCAGGAAGACGCGCAACTGTCGGCGGCCCGCCATCCGCAGCACGCCGACCACCGCGTGGTACAGGTCGTCGGTCTTGATCTGGAACAGCTCGTCGCGCGGGTAGGTCTCCAGGATCTGGATGAGGTCCTTGCCCGAGTGGCTGCGCTGGCTCAGGCCGGAGCGGTCCAGCACCTCGGCCACCTTGCGGCGGACCACCGGCAGCTCGCGGACGCTGGTCCGGTAGGCGGCAGTCGAGAACAGGCCCAGGAAGCGCCGCTCACCGATCACGTCACCGGCCGAGTTGAAGATCTTGAAGCCGATGTAGTCCAGGTACGCCGAGCGGTGCACGGTGGCCCGGGAGTTGGCCTTGGTGATGATGAGCAGGCGCTTCTCCAGCACCTTCTCGTGCGCCTCGGGCGTCATCGAGGAGAGCGACCGCGCCTCCGGCGAGTCGGAGCGCAGGATGCCCAGCCCGGTGCCGAGCACCGCCTCCAACGCCTTGCCGTCGACCGGGTCGGCGGCGTCGCCGTCGGCGTCCACCAGCCGGTACTCGCGGTAACCGAGGAAGGTGAAGTGGTCGTGGGCGAGCCACCGCAGCAGCTCCACCGAGTCGGTGATGTCCTTCTCCGGCACCGGAGGGCGGTTGTCGGAGGTGCGGGCGGACGCCAACTCGTCGGCGAGCGCGAGGGCACGCTGCCGCATCTTCGGCCAGTCCTCCACCGCCTCCCGCACGTCGGTGAGCACCCGCTGCAACTCGTGGCGGAGCCGGTCCCGCTCGGCCGCGTCCCGGACCGGGTCGATCTCGATCCGCATCCAGCTCTCGACGATGTCGCCGGAGATCGCGTCGTCCGGCTCCACGTCTGCGGAGACCTCGGTGAGCCGGCCCAGCGGCTCCCGCCGCACCACCACCAACGGGTGCACCAGCAGGTGCACGTCGAGGTGGTACGAGTTGAGCAGCGCCGTCACCGAGTCGACCAGGAACGGCATGTCGTCCGTGACGATCTCGACGACCGTGTGGTGCTGGTCCGCGTGCGGTTCGTGGATTCGCAGCTTCAACTCGCCCGGCACCCGCTGCTGGGCGAGATCCCGGTGAGCCCGGGCCGCGTCGAGCATCTCCTCCGCCGTGAAGCCGACCAACTCCTCGTCCGGGGCGAACCGCCAGAAACGACCGACAAGTGTCGCCGCGTCATGGTCGTCCCCCGCGAGCGCGACGGCCTGGGCCACCAGGCGCTCCGCGTTGGGAACTGGTTCGTCGAGCTCGGCGTCCTCCACGTCGTCGGCCAACGCCTCGGTCGGCAGGCCCAGATCGTAGATGGTGTCGATGCTCGACCCGGTCAGCCCGGTGACGCCCGTGTCGAGCCGGCCGTAGCCGTCCCCGTCGGTCGCCGAATCGAAGCTGTCGTCGTCCCGGCCGGAGTCATCCTGCCGGAGGTCGGGTTCCGGTTTGATCGCCGGACGCCGGTCCATCGGTGCCACTCCCCTCGACCCACCGCGTTGTGGGTCACTCTGCCGCCCAGCCTAGGCCCTGCCGTTGTGCGCCTTCGTCGGCGGACCACTGGCCAGACGTCCGGATCGGGACTTTGTCCTTTCACCCGTTGCGGGTCCGAGGTTGGCCGGCTGCGGGATACCCCGCCACGCGATGTTCATCACACGGGCGCGCCCCGTCTTTGAGCGCTGCCGAACACCTGGGGGACGTTGGGGACGGCGCTCGCGTACTACCGTGCGAGGGCAGTCCGAGATCGGAAGGACCAGCTTCATGCCCTTGTCGTACCCCCGGCCCCACCGGCCGAACCCCGCCCGCCGCCTGGCCGCCGCCGTCACCACGGCGTTGCTCACGGCGGGTGTCCTGGTCGGTTGCTCGGCTGACGACGGGCCGCAGCGCACCGTCGACGCCTTCCTCACGGGCTGGCGCAGTGGCGACCTCCAGGCGGTCGGTCTGATCGACCCGCTCGGCACGAAACTGCCGTCCGCCGACGTGGCACGCGAGATCAAGGAACTCGCCGGTGAGCTGGCGGCCACCCCGCCCACGCTGACGCGTCGCGGCGAGCCGAAGATCACGAAGGACATCGCGACAGCGACGGTCCAGGTGGAGTGGGCTCTGCCGGGTCAGACCCGGTGGGCGTACGACCGGGAGGTGCGGCTCGCCCACGGCGACGACGACCAGTGGCAGGTGATCTGGGAGCCGACGGTGGTGCACGAGCAACTCACCAAGGGTGACCGGTTGGCGCTGCGCCGTGACGCCAGTGCCCGCGCCGGGGTGCTCGACAACGCCGGAAAGCCGCTGGTGGCCCCGCGCCCGGTGGTCCGGGTGGGCGTGCAGCCCGATGGGGTCACCGACATCAAGAAGCTCGTCAAGGACCTCGACGCGGCGTTCAAGGCCATCCGTCCGGCACTGGTCCCCGGTGTCGACCTGGCGGACCTGCCCAAGCGGGTGGCCGAGGCGGAGCCGGGCGCGTTCGTCGAGGTGGTGTCGCTGCGCGAGGAGGCGTACCGGCAGATCAAGCCCCGGATCTACGACCTGCCCGGCACCAAGTTCGTCTCCGACAAGGTCGACCTGGCCCCCACCCGCGAGTTCGCCCGTGCGCTGCTCGGCACCGTCGACCCGGCGCAGGCCGACGACCTGGCCGCCCATCCCGACCGGTATGTCGTCGGCGACAAGGTCGGGCACGGCGGGTTGCAGGGCCGCTACGACGAGCGGCTGCGCGGCGGGCCGGGGTTGACCGTGGTGGTCGAGCGTCCGGCCGAGGGCGGCAAACTCGAGCCCACCGGCACCGAGCTGTTCCGCCGGGAGCCGCAGCCCGGTCAGGCGTTGAAGACCACACTGGACGTCGCCGTCCAGAACGCGGCCGACGGGGCCCTGCGCGCCGAATCGCGCCGATCCGCGGTGGTGGCGGTCCGGATCAGCGACGGGGCCGTGCTGGCCGCGGCGAACGGCCCCGGGCCGGCCGGCGAGAACCTGGCCTTCAACGCCCAGGTGCCGCCCGGCTCCACGTTCAAGATGGTCAGCACGCTGGGTCTGCTGGACCGGGGCGCGGTCACCCTGGACGGGCCGGTGGACTGCAAGAAGACCTTCACCGTGGACGGCCGGTCCTTCAAGAACTCGGACAATTTCGAGCTGGGCTCGGTGCCGTTCCGCACCGACTTCGCCAAGTCCTGCAACACGGCGTTCGCCGCGCTGGCACCGAAGCTCGGGGGCGACGGGCTGGCCGCCGCCGGCCGCTCGCTGGGCCTGGAGGGTCAGTGGGACCTTGGCACGGACGCCTTCACCGGCAAGGTCTCGACCGGCGGCAGTCCGGCCGAGCAGGCCGCCGCTTCGTTCGGGCAGGGCACCACGCTGGTCAGCCCGCTCGCCATGGCCGGTGCCACCGCCGCCGTCGCCCGCGGCCGGTTCGAGCAGCCGAAGCTGCTGCTCGACCCGGCGCCGGCGAAGCCGGCCGCGGCCGGCGAGCAACTGAAGCCGGAATCCGTCGCGGCGCTGCGCACGATGATGCGCGAGGTGGTCACCGCCGGCACCGGCAGCGCGCTCAAGGACGTGCCGGGCGAGGTCTACGGCAAGACCGGCACCGCCGAGTACGACGACAACCCGGCCCACACCCACGCCTGGTTCGTCGGGTGGCGGGGCGACGTGGCGTTCGCCGTCTTCGTGGAGAAGGGTGGGGCCAGCACGGCCTCGGCCGTGCCGATCGCCGAGCGCTTCCTCCGCGCCCTTCCCGCCACCTGACCTCGCCCCTCACACGTCCGCCGGCCGGCAGCCCGCTACGCCCAGGGGCTGCCGGTGGGCTCCGGCTCTGATCAACTCGGGTTCCTTGAAACCGTGTCATCCGGGGCCTTCGGATACGCCGAGTTCAATGAACCCGAGTCGATCAGCGGCCGACCGGGTCAGGCAGTGTCGGCTTTGTGCAGATCTGCGCCGTTCTCGATGACAGAACTCTGGCCCGACGTGTCCTCTACGGTCGACGAGACCCGCCGGAGCAGCCCCGGCCCGGCCGAGGCGGGCGGGCCGACCGGCTCACGCTCGGGCGCGACCACCGCCGCCACCCCCGACAACTCGGCGTGGGCCGGTTCAGGAGTGCCCGACTGCTCCGCCGCGACCCAGTCGTCCCGGCCGGCATCAGCCACTCCACGACCGGAGCCGTCAAGGCCGGCAAGATCTACGGCGTCAGGCCCGTCCGGCCGTTCCGCAAACCCCTCCACCCCGCCGGACGGCCCGCCACCGTCGAACCCTTCCGCAACACCGGACCGCTGCCCACGATCGGTGGGGGCGGCGCGGCGCGGGGAGGGCATCGGCCGGACCGACAACAGTCGGGGTGGCACGGCCTCCGGGGCGGTCACCGGCGCCAGGCCGGCCACCACCGTGTTGACGATCTCGGCCGCGTACGAGCCGTCCGGGTCGTAGTCGGGGTCGAAGACGGTCAACTCGACGCCGAGGCAGTGCGGGGTGTCGACCAGACCGGCGAGCAGGATCTCCAACTCGGCGAAGGCGATTCCGCCCGGGTCGGGGGCGTCCACGGCGGGCATCACCGCGGGGTCGAGTACGTCCACGTCGATGTGCACCCAGTAGCCGGCGCAGTCGGCGAGTTGCTCGTGCGCCCACTGGGCCGTCCGGGCAGCGCCTTCGGCACGCAACGCCGGCACCGGCCGGGTGGTGATCCCGGCGGCCTGGAGGTCGAGCCGGTACTCGTCCTGGGCGCGGATGCCGAGCACCACCACGTCGATGTCGCGGAAGTAGGGCCGGCGACCCTCGAGCGCGGCCAGGTCGGCCTGCCCTCGGCCGGTGACCAGGGCCAGGTCCTCACCGGCGGCGGCACCCACGTAGGAGGCGTTGCCGGGGTGCCGGAAGTCGGAGTGCCCGTCGACGAAGACCAGCCCGATCCGCCCGCCGACGGCCTCGCCGAGCCGGTGCATGGCCAGCGCCGATCCGAGGAGCACGGAGCAGTCGCCACCGAGCACCACCGGGAACTCACCCCGGTCGATGATCGAGCCGATGCGTTCGGCGAGGGCCAGCGAGTAGTCGGCGATCTCCCGGGCGTGGCACACCCCGTCACCGGGCCGCCAGTCGCCCGGGTCGTAGCGGGCGGGAGTCACACAGCCGGCGTCGCGGGCCCGGAGCCGGGCCAGCAGGTCGTGGTCGCGCAGCGCGCCAGGCGCCTTGGCGCAACCCGGGACCGACGTGGGCGTCGGCGGCCGTAGACCAAGATTTGTCGGCGCGTCGAGGACGGCGATCCGGCGCATCATGAGCTCCCGTCCTCGGAGGTCGGGCGGGCCGGCCGGAACGCCGGCCCGCGCTGGCGTGCTACGAACTCAGAACAGGGCGCTGGCCAGGGCCCGACGCGCCGAGGCGACGGCCGCATCGTCCGGGCCGGCGATGGAGAAGAGCGAGACCAGGTGCTGGCGTACCGTCTCACGGTCCTCACCGGCGGTGCGCCGGACCAGACCGACGAGCCGGGCGTACGCCTGCTCGGCCAGGCCGCTGAGCACCTCGATGTCGGCGGCCAGCAGTTGGGCGGCGACATCGTCCGGGGCGCTCTCGGCGGCGGCAAGCGCGGTGGACGGATCGGCACCGGCCACCCGGCGGGCCACCCCGACCTGGGCCAGCCCGGCCGTGGCCGCGGCGTCCGCCGGGGCGTCGGCGAGGATCTTCCGGTACGCCTGCTCGGCGGCGTCCAGATCGCCGCTCATCAGCGCGTCGTCCGCCTCGTCGAGGCGGGGGTCCTCCGGCTCGGCCACGGTCACGCCGCCGGCCTTGAGGACTGCCTGGATCCACTGCCGCAACTGAGCCTCGGGCACCACCCCGGAGAAGGCGTCGACAGGTTGGCCGCCGACGACCGCGTAGACCATGGGAATGCCCTGGACCCGGAACATCTGGGCGATTCGGGGATTTTCCTGCACGTCGACGCGGGCCAGCACCCAGGTGCCGGCGCCCTCGGCGTTCAGCCGCTCCAGAACCGGGGCGAACTCGTCGCTCTCCGGGAAGCCGGCCGCGCCGAAGAACACCACGACGGGCATGGCCATCGAGCGTTCGAGCACGTCGGACTGGATTGTCGCCTCGGTGACGTCCACGATGGCGGTGTCACCGCCGGCGGCGGGTGCGCCATTGGACGGGCCGCCCTGCGGGGGCGTGCCGGGGCGGGTACTGGCTGGTGCGGGGCCACGCAGCGTGCTGAGGTCGACCGCGCCGCGGGTGAAGATCGACGAGGTGATCCGTGGGTCGCTCATGGTTACCTAGTCTCGCACGTGAGCCGGGATTCTCCGGTCACCCGCAACCCCGACGTTGCAACTCTCACCCCCCACCCACCACCCTCGCGATCTTGCACTTTCTGTCGCCGCTATGCCGCATTCATGCCTTATGGCACCGCAGAAACTGCAAGATCGACGGGGTGGGGGTGGGGGGCGGGGCGGGGGTGGGGGTGGGGGTGGGGTGGGGGTGGGACAGCGGATTAGAAGCGGGCTGGTTCTCGGTAGGTGCCCCATTCGGCGCGCAGGGCGTCGCAGATCTCGCCCAGGGTCGCCTCGGCGCGGACCGCGTCGAGCATGGCGGGGATCATGTTGCCGTCGGTGCGGCCGACCTCGACCATCCGGGTCACCGCGGCGCGGACCGCCTCCTCGTCCCGGGCGTTCTTGCGCTCGGCGAGCATCCGGCGCTGCTCCAGCTCCACCTCGTGCGAGATGCGCAGGATCTCCAGCTCCTTGGCGACCGTGCCGGTGTGGCAGTTGACCCCGACGATCTTCTTGTCGCCCTTCTCCAGGGCCTGCTGGTAGACGAATGCCGACTCGGCGATGTGCCCGGTGAACCAGCCGTCCTCGATACCGCGCAGGATGCCCGAGGTCATCGGGCCGATCTGGTGCGGCCCGTCGCCGCCGAGCTGGCGAATCCGGGTGAAGATCTCCTCCGCCTCGGCCTCGATCTTGTCGGTCAGCGCCTCGACGTACCAGGAGCCGCCGAGCGGGTCGGCCACGTTCACCACTCCGGTCTCCTCCATCAGCACCTGCTGGGTACGCAGTGCGATCTCGGCCGACTCGTCGGTGGGCAGCGCCAGGGTCTCGTCCAACGCGTTGGTGTGCAGCGAGTTCGTGCCGCCGAGCACCGCCGCGAGCGCCTCGACTGCGGTGCGTACGACGTTGTTGACCGGCTGCTGCGCGGTCAGCGACACCCCGGCGGTCTGGGTGTGGAACCGCAGCCACAGGGCCTTCTCGCTGGTCGCGCCGTAGACGTCGCGCAGCCAGCGGGCCCAGATCCGGCGGGCGGCCCGGAACTTGGCGATCTCCTCGAAGAAGTCGAGGTGCGAGTCGAAGAAGAAGCTCAGCCCAGGCGCGAAGACGTTGACGTCAAGCCCGCGCGAGAGGCCCAGCTCGACGTAGCCGAAGCCGTCCGCCAGGGTGTACGCCAGCTCCTGCGCGGCGGTCGAGCCGGCCTCCCGGATGTGGTAGCCGGAGACCGACAGCGGCTTGTAGCGCGGGATCTCGGCGGCGCAGTATTCCATCAGGTCGCCGATCAGGCGCAGGTGCGGCTCCGGGTCGAAGAGCCACTCCTTCTGCGCGATGTACTCCTTGAAGATGTCGGTCTGCAGGGTGCCGTCCAGGGTGGACAGGTCGGCGCCCTGCCGCTCGGCGGCGACCAGGTACATGCAGAACACCGGCACGGCCGGGCCGGAGATGGTCATCGAGGTGGTGACGCCGGCCAGGTCGATGCCGTCGAACAGCGCCTCCATGTCGGTAGCGGTGTCGATGGCCACCCCGCAGTGGCCGACCTCGCCGAGCGCCTGCGGGTCGTCCGAGTCGCGGCCCATCAGCGTCGGCATGTCGAACGCCACCGAGAGGCCGCCACCTCCGGCGCCGAGGATCATCTTGTAGCGCTCGTTGGTCTGCTTGGCGTTGCCGAAGCCCGCGAACTGCCGGATCGTCCAGGTCCGTCCGCGGTAGCCGGTCGGATGCAGACCCCGGGTGTACGGGTACTCGCCCGGCCAGCCGATCCGCTCGAAGCCCGGATAGGTGGCGCCCTCCGGCGGCCCGTACACCGGCTCGACCGGCATCCCGGAGAGCGTGGTGAAGTCCGCGTCCCGCTTGCGCGCGGCGTCGTACCGGGCCTGCCAGCGCGCCCGTCCGGCGTCGATCTCGTCGGCGTCCATGAGCAGGGCTCCTCCTCGGGTCCTCGACAGCACCCCGAGTGTAGAGCCCGCACCTGAACGATCGCTAAGTCACGTCGTACCCGCGGGTAACGTGAGCTGGCCGGCGATGACCCCTCAGACCGCTGCCGCGCCCGGCTGGTTCAGCTCGATGTCGTCCACCGTGACGTTGACCTGGGTGACCGTCAGGCCGTACCTCTCCACCGCCTCGATCACCGCGGCCCGCACCGCCTCGGTCACGTCGGCCACCACGTGCCCGGCGTCGATCACCAGGACCACGTTGATGACGGCCGAGCTGCCCTTCACGTCGGCCGAGACGCCCCGGCGCGCGTCGCCCACCTCGTCCAGACCGACCTTGTCCAGCACGCTGTTGAAGAACCGGGCCACGTCACCGCCGAGGTCGGCGACACCGGGCACCGCACGAGCGGCCGCCCCGGCGATCTTCTCCACGACCTCGTCGGAAACCGACGTGACACCCCGGGCCGCACCCGTCGCGGGCTGCACTGCTCCGGCGTTCTCCACCGCGTCCGTCATGATCACATCTCCCCTGGTCCGCCGCATTGTGGACCGACCGTCCCGTCAGCCCGCCGCGCGACAGCCTGAACTCCCGCCACGCGCCGCGAGCCTACTAAAACCGGAGTGACCTTCGCCTCCGGCACGCGGCACGCGCCGCCAACCAGCCGTACGCGCGACCGACGACCACCCGAATGTCGATCTTGACCAGTAGGCTGCCCGATGGCGCGTCCAGGATGGACGTCCGTTTGAAACACGAGTGAGGTCTGTTTGATGCGCAGAAGGTTGTTGAGTTTCGCCACGGCGGCCACCCTGTCGGTCGGCGCGCTGCTCGGAGCGGCCGGGCCGGCTCAGGCCGCCGAGTCGCCAAGCGCCCTGTGCGGCTCCGGGTACTACGTCATCGACAGCCACGGGCTACCCGGCGCGACCACGTACCTGCTCTACAAGTCCAGCGGTGGCGGCTGGAACTGTGTGGTCACCGTCAAGACCGCGGACCGTGGCACGGCGACCAAGGTCGGCGCGTACCTCGACATTGAGGACGGCCGGGGCGGCATCGATGAGGGTCGGTTCGCGTACTACGCCGGGCCGATCCGAGCCGACAGCGGCGGCCAGTGCGTCCGGTTCGGCGGCCTCAGCCGCGGCACGTACTGGACCAGCCCCTGGGGACACTGCGGCTAGAACCGCAGACGCGGGGGGCCGTCGCCGATCATTGGTGCCGGCCCCCGCACTCCCGGGTCAGCGGGCGAGCTGGGCGAGCAGTTCGTCGGCCGCCGAGTACGGGTCGAGGCCACCGGCAGCGACCGTGGCGGCGAGCGTGCTCAACTCCGTACCGTCGCGAAGTGAGCCGATCCGGGCGCGGAGGGTGCCGAGCGCGATCGCCTCGATCTCGGCGGCGGCCCGCGCCTCCTGGCGGCGACGCAGCTCGCCGTGCTCGACCAGCCAGCCCCGGTGCTTGTCGATGGCGGCGGCGATGTCGTCGATGCCCTCGCCGCGGGCGGCGACCGACCTCACCACCTGTGGTCGCCACTGCCCCGGCCCGCGCTCACCGAGCACGATCATGCCCTGGATGTCCCGAACGGTGGCGTCGACGCCGTCCCGGTCCGCCTTGTTGACCACGAACACGTCGGCGATCTCCAGGATGCCGGCCTTGACCGCCTGGATCGCGTCGCCCATCCCGGGTGCGAGCAGCACAAGCGTCGTGTCGGCGAGCGAGGCGACCTCCACCTCGGCCTGCCCGACGCCGACGGTCTCCACAAGCACCACGTCGCAGCCGGCGCCCTCGAGCACCCGGACCGCCTGCGGCGTGGCCGCGGCCAGGCCGCCGAGGTGCCCCCGGCTGGACATCGACCGGATGTAGACGCCCGGGTCGGTGGCGTGGTCCTGCATCCGCACCCGGTCGCCGAGGATGGCCCCGCCGGTGAACGGGCTGGACGGGTCGACCGCCAGCACACCCACCCGGTGCCCACGCGCCCGCAGCGCCCGGACCAGCTCGTTGGTGGTGGTCGACTTGCCCACCCCGGGTGAACCGGTCAGCCCGACCACCTGGGCCTGCCCGGCGTAGGGCGCCAGCGCCGCGGCGATCGCCGGCAACAGCGCGTCACCGTTCTCCACGAGCGTGATCAGGCGGGCCACCGCGCGGGGGTCAGCCGCGCGGGCCCGCTCGACAAGCAGCGGTACGTCCCGACTGCGGCGCACCGACGGGGTGCCCGCTGCCGGGACGCTCTCGGTCGCCTCGCTCACCGCACCATCTTCGTTCGCGACCGTGGGGCCCACAAAACCCGCTCGTTCCTCGCGCTCACTGGTTCGTCTCGGCCTTGCCCGGCACGTGGATGATCAGCGCGTCGCCCTGGCCACCGCCGCCACACAACGCGGCCGCGCCGGTGCCACCGCCGCGCCGCTTCAGCTCCAGGGCGAGGGTGAGGACGAGACGCGCGCCCGACATGCCGATCGGGTGCCCCAGCGCGATCGCGCCGCCGTTGACGTTGACCTTGTCCGGGCTGATGCCGAGGTCACGGGTGGACTGGACACCGACCTGGGCGAACGCCTCGTTGATCTCGATGAGGTCCAGGTCCGCAACGCTCAGGCCGCCCTTCTTCAGGGCGTGGTTGATCGCGTTTGACGGCTGCGAGTGCAGGGAGTTGTCCGGACCCGCCACGTTGCCGTGCGCGCCGATCTCGGCCAGCCAGGTCAGCCCCAGCTCCGTCGCCTTGGCCTTGCTCATGACGAGCACCGCGGCGGCCCCGTCGGAGATCGGCGAGGAGCTGCCGGCGGTGATGGTGCCGTCCTTGGCGAAGGCGGGGCGCAGCTTGGCAAGCGACTCGACAGTGGTGTCCGGGCGGATGCCCTCGTCCTCGCTGATCACCAGCGGGTCGCCCTTGCGCTGCGGGATGACCACCGGGGTGATCTCGTCGGCGAAGTGGCCGTTCTTCTGTGCGGCGGCGGCGCGCTGGTGGCTGGCGGCGGCGAAGGCGTCCTGCTCCGCACGCGTGATGCCGTGCCTGGCGCCGAGCCGCTCGGTCGACTCGCCCATCGAGCAGCAGTCCCAGGCGTCGCTGAGCCCGTCGTGCGCCATGTGGTCCTTGACCACCACGTCGCCGTACTTGTAGCCGGCACGCTGGCCCATCAGCAGGTGCGGGGCGTTGGTCATCGACTCCATGCCGCCGGCCACCACGACGTCGAACTCACCGGCCCGGATCAACTGGTCGGCCAGGGCGATCGCGTCCAGGCCGGAGAGGCAGACCTTGTTGATGGTCAGCGCCGGCACGGACATCGGCACACCGGCCTCGACCGCCGCCTGCCGGGCCGGGATCTGCCCGGCGCCGGCCTGGAGCACCTGCCCCATGATCACGTACTGGACCTGGTCCGGGCTGACACCCGCGCGCTCCAGTGCGGCCTTGATGGCGATCCCGCCGAGCTTGGTGGCCGGGAGGTCCTTGAGGTTGCCCAGCAGCCGGCCCATGGGGGTCCGCGCGCCGCTGACGATCACCGAAGCCATGCCTGCCTCCGAGGGGGTGCCGAGCTGTACGCCTGAACGATGGTTCGGCCAGACTAGCGCCATGGCAGAGAACTCCCCCGTCGAGCCCGGTGCGGACTACGTCACAGACATCGGGCTTCGCAAGATCGACCACGTCGGCATCGCCGTCGCCGACCTGGACACCGCGATCGACTTCTACCGGCGGACCTTCGGGATGCGCTGCGTACACGTCGAGACCAACGCCGAGCAGGGTGTCCGGGAAGCGATGCTGTCGGTCGGCCCGACCATCGAGGGCGGCTGCGTGCAACTGCTCGCCCCGCTCAGCCCGGAGTCGACGATCGCCAAGTTCCTGGACCGCAACGGGCCGGGCGTGCAGCAGGTCGCGTACACGGTGGCGGACATCGACGTGGCCTGCGCGGCGCTGCGCGAGCGCGGCATGCGTCTGCTCTACGACACCCCGAGGCGTGGCACCGCGGACAGCCGGATCAACTTCGTCCACCCGAAGGACGCCGGTGGCGTCCTCGTCGAACTGGTGGAACCCGCCCCCACCCCCACCCACTGACCCCACCTGGGCCGCCCCGGGCGCCCAACGCGGCCGCGCCCGCGCGCACCCCGCCTCAGCGTGGCCGCGCACCGGCCGCCCGCGCGCCGTGGCACCCCGCCAACCGCGCACGTCAGTGCGCGGTTGGCGGGGTGGCCGGGCACCTTCACGCATCGGCGGATGCAGTTTTTCACAGAGGGCTTCCCGGCCTAGCTACCGTTCAGTAACGTCCGGCCCCACAGGAGCGCGACCGGTGCCGGATGTGTCGAATGCCGACATGGCGGGTCGTGCCCACCGGCGCCGACGATGGCAGCACCCGGGCCCGTGCGGGTGCGGACGAACCGGAGGTCACCGTGCAGGACATCCTCGAAGCGATCATGGCGGCGGAGCAATCGAACGACCCGGACCGCGAACTCGCCGGCGTCGCCGGGCTGCCCGTCCCGGAGAGCTACCGGGGCGTGGTGGTGCGCGCCGAGGAGACCCGGATGTTCGACGGCATGGCCACCCGGGACAAGGACCCGCGCAAGGCGCTGCACGTGCAGGAGGTGCCGACGCCGGAGCTGGCGCCGGGCGAGGCGCTCGTCGCGGTGATGGCCAGCGCCATCAACTACAACACCGTGTGGACCAGCATCTTCGAGCCGGTGAGCACCTTCAGGTTCCTGGAACGCTACGGCCGGGTCTCCGAGTTGACCCGCCGGCACGACCTGCCGTACCACGTGGTCGGCTCGGACGCGGCTGGCGTCGTGCTGCGTACCGGCCCCGGGGTGACCCGCTGGGCGCCCGGCGACGAGGTCGTCGCGCACTGCCTCTCCGTCGAGTTGGAGGACGCGGCCGGGCACGACGACACCATGCTCGACCCGCAGCAGCGGATCTGGGGCTTCGAGACAAACTTCGGCGGGCTCGCCGAACTGGCGGTCGTCAAGGCCAACCAGCTGATGCCCAAACCGCGGCACCTGAGCTGGGAGGAGGCGGCCAGTCCCGGGCTGGTCAACTCGACCGCGTACCGGCAGTTGGTCTCGCATCACGGCGCCAACATGAAGCAGGGCGACGTGGTGCTGATCTGGGGTGCGTCCGGTGGCCTCGGCGGTTACGCCACCCAGATGGCGCTCAACGGCGGCGCGATCCCGGTCTGTGTGGTGTCCTCGCCGGAGAAGGCCGAGCTGTGCCGGAGCATGGGCGCGGAGCTGGTCATCGACCGGGCCGCCGAGGGTTTCCGCTTCTGGAAGGACGAGGAGACCCAGGACCCGGACGAGTGGCGGCGCTTCGGCGAGCGGATCCGCGAGCTGACCGGCGGCGAGGACCCGGACATCGTGTTCGAACACCCGGGCCGGGAGACGTTCGGCGCGAGCGTCTACGTGGCCCGGCGCGGCGGCACCATCGTCACCTGCGCGTCCACGAGCGGCTTCCAGCACCAGTACGACAACCGCTACCTGTGGATGCACCTCAAGCGGATCGTCGGCAGCCACTTCGCCAACTACCACGAGGCCTGGCAGGCGAACCGCCTGGTCGCGCTCGGGAAGGTGCACCCGACGGTGTCCCGCACCTATCCGTTGGAGCAGACCGGTCAGGCCGCGTACGAGGTGCACCGCAACGCCCACCAGGGCAAGGTCGGTGTGCGCTGCCTGGCTCCCAGCGACGGGTTGGGCGTGCGCGACGGCGAGTTGCGGGCCCGGCACGAGCACGCGATCAACAGGTTCCGGGGGCACTGACCGGCACCCGGGCTCCGCGGCAGCCCGCACGGGCACCGGCCGGACGGTGGAACGCCGGATGACCATTGCGACGATCGGCCATTGTTCTTCCGCCCCCATTAGCGGATAACCCGCCTGGATCGAACAAAGGGCCTCGGGGTAACCCCGGGGCCCTTTTCCGTGTCACGCTGCGTGGCGCCCGACCGGCCGGGACCTGCCAAGATCGCCGATTGGTCCGACCTCGCCGACCGTGGGAGTTGACCATGTAAAGCGGGCACGAAAGCTTCGCCCCGCTCTTGCGAAGCACCCTGGGGCGTCTGCCAGTATGTCCCAATGCCCCAGCAGCAGTCCTCCCCTCTCGCGTTCTTCGATAACGCGAACTCGCAGCCAGATTTCACCGTTGGCCTGCGCGGATACAACACCCATCAGGTCGACGACTTCCTCGGCCGGATGACCGCCGCGCTGACCCAGTCCGAGCAGGCCCGTGCCGAGGCCGAGCAGCGGATGAACGACGCCCAGCGTCGGCTCCGCCAGGCCGAGCAGCGCATGAGTGCGCTGGAGCAGAAGCTCACCGACACGAACAAGCAGCTCGAAGAGAACAGCCGGCCCACCCTCTCCGGGCTCGGCACCCGCGTCGAGCAGATCCTCCGGCTCGCCGAGGAGCAGGCCAACGACCACCGCAACGAGGCGAAGCGCGAGTCGGAAGGCATCCTCTCCGCCGCCCGCCTCGAGGCCCGTGAGATCACCGACAAGGCCCGCGCCGAGGCAGCGGCCATGAAGGCGAGCGCCGAGCGCGAGGCGGGCAACCTGCGTACGGCCGCCGAGCGCGAGGCCGCCGAGGTCCGGGTGCAGGCCCGCCGCGAGGCTGACACGCTGCGCGCCGACGCCGACCGGGAAACCAAGCAGCTGCGTACCGTCACCGCACACGAGGTGGCCGAGCTGAAGTCGACTGTCGAGCGGGAGGTCGCCACCCTCCGGGCCACCGCCGAGCGGGAGATCACCCAGCAGCGGGCGAAGGCCGCCCGCGAGGCTGAGGAGAAGCGCGCCGAGGCGACCAAGCTGCTCACCGACGCGCGCGACAAGCGCGACAAGGACCTGCAGGCTCTGGAGCTTCAGCTGGCCGAGCGGCGGGAGAAGGCCGAGCGCGAGGAGTCCGAGCGCCACGCCGCCCAGGTCTCGCAGACCCAGAAGTTGGTCAGCGAAGCCGAGCAGCGCGCCCGCGCCGCGCAGGAGCGGGCCAAGGAGATCGAGCAGCGCGCCGAGGCGCGGCGGGTCGAGTCGGAGCGCAACGCCGCCGAGACGGTCGACAAGGCCAAGGCGCACTCGGAGAAGACCCTCAACGAGGCGAAGGCCGAGTCGCAGCGCCTGCTGACCGAGGCTCGCACCGAGGCCGAGCTGACCACCCAGGCCGCCCGCCGCGAGGTCGAGGACCTCACCCGGCAGAAGGACGCGGTCACCTCGCAGCTGGGTCAGATGCTCTCCGGCCTCGCCGGCATCGTTCCCGGAATGCCGGCGCAGGCCGCTCCGGCGCCGGCCGCCAAGCCGGAAGCAGCCAAGAAGACCGACGGTGGTCAGGAGCGGGTGCCCGCGGAGACCGCCGGCTGACGCGAGGCGTCAGGTCGGGGCATCGACGGCGCGAGGTGACACCGGGTAACCGGTGCCACCTCGCGCCGTATGCGTTTCCCAGCCTCTGGTAGGCCCGGGCCTGCAAGAGAGTGAAGTAGCTCCCACAAGGCCCGTCCGTATCGCCCCAGCAGGGCCTGTTGCGTGTGAGGATGGGGGCATGTCGCACGGCGAGGAACTGTTCGCTCTCGGCGGGGACGTGACGACGGAGCCCAGCTTCGAGTCCGCTCTGCGGGGGTACGAGAAGAAACAGGTCGACCGTTATGTCGCGCGTGCTGAGCACGAGATCGCGACCCTCGCCTCGGAACGGGAACAGGCGTATACACAGATCCACAAGCTCGCCGGCCAGGTCGAGGTTCTCCAGCGCGACCTGACCCAGGTGCGCAAGCAGATGAACGTGGTCGACCGGGCGTCGTTCCGGCATCTCGGCCCACGGGTCGAGTCGATCCTCACTCTGGCCGAGGAGCAGGCCGAGCAGATCCTCTCCGACGCGAACGGAGAGATCGAGGCCCGCCGTGCCGCCGCGGAGCACATCATCGAGGAGGCCCGCGAGCAGGCCGCGCGGGCACTGAAGGACTTCGAGATCGCCCTCGCCGCCCGACGCGCCGAGGAGGAGCGGCACAGCGCCGCCCGGCGGGCCGAGGCGGACGCGACCCTGCGGTCGGCCAAGGACGAGTCGGCGCAGTTGCGCAAGGCGGCGCAGGACGCGCTGGCGAAGGCCCAGCAGGAGGCCACCCAGCTACGGGACTCCGCCAAGGAGATCCACACCCGGGCCCAGCAGGAGGCCACCAAGCTGCGCGAGACGGCCAGCGAGACGCTTGCCAACGCCCGGCAGGAGGCCAGCGAGCTGCGCGACGCCGCGAAGGAGGTGCACGCCAAGGCCCTCCAGGAAGCCAAGCGGCTCACCGACACCGCGACCGAGGCCGGTCGGGCCACGCACGCCAAGGCGCAGCAGGACGCCAAGCAGATCATCGACGACGCGTCGATGGCCGGCCGGGCCACCCGGGCCAAGGCGCAGCAGGAGGCCGAGCGGCTGACGACGCAGGCCACCGAGGCGGCGAAGCGCAGTCGTGCCGAGACCGAGGCGTACGTGCAGCGGATGCGCACCGAGACCGAGGCGTACGTCCAGCACACCCGGGCACAGACCCAGCAGGAGCTTGGCGCGTGGCGGGCCGGGGTGGAGCAGGAGGTCAACTCCCGTCGGGAGGCGGCCGACCGGGAGCTGGCGCAGCTTCGGTCCACGGCCGAGCAGGAGTTCACCAAGCGCCGCGACGACCTGGACAAGCAGCACACCTCACGTCAGCACGAGTTGGAGGCTGGTTTCACCAGCCGTCAGCAGGAGCTGGAGAGCGGGTTCACCACCCGCCGGGACGAGCTGGAGGCCGAATACTCCGGTCGCAAGAACGAGCTGGAGACCGAGTACTCCACCCGCAAGGACGAACTGGAGACCACGTACACAGCTCGTAAGAACGAGATCGAGCAGGGCGCGGCGGGCGTCCGACAGGCGGCCGAGCAGGACGCGGCGGCTCTGCGCGAGAGGTCCGAGGCCGAGGCCGCCGAGCTGCTCAGCCAGGCCGAGACCGAGGCCGGCGACAAGCGCCGCAAGGCCGACGAGCATGTCGCGGCGTCCCGGCGGCAGTTCGAGGAGTACGCGGCCACCACGCAGCAGCACCTGGCCACCACCCAGCAGCATCTGGCGGCGACCCAGCAGGAGTCGGCGGCGGGCCGGCAGCAGTTGGCTCAGGTGATGCTGGAGATCGCCCAGGCCCAGCAACAGCTCGCCGACCTGCGGCAGGAGACCTGGAAGGCCCGGCAGGAGTCCGACGACCTCCAGCGGCGGATGTCCGATCTGCGGTTGCAGAGCGTCGCCGGCCCGATCGACGGCCCGACCGCGCCTGCCGACGCGGACGGAGCGAGCGGAGACGCGCCAGGTGGTGGAGACGACGGCGTAAGTGTCACCGCGGGCACAGGCACGGGCAGCGGTTCGGGCACGGGCACCGGGTCAGGCACGGGCACCGGGCTGAAGGCGGAGCCCACGGACACCAGGCAGCCGGTGAACGCGAGCGCCGAGGAGTCCGGGCAGTCCACGACGCGGCCGGTGGCCGAGCCGGTGACCACAGTGGATGGTGGGACGGCGAGCGCCGGGGTGGACGGGGAGCCGACGGTGGCCGCCGTTCCGGGCGAGGGTGGCCGGGGCGCCAAGCCCACCAGGATCACTAGCACCGGTGAGAACGGCAAGCGGCCCACCAAGCCGACCACCGACGAGCGCAGCGCCAAGCCCAGCAAGGTCACCATCGAGAAGGAGTGACGGCACCCGCCCGTCCCAGCTTCCAGATCTTGGACACTTTCCGTCAGCCGATGACGGAAAGTGTCCAAGATTCATTATGTCGTCGGCTGGCGTAGGGGCGGGGTGGGGGTCCAGCCGGCGGCGACGAGGGCACGGCGGACAGTCTCGGCGACCTCGTCCGGGCGGGCCCGGACCAGCCAGGCCGGGAAGCGCAGAATCCGATCGCCGCTGGTCCAGACGTCGTTCTGCCGACGCATGTCCGCCGCCCACTGCTTGGCGTCCATGTGGTGCGCCCCGTCGACCTCCACCTGCACCCGCCACTCCCGCCAGTACGCGTCCAGCCAGCGGGTCCGGCCGGCCGCGTCGACACGGTGTTCCTGCAGGTCGGGGGCGGGCAGCCGATGCCGGCGACACAGCCGAAGGAAGTCGATCTCGGAGAGCGCCTGCGCGCCGCCGGCGATGTCGCTGATGGTCTGCCCGATCAACCGCCGACGAGGGGCCCGAGGGAGGACGTCGAGCACCGCCTGCAACTCCTCGGGCAGCACCCGGCGTTGCTGGCAACCGGCGGCCAGCACCGCCTGCGCCTCGTCCACCCCGGCCGCCCAGCCCGCCGCGTCCACCAGGGCCCGCGCCGTCGTGGTGCGCATCGGACGGCCACGTTGGAGATGGGCCTCGGGTAGGACCGTCGTGCGGTGGACCAGGACGGCGGGCATGTCGATCGGGAGTCGACGCAGGGTGGTCCGCGCGGCACGGCGAGCGGCCGGCACCAGCACGTGCAGCGGCTCGCGCCGCAGCCCTCGTACCCCGGCTTCGGCGGCGGCGGACACCCCGGCCAGCACCGCCCCCGGCCCGGCCGCCAGCACCGCCACCCAGAGTTGTTGGTCGCGGGTGAGTCGGCCGTTGCCGGTCAGCAGGATCCCCCGGCAGATCGACCGCCACCTACCGGACCGAATCCGGCCCCGCACCGTCCCCTCGCTCAGCAGCCCGGCGACCTGCGCGGTCGTCAGCACGCCCGCCTGCTCGAAGGCGAGCCAGTCGAGTGCGTCATCGTCATCGGCGGGCAGCATTTGAACAGCTTTCGCCGTTGACCGCCGGCCCACCACCAGATCTTGGACAGTTTCCGTCAGGGCGTGACGGAAACTGTCCAAGATCTGCGCGGTCTAGCCGCCGTCCGGGGGTGGGTCGACGATCGGGCTGCGGAACTGGCCCCACGCCACGAAGCGCTCGAACAACTCCCGGGGCGCCGGGCCGTCGTAGGGATTGAGCTGGTACAGGTCGTGCGCCGCCTCGTGGTAGAGCCCGGCCAGGTAGATGGTCAGCGCCACCGGGTCCTCGTCGAACTCCGCCTTGAGCAGCAGCCGGGCGTCCGCGCAGGGCCACGGCCGGCCGTCGGCCCGGCAGCACCACAGGGGTCGCAGCGGAGTGTGCGGCGTCCGCGCGCCGCAGGGTCGGGGAAACATGGGGTACGGCCCGAGCCGCGGCTGGGGCAGCCCCGACGGCGGGGTACGTGCCCTCCCGCCCGAGTGGGAGCCCGGCGGGGTACAACCGGCGGACGACAGCGACGCCGAGGTGACGGTGACGGGCAGCGACCGGCCGGCGGGGCGAGACGTCGACATGGGTGACCTCCTCGACTGGGGCGCGGGCACGCCGTCGTGCAACGGCAGGCCCGCGCGGTGGGGAACCGGAGTGGTCCGGGGACGACCCGATACGTGACAGTCTGCTGAGGACACGGCTACGGTCGGAAGGCATCGCCGACTCCGGTGGGGTGACTGCGGTGCCGACGTGACCCGCCGGGTCGACCGGTGGAGAAGGCCCTCAACCTGCGGAGGCACTGTGGAAGGCGACGCCGCGCCGACGGCCGACATGATCCGCGCACAGCTGCGCCGCCTGCGGATCGCCGCCGGGATGAGTCAGGAGGACTTCGGCCGACTGGTGCACTATTCCGGCTCGATGGTGTCCGCACTGGAGCTGGGCCAACGTCCGCTGGACCGGCTCTTCCTGGCCCGCGCCGACGAGGTGCTGACCACCGGCGGCCTGCTCGTCTACCTCCTCAAACTCGCCGAGCGAGACGGCCAGCCGAGCTGGTTCCGGCCCTGGCTGGACGCGGAGCGCACCGCCCGCCAACTGCGCTGCTTCCAACCCACGCTGATCCCCGGGCTGCTCCAGACCGAGAACTACGCCCGCGCGGTGATCCGCTGCGACGACCTGCTGAGCGACGACGAGGTGGAACGTCGAGTCCACGCCCGCCTGGACCGCCAGTCCCTGCTGGTGCAGCCGGAACCGCCGCAGTTCGTCGCGGTCGTCGACGAGTTGGTGTTGCGGCGTGCCGGCGAGGAGGTCCGCGGGTTGATGGTCGAGCAGATCACCCACCTCGTCGCCAGCCTGGAGCGACCACACATCAGCCTGCACGTCGTTCCGGCCGAGACCGGGCTGCACGTCGGCCTTTCCGGACCGTTCAATCTGGCCCGAGGCGCTGACGGTGGTTGGGTGGGGCACATGGAGCACCAGATTGACGGTCTCGTGGTCGATGGCGACCATGAGGTGGCTACGCTGCTGGCGCGTTGGGAGATGATCAGAAGCGGTGCGTTGTCCCGCCGCCAGTCGATCGAGCTGATGAAGGAAGTTGTGACCTCATGGACCTGACCGGCGCGCTCTGGCGCACGTCCAGCCGTAGCGGCAACGGAGAGTGCGTCGAGGTGGCGGACAATCTGCCCAGGGTCGTGGGCGTGCGGGACAGCAAGGACCCGACCGGCCCGGTGCTGGTGTTCGCGCCTGCCGCGTGGCGGGCATTCGTGACCGCCGCCCGTCGTCCCACCGCCTGAGCCGGGAGGTCCCTGGTGCCGCAGCCCGACCCGTCCGGCGACAACCCGGACGTGACCCCCGATCCCCTGCCGGCGAAGACGCCACCACCAGCGAAGACGCCACCCCCGGCAGAGACACCACCCCCGGCGGAGACGCCGCCGCCGGTGCCGGTCCCCGCCCCGGGGATCGATCCGGACGAGCCGCCGGCGGTCCCGTCCGGGAAGTTCGGCACCCCGGGGCGTCCGCTGCGCCGCAGCAGCTTCCTGATCGGCTTCACCGGTGCGCTCGGCGTGCTGCTGGCGTACACCCTCTATCTGGGGATTCGCAATGCCGGCGGCATCCTCGTGCTGGTGGTGATCGCGCTCTTCCTCGCGGTCGGCCTCAACCCGGCGGTGGCCCGACTGCGCCGCTGGGGCGTGCCCCACGGCCTGGCGGTGGCGGCGGTCGCGTTGACAGTGGTGCTGCTGATCTGCGGCGGCGTGGTGGCGCTGGTCCCCCCGATCGTCACCCAGTCGGGGCAGTTCATCGACCAGATCCCGAGCCTGCTCGACGAGCTGCGCCGCAATCCGACGGTCAACGACCTGGTGGAGCGGTACGACGTGGTGGAGCGGGTGCAGGGCGCGGCCAACGCGCAGACGGTCGGGCGGGCGCTCGGCGGGGTGCTGGGCGGTGCACAACTGATCTTCGGCACGGTGTTCCGGACGCTTACCGTGCTGGTGCTGACGATCTACTTCCTGGCCTATTTCGACAAGCTGCGGTCGCTTGGCTACTCGTTGGTGCCCCGGTCCCGACGGCAGCGGGTGCAGTTGATCGGTGACGAAATTTTGGCCAAGGTCGGCTCGTACATGGTTGGCGCGTTGAGCATCGCGGTGCTGGCCGGCGCGACCACGTTCGTCTTCGCGCTGATCGTCGACCTGCCGTACCCGTTCGCGCTCGCCGTGGTGGTCGCGGTGACCGACCTGATCCCGCAGATCGGCGCCACCCTGGGCGCGGTCATCGTGAGCCTTGTCGGCTTCGCCGCCGACCTGCCCACCGGCATCGCCTGCGCGGTCTTCTTCCTCGTCTACCAGCAGGTGGAGAACTACCTCATCTACCCGAAGGTGATGCGGCGCTCGGTGGAGGTCAACGAGGTGGCCGCCCTGCTGGCCGCGCTGCTCGGGGTGTCGCTGCTGGGCGTGGTGGGCGCGCTGATCGCCATCCCCACGGTGGCCGCGCTGCAACTGATCCTGCGCGAGGTGGTGTTGCCCCGCCAGGAACGTGGCTGAGCGCCGACCGGCCCGAAGGGAACGGGCCGGCCGAAGGAGACGGGCCGGTCAGTCGGCCGGGCCGGGTACGGGCGTGTCGGCGAAGGCGGCCACCGTCCGGTCGGCGTACGCGCTGACGTCGCCGGCCTCCATCGGGCCGTCCCAGGTCGTCGGCAGTGGCACCTCGACGGCCGGGTTGACCCGCCGGACGATCTCGTCGAGCACCGTCTCCGCGTCGCCCACCCACAGGTGTTTGGCACCGGGCACCCCGACGACCTCGGCCTGCGGCACCGCGGCGAACCGCTCCCGCGCCTCGGTCGGGCGCAGGTAGTCGTCGAACTCGGGCACCAGCGCCACCAACGGACGCTCCGACTTGGCCCAGGTGGCCAGGTCCTCGCGGGCGGAGAAGCGCAGCGGCGGGGAGAGCAGGATCGCCCCGGCGATCGTCGGGTCGCAGCCGTACTTCAGCGCCAGGTCGGTGCCGAACGACCAGCCGACGAGCCAGATGTTGGGCAGCTCGGCGAACTCCGCGTACTCGATGGCGGCGGCCACGTCGTACCGCTCGCCCACCGCGCCGTCGAAGGCCCCCTCGCTGGTGCCGCGCACACTGCTGGTGCCCCGGGTGTTGAACCGCAGCACCGCCAGGTCGGCAAGCGCGGGCAGCCGCCAGGCCGCCTTGCGGAACACGTGGCTGTCCATCATTCCGCCGTGGGTGGGCAGCGGGTGCAGGCAGACCAGGGTGGCCACCGGCGGCCGGTCGGCCGGCCGGGCCAACTCCCCGACCAGCCGTAGACCGTCGGCGGTGTGCAGCTCGATGTCCTCCCGGTGGCCGGGCAGGATCGACGACGCGCGGATCGCTGTGCTCACCGCCCAAGTCTGTCGCGAAGTCGCCGCCGCCGCCCGCCCAGGCACGAACAGGGTGACCCAGGTCGCTACGCCGCAGCGCGGGCGGGCAGCTCAGTAGCGCGGGGAACCCCGGCCACGCTGCACCGCCGGGCCGCGTCGCTCCCGCGCCCGCCAGCAGCCGCTGTGCCAGTGTCGCCGGTCGGTCAGGTCACCCAGGCCGTCCGCCGGCCAGGCCACCAGGTGCGCCACCCCCGGTGGGATCTCCTGGTTACAACCGGGGCACCGGTACGTCTTGACCGACGCCCCCGCGCCGATGCCGCGGACCTGCCAGGCACCGTCGGTCCACTGCTGCACCGAGGCGACACCCTGCCGGACCCGGTCGTCGTCCAGGTTGGCGTTGTCGTCCCGGCGAGGGCGATTGCGACGGGGGCTCACAGTCACCAAGCGTACGGCCACCCGGAGCGCTCACCAGGTCGCGGGCCGGTCCAGGTGCGCGGCGACCTGCGCCCCGCCCAACAGGGTGGCCGCGTCGTCCTCGTCGTACCCCTCGCCCATCCAGTTGGCGGTCAGGTGGGCCTGGGGAAGGCCGAGCAGTTCGAGTTCCCCACCCTGGGGGGCGGCGTAGCCCGGTCTGCCCCCGAGAGTCCGGTTGCCCGCGGTACGGCTCCCGGCGATGCTGCGCGCGTACTGCAACTGGACCTGAACCGCGCCCACGTCGGTGCCGGAGACCATCAGTTGCACACCGAACGCGGCCGGGTACGGCGCCACCGTCACCTCGCACCTGTTCACCTGGGTGCCCGCCGGCAGGGCGGTGAGCCGCAGCGGGCCGCCGCAGTGGTGCGCCTGGTCGAGCCGCAACGCGGCGGCCATGTCGAACAGGACCCGGTCGTCGTCGGCGACGGCGCTGGCCCGCGCGTACACCCCGGGGGCGGGTTGCCAGTGCCGCAGCCAGACCGTGACGCCGTACGGACCCATGGCGCGCGACACCGACCCGTCGAAGACGCCGTTGGTGACCAGGTCCGGGACCAGCTCGGCCGGCAGGCCCTGCGCGCGTCGGGGCAGCGCCTCGGTGGACCGGGACAGCTCCAGGGTGACCGTACGTCCGGCCACGTCGAGCCGTGCCATCTCCACGCCGCTCTGCACCGTCCAGGAGAGGTACCGGAGCCGGTCCGGGGCGAACCCGAAGTGCAGCACCTGCGGGTCGGCGCCGATCAGATCCGGTCGGTCGGCCGCGCCCGGCACACCGTCGGCCCGGGGCGGCACCACGGACACCGGGGCGTCCGCGGGTAGACCCAGCCCCGGCATCACGACGTCCGGGTCGGAGTCGAGCAGACGCACCGGACCGATGGCCACACCCAGGCCGAGTACGGCCAGCACACCAAGCGTGGTGCCGGCGGTGGTACGCCGGCGGCGTATCCGGGCACGGCCTCGGGTGACCGCGGTGGCCAGCAGTCGGTCGGTGTCGACGCCACCCTCGGCGCGCTCGCGCAGCGTCTGGTCGATTCGCTGGTCGAGGTCTGTCACGGTCGGCTCCCGTTGGTGGCCGGGGCGCCGCAGCGCTCCCTGAGGTTGGCGAGCGCCCGCATCGCGTGGGTGCGGACGGTGACCGGCGAGCAGTCCAGGATCTGCGCGATGGTGGCGTCGTCGAGGTCCTCGTAGTACCGCAGCACGAGGACCGCCCGCTGACGGTCGGGCAGGCCGAGGATCAGCCGCCACATCTCGTCCCGGTCGGCGGCCTCGCCGCCGAGGTCGCCCCGGTGCGCCCGTTCGGCGAAGGTGTCGACGACCAGTTCGCGGTTGGACCGGCGACGCCACCAGGAGATGTTGGCGTTGACGAGCATCCGTCGCACGTACACGTCGGGCCGGTCGGCGCGGGCGATCCTGCGCCACTGCACGTACGCCTGGGACAGCACGTCCTGGGTGAGGTCCTCGGCCCGGTGCTCGTCACCGGTCAGTAGCCGGGCGAGCCGGACCAGCGCCGGACCCCGGCTGCTGACGTACTCCTCGAAGGTCACACTCTGCAGACGCGCTCGACACCCGCAGCCGTTGACCCGGTCAGCGGTGCGAGTGGTCCCGGAAGCCGCGGCGGGTCTTGCGGCCCAGGTAGCCGGCGGTGACCAGGTGCTCCAGCAGCGGCGCGGGCGCGAAGCCCGGCTCGCGCAGTTCCAGGTACAGCTCGCGCTGGATGGCCAGGGAGACGTCCAACCCGACGACGTCGAGCAGCTCGAACGGGCCCATCGGGTAGCCGCAGCCCAGCTTCATGGCGTGGTCGATGTCGTCGGTCGTCGAGTAGCTCGCCTCGAGCATCTTCACCGCGTCGTTCAGGTACGGGAAGAGCAGCGCGTTGACGATGAAACCGGACCGGTCACCGCAGACCACGCCGGTCTTGCCGAGCGCGGCGCAGACGGCGCGGGCGGTGGCGGTGGCCTCCGGGGAGGTGCGGATGGTGCGGACGACCTCGACCAGCGGCATGACCGGCGCCGGGTTGAAGAAGTGCAGGCCCACCACGTCGGCCGGCCGCTGGGTGGCCATCGCCACGTCGATCACCGGCAGCGACGAGGTGGTGGTGGCCAGCACCACGCCGGGCTTGCAGATCTCGTCGAGGCTCGCGAAGAGGGCCTTCTTGACGCTCAACTCCTCGACGACCGCCTCGACCACCAGGTCCACGTCGGCGAGGTGGTCGAGCGTGGCCGACCAGCTGATCCGGCCCAGTGCGGCGTCCCGGTCGGTCTCGGCGAGCTTGCCGCGCACCACGCCCTTGTTCAGCGAGGTCTTCACCGCCTCGCAGACCTTCGCGGACTTCTCCATGCCGCGGGTCACCGACACGACCTCGTAGCCGGCCTTCGCGAAGACCTCGATGATCCCGGTGGCCATCGTCCCGGAACCGACAATGCCGACCTTGGTCACGACTGCGGGGCTCGCAAGCTCACTCCTCGCGCTCCCGAAGCCGACCTTGGTCACGACTGCGGGGCTCGCAAGCTCACTCCTCGCGCTCCCGAAGCCGACCTTCGTGATGGCGCGCGCGCCGTCGGCGACCGCCGACTCCGTGGCTAGCGGCGTCGCCCCATCGGGTACGACCACCGGGGAGCCGGGCCGCTCGTAGGTGTAGAAGCCCCGGCCGGACTTCCGGCCGAGCAGCCCCGCCGTGACCATCTGCTTGAGCAGCGGCACCGGGGCGTGCCGGCGGTCCCGCCCGCCGCGCCGGTACATGGTGTCCAGGATCTCGTACGCGGTGTCCAGGCCGATCAGGTCCATCAACGCCAGCGGGCCCATCGGCAGGCCGCAGCCGAGCTTCATCGCGGCGTCGATGTCCTCCCGGGTCGCGTAGTGCGACTCGAACATGCCGACCGCGTGGTTGAGGTAGCCGAAGAGCAGCGCGTTGGCGATGAAGCCGGCCCGGTCGTTGATGGTGACGTCCACCTTGCCGAGCCGGGTGCAGAGCGCCTCGACGTCGGCGACCACCTCGGGTGCGGTGACGACCGTGCGGACCACCTCGACCAGTTTCATCACCGGCGCCGGGTTGAAGAAGTGGATGCCGATGACCTGGTTGGGTCGGCTGGTCGCGACCGAGATCTCGGTGACGCTCAACGACGAGGTGTTGGTGGCGAGGATCGCCTCCGGACGGCAGACCCGGTCCAGCTCGGCGAAGATCCGCTGCTTGAGGTCGAGGTGTTCCGGCACCGCCTCGATGACCAGGTCGACCGAGTGCAGCGCGTCCAGCCCGACCGCGAAGTGCACCCGCTCGTGCAGGGCGTCGCGGTCCGCCTCGGCGAGTTTGCCCTTGGCGACCGCGCGGTCGGTGGAGCCCTTGAGGGTGGCCCGGCCGCGCTCCAGCGCCGGCGCGGAGATCTCCACGGCCACCACGTCGATGCCGTTGCGGGCGAAGACCTCGACGATGCCGGCACCCATGGTGCCCAGCCCCACCACCCCGACGGTGCTGAACTCGCGCGCCACGACCGGCCTCCCCAGAGACTCCGCACGGCCACTGAACGGCCGCTAAGGTTATGCGCGCGAGTCTGCCACGTGACGCTTGGTTGTCGAGACGCCGTGGCCTATTTCACCCACGGCGCAGCCGCGCGCCTAAATGGTCGCCGCGCTGGTCAGGGCCAACAGCTCCGCGACGAACTCCGCCGGACGCTCCAGGTGCGGGCTGTGCCCGCAGCCGGGCAGCACCACCTCGTGGTACGAGCCGCCGGCCGCCGCGTACCTGTCGAGCACCGCCCGGGTCTGGCCGACCATCGGCTGCGGCGGGCAGGCGTCCGCGCCGGGCCAGCCGGGCACCAGGTCGAGCGAACCCAGGTACGCCAGGTCGAACAGCGAGGTGTCCGAGACGATCACGTCGGCGTCCCCGCGTACCCAGGTGACCGGTGGCTTCTCGGCGACGGCCACCAGCTCGTCGGCGATCCGGAACCAGGTCGGCGCGAGCGCGTTGAGCACCCCGCGCTCCCCCGGCGCGGTGCCCGGCCAGTTCTCCGACGGCACCGCGGTGCCCGGGTAGTTGTCCTCGCCGGTGGCGGTGGAGAGGACGGTGTCCAGCAGCAGGTCCTCGTCCGCACCGAGCACGGCGGGGTCTGCCACATAGGTGGCTCGCAGCACGGCCCTGGGGCTGGCTGGCGCGTCCGCGCTCCGGTCGCCGGCCGCGAGGCGGGCGACGAAGTCCGGGTTCGCCGTGCCGGCGCCGGTGCCGGCGAAGTCGGCGGTGGTCGGCGTGCCGGCCAGGTCGCGGGTGCCTCCGAAACCGTACGGGGAGACCGGGGCGGCGAGCAGTAACGCCCCCACCCGGTGCGGGTGGTCGACGAGCAGGCGCATCGCCACCCCGCCACCCAGGGAGTGCCCGACCACCACCGGGCGTACGCCGGCGTCGAAGAACGTCGGGTCGTCGAGCAGGGCTGCCACGTCGTCGGCGAAGTCCCGCAGGCCCCGGGTGGCGTCCACCGGGGCGGTCGCGGAGTCGCCGTACCCCCGCAGGTCGGGGGCGACCACCCGCAGCGTCGGTGGCAGTCGCCGGACCAGCGGCTCCCAGAACAGCGCGGACGAGCAGTTGCCGTGGATCAGCAGCACCGGCGTGCCGTCCCGCGGGCCGGCCACCCGGACCGCCTGGGTGATGCCGTTCGCCGTCACGGTGCGCCGCTCGGTCTCCATCCGCGGCATGCTGCCACGCGGGATCCCGCCGGTCCAGGTATCGGACCGCCACCCGGCGGGGCTGCCCGGTGTGGCCGACCGCCAGGGTTCAGCGACGGGTACCCGGCGGCGTGGCCAGCGGCAGCGGCAGGGTCGGCCGGACGTCCCGCCGGGCCGGGCCGAAGCTCAGCCCCACCGGATCGGTGAGCGCCACCCCGGGATCGAACAGGCGCAGCTCGGTACGGCCCAGCCGGATCACGTCACCGTCGGAGAGGAGTTCCACCTCGTTGATCCGTCGGTCGTTGAGCCAGGTGCCGTTCGTGGAGCCCAGGTCCCGCAGGGACGGGCCCTCCGGTGCCAGCCACACCTCGGCGTGACGACGGCTCAGGTGCGGGTCGTTGATGACCACCTGATTGGTCGGCGCGCGGCCGATCACCTGTGAATCGAGCCGCATGCGAAAGCTCGCTCCGCGCATCGGTCCACCCGCGACCGTCAACAGCGGCATCAGTTCTGGATGTTCCTCCATGGACAGTCAGCCCTCCACCCCGCACCGTCACTCCGCGCGTCAGCTTGCCATCAGACGGTAATCGTCAATACCGACCGGCCGGTCAGCCTCTCGTCACCTCCCGGCCATCTGCCGTTCGACGATTCGGCGAGTCGTTTTCGCTACCAACGCGCTGACCTGCACTGATCAACGATCGGTCAGGTGGGTGCGACGCCGGTCCCACGGCCGGGAATCGGGACCCTACCGGCGAGTAATCCTCGGGTCTAGACTTCCGCCATGACGGCAGTGCATGTCCCGGGCGTTCCGCTCATCGAGGCGGGCCAGTTGGTCTCCACCAGCCCCGCCACCGGCGCGGAGGCCGGCCGCCTCCCGGTCGCCAGCGACGCCGACGTACGGCAGGCCGTCGACCGCGCCCGCGCCGCCGGCGAGTGGTGGGCCGGTCTCGGCTTCACCGGCCGCCGCGAACGGATGCTGCGGTGGCGTGCCCTGCTCGCCAAGCGCATCGAGCAGTTGGCCGAGTTGGTGCACGTCGAGGGCGGCAAGCCGGTCGCCGACGCCATCGTGGAGATCGTCACCGCGATCGAGCACATCGACTGGGCCGCCCGCAACGCCTCTCGCGTGCTCGGCCCACGACGGGTGCGGTCCCGGCTCATCCTGGCCGAGTTCTCCGGGCACCTCGAATACCAGCCGCACGGCGTGGTCGGCGTCATCGGGCCGTGGAACTATCCGGTCTTCACGCCGATCGGCTCCGCCGCGTACGCCCTCGCCGCCGGCAACGCGGTGGTGTTGAAGCCGAGCGAATACACGCCCGCCGTGGGCCAGTGGCTGGTGGACAGCTTCGCCGAGGTGGTGCCCGAGCAGCCGGTGTTCACCGCCGTGCACGGGCTCGGCGAGGTGGGCGCGGCGCTGTGCCGCTCCGGCGTCGACAAGCTCGCCTTCACCGGCTCCACCGCCACCGCCCGCAGGGTGATGGCGGCCTGCGCCGAGACGCTGACCCCGGTGCTCATCGAGGGCGGCGGCAAGGACGCCATGATCGTCGACAGCGACGCCGACCTGGACGCGGCCGCCGAGGCGTGCGTCTGGGGCGGCATGACCAACGCGGGCCAGACCTGCATCGGCATCGAGCGGGTCTACGCCGTCGACGCCGTCTTCGACGCCTTCGTCGACAAGGTGGTCGCCCGCGCCGGCCGGTTGACGGTCGGGCCGGAGGGCACCGACATCGGCCCGATCACCATGCCGAAGCAGATCGACGTGATCCGCCGGCACATCGACGACGCGATCACGTCCGGCGGGCGCGCCGTGCTCGGCGGCCCGGACGCCGTACAGCCGCCCTACGTGCACCCCACCGTGCTCGTGGACGTCCCGGAGGAGTCCGCCGCCGTCCGTGAGGAGACCTTCGGTCCCACGCTGACCATCAGCCGGGTCCGCGACGCCGACGAGGCCGTCGCCCGCGCCAACGCCCTGTCGTACGGCCTCGGTGGTTCGGTCTTCGGCCGGCGGCGCGCGGTGGCCATCGCCCGGCGGCTGCGCTCCGGCATGGCCTCGATCAACTCCACGCTGACCTTCGCCGGCATGTCCACCCTGCCGTTCGGCGGCGTGGGCGACTCCGGCTTCGGGCGCATCCACGGCGAGGACGGCCTGCGTGAGTTCGGTCGGGCCAAGGCGGTCACCCGACGTCGTGCGCGGTCGCTGCTGCCGTCGATGACCTTCGACCGCACCCCCACCGACGTGGCCCGGCTCGTGAAAGCCATCAAGGTCATGTACGGCAGGTGAGTGTCAGATTACCGATCATCAACGATGATCGGTACATCCACATGTTTGTACGTTGTGGTCGCGGCGGTACATTGCGTTAAATGGGCCCCAATCGATTGCGCTACCGCCTTGTCGACAGTGACCAGTCGTGGAGCGCCCGACGGCGTCGGCACCGCTCGGACTGGCTGGCGCGCACCTTCCCCGACATCAGCGACATGCACGTGGTCGACCTCGGCGGCCGGCTCGGCACCTGGCACCGCGCCAGCGTCCGACCGGCCCGCGTGACGGTCGTCAACCTGGAGAAGCCGCCCACCGCCGTTCCGGACTGGGCCCACGTCGAGCAGGCCGACGCCTGCGACCTGCCGGCGCACCTCACCAAGGGCAGCTACGACCTGGTGTTCTCCAACTCGGTGCTCGAGCACGTGGGCGGGCACGAGCGCCGCCTTCGCTTCGCCGCTGCCGCCCGCGCACTCGCCGACCGGCACTGGGTGCAGACGCCCTACCGCTACTTCCCCATCGAGCCACACTGGATCGCGCCGGGAATGCAGTTCCTGCCGGTACGCCTGCGCACCGCGCTCGCCCAACGTTGGCCGTTGGGGCACAAGCCCACCCGCAGCCACGACGCCGCGATCCACCAGGTGCTCTGGACCGAGCTGTTGGACCGCTCGCAGATGCGCCACTACTTCCCCGACTCGAGAATGCTCGTGGAGCGGGTGTTCGGCCTGCCGAAGTCGCTGATCGCGGTACGCGACGGGTAGGGCGCCGGTCAGAAGAGGGTCAGCTCGTCCTTCACGATGCCGCGCAGCCTGTCGTAGTCCACCACCACGCACCTGATGCCCCGGTCGGTGGCGAGCACCCGGGCCTGCGGCTTGATCTCCTGAGCGGCGAAGACGCCGACGACCGGGCTGAGCAGCGGGTCACGGTTCATCAACTCGAGATAGCGGGTCAACTGCTCCACCCCGTCGATGTCGCCACGCCGCTTCACCTCGACGGCGACCGCGCCCGAGTTGGCATCGCGGCAGAGCAGGTCGACCGGGCCGATCGCGGTCATGTACTCGCGGCGGACCAGCGTGAACCCCTCACCCAGGACACCCGGGTTGGCGGCCAGCAACTCCTGGAGGTGCGCCTCCACCCCGTCCTTGCGCAGGCCGGGGTCCACACCCAACTCGTACGAGGTGTCCTGGAAGACCTCCTCCAGGGTGATCCGCAGCTCCTCGCCGGCCTTGTTGACGACCCGCCACACACCGGGGGCCTCCTCCAGCCGGCACGGCGGGCTCATCCAGTTCAACGGCTTGTACGCCCGGTCGTCGGCATGGATGGACACCGACCCGTCCGCCTTCACCATCAGCAACCGGGTGGCCGGCGGCAGGTGAGCCGAGAGCCGTCCGACGTAATCCACCGAGCACTTCGCAATGACCAACCGCACCCGACGAGGGTAGCCGAGCACCCAGATGTCGCCAGTGAGCGGCACTGGCGCGTCGATGCGATGCTGAGACTGTGTTCGAAGTCCTCACCGGCACCGGTCTCGCCGCCTCGGCGGGGCTGAACGCCTACATACCCCTGCTCATCCTCGGCCTGCTCGGCCGCTACACCGACCTGATCGACCTGCCCAGCGGCTGGACCTGGCTCGGCAACGGCTGGGTCATCGCCATCATGGCCGTCCTGCTGGCGGTGGAGATGGTCGCCGACAAGGTGCCGGTGGTCGACCACGTCAACGACGTGGTGCAGACCGTGGTCCGGCCCACCGCCGGTGGCCTGGCCTTCGGCGCCGGCTCCTCGTCGGAGACGGTGACGGTCAGCGATCCGGGGAGCTTCTTCTCGTCGCACCAGTGGGTGCCGGTGGTCACCGGCGTACTGCTGGCGCTGGGCGTGCACCTGCTCAAGTCCGCGGCCCGCCCAGTGATCAACGCGACCACCGCCGGTATCGGCGCTCCGGTCGCCAGCACCGCCGAGGACGCCACAAGCGTGGTGGTTTCCCTGGTGGCGATCATCCTGCCGGTGCTGGTGCTGGTCTTCCTGGTCGGACTGGCGTTCTTCACCTTCTGGTTCGTCCGCCGTCGTGGCGAACGACGCCGCGAACGGGAGGCAGCCCGCGCCGCCGGCTTCCGCGTCTGACGCTTGATCGACTCGGGTTTCTGGAAACCGGGCCATGCCCGCAGCGGGACACCCCGCGTTCCGGAAGCCCGAGTCGATCACGCTGGGCGGCGGATCGGCGGCCCGCGATACCGGGGTTGCGGGGGCCGACAAAAGCCTAGTGTCGGGGCAAGAGCCCAGAGGAGGTCGGCATGACCGCAGCGTTGGAGATGCCCCGAGTCCAGGAGTGTGTGGTCGCCGCGTGCGCGTACAACCAGTCAGGTGACTGCCACGCCTTCGCGATCACCATCGGCAGTATGGATCACGCCCACTGCCACACCTTCGTCGAGTCGCCCGTGCGGGGCGGCGTGGAGAGCCTGATCGCGCAGGTGGGCGCCTGCCAGCGCGCCGACTGCCGGCACAACGAGCAGTTGGAGTGCCACGCGTCGTCGATCAGGGTCGGCCCGGACAACGACATGGCCGACTGCATGACCTACGCCGGCCGTTGACCCACACCGGCCGGCGACCTGCCGGCCGCTGACCCGCACCGGCCGGCGGCCTGCCGGGACAGCGCCTGGTCAGGGCAGGTCGTTGGCGCGACGGATGACCGTCACCAGATCGTCGATGATGTCGGTGAGGGCGAAGTCCTTCGGGGTGAAGACCCGGGCGACCCCGGCCGCCCGGAGGGTGTCCGCGTCACCGGCCGGGATGATGCCGCCCACCACCACCGGCAGGTCCGCCCGGCCGGCGGCACGCAGCCCGTCGAGCACCGCGGGCACGGCGGCCAGGTGCGACCCGGAGAGCACGGAGAGCCCGACCAGGTCGACGTCCTCCTCCACGGCGGCGGCGACGATCTGCCCCGCGGTCAACCGGATGCCCTGGTAGACGACCTCGAAGCCGGCGTCCCGGGCGCGTACCGCGATCTGCTCCGCGCCGTTGGAGTGCCCGTCCAGGCCGGGTTTGCCGACAAGCAGCCGCAACCGGCCGCTACCCAGCTCCCGTGCGGTGGCGGTGACCCGCTCGCGGACCGCCGCGAGGCCCGGCTCCCCGCCGCCGCCGGTGGCGCCGGCCAGGCCGGTCGGGGCCCGGTACTCGCCGAAGACCTGGCGCAGCGCGCCGGCCCACTCGCCGGTGGTCACCCCGGCCCGCACGCACTCAAGGGTCGCCGGCATCAAATTGGTGGTGGTCGCGGCGTCCGCGCGGAGCCGGGTCAGCGCCGCGTCGACGACGGCCGCGTCGCGGTCGGCCCGCCACCGGCGTACGCCCGCCACGGCGGCCGCCTCGACCGCGGGGTCGACCTGCTCGACGGCCCCCGCACCGGCGGCGGTCAGCGGGGAGGGCTCGGTCTCGGTGTGCCGGTTGACCCCGACCACCACGTCGGCACCGGACTCCATCCGCCGACGGCGCTCGGCGAGTGACGCGACGAGCGCGCTCTTGAGGTAGCCGGACTCCACGGCGGAGACGACACCGCCAAGCTTCAGCACCGTGTCCAACTCGACCCGCGCCCCGGCGACGACCTCGTCGACGAGCGCGGTCATCACGTGCGAGCCGGCGAAGAGGTCGGGATATTCGAGCAGGTCCGACTCGTACGCCAGGACCTGCTGCATCCGCAGTGACCACTGCTGGTCCCACGGGCGGGGCAGGCCGAGCGCCTCGTTCCAGGCGGGCAGCTGGACCGCTCGGGCGCGGGCGTCGCGCGACATCGTCACACCGAGCATCTCCAGCACGATGCGCTGGACGTTGTTCTCCGGCTGCGCCTCGGTGAGGCCGAGCGAGTTGACCTGTACGCCGTAGCGGAACCGCCGTTGTCCGGGCTCGGTGACCCCGTACCGATCGCGGGTGATCTCGTCCCAGAGCACGCCGAACGCGCGCATCTTGGCGATCTCCTCGACGAAGCGCACCCCGGCGTTGACGAAGAACGAGATCCGTTGGACCACGTCGCCCATCCGCTCGGCCGGCACCTGGCCGGAGTCCCGCACGGCGTCGAGCACGGCGACGGCGGTGGCAAGTGCGAAGCCGACCTCCTGCACGGGCGTGGCGCCGGCTTCCTGGAGGTGGTAGGAGCAGATGTTGACCGGGTTCCACCGGGGCATCTCGCGCAGCGTGTACGCCACCACGTCGGCGGTGAGCCGCAGCGACGCCGCCGGCGGAAAGATGTGGGTACCCCGGGACAGGTACTCCTTGATGATGTCGTTCTGGGTGGTGCCGGCGCAGCGGGCCAGGTCGGCGCCCTGCTCCAGCCCGACCGTGCCGTACAGGGCGAGCAGCCACATCGCCGGGGCGTTGATGGTCATCGAGGTGTTCGTGTCGGCGAGCGGGAGACCGTCGAAGAGCGCCCGCATGTCGCCGAGGTGCGCCACCGGCACCCCGACCCGCCCGACCTCGCCGGAGGCGAGTTCGTGGTCCGGGTCGTACCCGGTCTGGGTGGGCAGGTCGAAGGCGACCGACAGGCCGGTCTGCCCCTTCGCCAGGTTGCGGCGGAAGAGCGCGTTCGTCGCCGCGGCCGACGAGTGGCCGGCGTAGGTGCGCATCACCCACGGGCGGTCCCGCTCGGGCAGTCGCCCCGGGTATGGCGTCTCGTCCATGGCCGGAGTCTAAGTTACCGTTCAGTAAAAGGAGCTGTGGAAAACCACACAGGTCCATGTCGGGGACGTCCGGGTGGCAAGCGCCCGCGGTGGCGCGGACCGCCACACCCCGGGCACCCGCCCGTCGCCGCCAGGACGCACACTTGACGGCATGGATGACGAGCTGGCCATCTCGGTCCGAGGGCTACGCAAGGCGTACGGCGACAACGTGGCCGTGGCGGGCGTGGATCTCGACGTCCACCGCGGCGAGGTGTTCGCGTTGCTCGGCCCGAACGGCGCCGGCAAGACCACCACGGTGGAGATCCTTGAGGGTTACCGGCACCGGGATGCCGGTGAGGTCTCCGTGCTCGGCACGGACCCGGCCCGCCCCGACGCCGACTGGCGTTCCCGGGTCGGCATCGTGCTCCAGGGCACCGGCGAGTTCGACGAGCTGACCGTGGCAGAGGTGATCCGGCACTTCTCCGGCTTCTACCCGGACGCCGACGACCCGGCGAAGGTGATCGAGCGGGTCGGGCTGGCCGACAAGGCGAAAGCCCGGACGCACACCCTCTCCGGTGGGCAGAAGCGCCGCCTGGACGTGGCCCTGGGCATCGTCGGCCGTCCCGAGCTGCTCTTCCTCGACGAGCCGACCACAGGGTTCGACCCGGAGGCTCGCCGTGAGTTCTGGGAGCTGATCCGCGATCTCGCCGCAGCCGGCACCACGATCGTGCTCACCACCCACTACCTGGACGAGGCCGAGGCCCTCGCCGACCGCGTCGGCGTGATCGCCGGTGGCCGACTCGTCGAGGTCGCCGCACCCGACCGGCTGGGCAGTCGGCAGGAGGCGCTTGCGACGGTCTCCTGGCGTACCCCGGAAGGGGCGTTCGAAAGCGCACAGAGCGCGACGCCGACGGCCTTCGTGGCCGATCTGGCCGCGCGCTACGGCGGCGAGGTCCCGGGGCTCACGGTGACCCGACCGACCCTGGAGGACGTCTACCTCACCATGATCGGACACGCGCGATGACGACCACGACGACGCCGGCCATGCCGGTCACCGCGACCCGCGGCCGGCGGCCGGGTGCCGGCGCGCTCGCCCTGCGCCAGGGCCGACTGGAGATCACCCAGTTCCTGCGCAGCCGGGAGTCGGTGGTCTTCACCATGGGCTTCCCCATCATCATGATCCTGATCTTCGCGTCGATCTTCGACGGGACGATCGGCGGCGGGGTCAAGTTCACCCAGTACTTCATCACCGGCATGATCGCGACCGGCCTGCTGACGGTTAGCTTTCAGAACCTGGGCATCTGGATCCCGATCGAGCGGGACCGGGGCGTGCTCAAGCGCTACCGGGGCACGCCGATGCCGAAGTGGGTCTGGTTCGCCGGCAAGGTGATCATGGTGGTGGTGATCGGCATCGCCGAGACGGCGCTGCTGCTGGCGTTCGCGGTGGCGCTGTTCGACCTCGACCTGCCGGGCACCGCCGGGAAGTGGCTCACCTTCGGCTGGGTCTCCACGCTCGGCGTGACGGCCTGCACCCTGTGTGGCATCGCCATCTCGTCGCTGGCCCGCACCGCCCGCAGCGGCTCCGCGGTGGTCACCCCGGTCTCCCTGGTGCTCCAGTTCATCTCCGGGGTGTTCTTCGTCTTCACCGACCTGCCCACCTGGATGCAGCAGGTGGCCGCGCTGTTCCCGCTCAAGTGGATGTGCCAGGGGCTGCGGTCGGTCTTCCTGCCGGAGAGCTTCGGCGCCCAGGAGCCGGGCGGCTCGTTCGAGCTGGGCCGGGTGGCTGTGGTGCTGGCCCTGTGGTGCGTGATCGGCCTGGTGCTCTGCCTGACCACCTTCCGCTGGACCACCAAGCGCGACGGCTGAGCCGTTCCGGGGTCCCCTGATCCGGCCCGGGCTGCCAGACTTTGTCGATGGCAGCTCGACCGACCCGGCGCGGGCTCCTGCTCGCCGGGGCAGGGGCGACGGCACTGGCCCTGGGGGTCGGCTGGACGGCCCGCGACCTCATCCGCCCGTCGCCGGCGCGACCTGTCCCCCCGGACGCGCCGGCCGGCGACGAGCGACTGATCAGCCGCCCGTCCGCCGCACGTGGCCGCTCGGTCGACTTCTACACCGCTGTCCCGGACGGGCACGGCGACGGTCGCGGTCTGCCGGTCTGCCTGGTGCTGCACGGGGCGTCCACCACCGCTCGGGACTTCCCCGGGCTCGGCCTGGGGCGCTTCCTGACCGACGCGGTACGTCGGGGCGCGCCACCGTTCGTGCTCGCCGGAGCGACAGGCGACCGCCTCTCCTGGCGCCCCGCCGGCCGGGACGACCCCCAACGGATGGTGCGGGAGGAACTGCCGGCCTGGTGCGCCGAGCGGGACTTCGACACCACCCGACTGGCGGCCTGGGGTTGGTCGATGGGGGGCTTCGGTGCGCTGCTGCTCGCCGAGACCTGGCCCGGGTTGCTCCGGGCGGTGGCGGCCTTCTCCCCCGCCGTCGCGCCCGGCGATGCCGTCTTCGGCGGTGTCGACCGGCTACGCGGCACGCCGCTGGGTCTGTGGTGCGGCCGGCAGGACGACCTGCTCGACGACGTACGGGCGCTGGAACGGGCCCTGCCGGAGCCGGCCGCCCACGCCGCGTACGCCGACGGCCGGCACGACTTCCGCTACTGGGGTGGGGTCATTCCGAGCGCGTTGGACTTCGTCGCGGCGGCGCTGGCCACCCCGGGCTGAGTTGACCGTGGGGGCCCGCGCACGGGCCCCCTGCGGCTGCGCGTCTCAGTAGGTGTAGAAGCCCTTGCCGGTCTTGCGGCCCAGGTCGCCCGCAGTGACCATCCGCTGGAGCAGCTCCGGCGGGAAGAACTTCTCGTCGGCCGTGTCGGTGTAGATGTTCTTCGAGGCGTGCAGCAGCACGTCCACGCCGGTCAGGTCGGTGGTGGCCAGCGGGCCCATCGCGTGCCCGAAGCCCAGCCGGCAGGCCGTGTCCAGGTCCTCGGCGGACACCACGCCGGACTCCACCAGCTTGACCGCCTCCATCACCAGTGCGGAGATCAGCCGGGTGGTGACGAAGCCGGCGATGTCCCGGTTGACGACCACCACCGTCTTGCCGATCTCCTCGGCGAAGGCCCGCGCGGTGTCGAGCGTCGCATCGCTCGTCTTGTAGCCGCGCACCAGCTCGCAGAGCTGCATCATCGGCACCGGAGAGAAGAAGTGTGTGCCGACGACCGCCTCGGGCCGTTCGGTCACCGCGGCGATCTGGGTGACCGGGATGGCCGAGGTGTTGGTGGCGAGCACCGCGTCCGACTTGCAGATCTTGTCGAGGGCGCGGAACACCTCGTGCTTGATCTCCAGCCGCTCGAAGACCGCCTCGACCACGATGTCCGCGTCCGCCGCCGCCTCCAGCTCGGTGGTGGGGGTGATCCGAGCCAGCGTCGCCTCGACCTCGGACGCCTCGATCTTGCCCTTCTCGGCGAACTTCTCCAACGACTTCCGGATGCCGCCGAGCCCACGGGTGGTGGCCGCGTCGTCCAGGTCGCGAAGCGTCACCTGCCAGCCCGCCTGCGCCGCCACCTGGGCGATGCCGGAACCCATCAACCCGGCCCCGACGACCGCGAGTCGACCCGCCATCTGCTTCTCCCTCGCTGCGATTGAGTGCCTGTCTGCACCCTAGTCGGCGAGCCTGAACGATGACTAAGCGGCGGTGGGGGTCAGATCTCCAGTGCCGGCTCCTCGGGCGTGGTGCCCCGCTCGACCGCCACCCCGAGCGCACGCAGGTCGGCCACGAAGTCCGGGTAACCCCGATCCACGTGATGCACGTGGGAGACCTCGGTGACCCCCTGCGCGCACAGCCCGGCGATGATCAGCCCCGCGCCGGCGCGGATGTCGGTCGCCTGCACCGGTGCGCCGGAGAGCCGTTCCCGTCCACGGACCACCGCGTGGTGCCCGTCGGTCTTGATGTCCGCACCCAGCCGCATCATCTCGTTGGCGAACATGAACCGGCCGTCGAAGATGTTCTCGGTGATCAGCGAGGCGCCGTCGCTGACCGCGGCCAACCCGATCGCCATCGGCAGCAGGTCGGTGGCGAAGCCGGGGTACGGCAGCGTCACCACGTCCACCGCGCGGGGCCGCTCGTCCATCCGTACCCGGAAGCCGTCCCCGCGGGTCTCCACCAGGCCGCCGGCCGCGACCACCTTGTCCAGCGCGACCTCCAGGTACGCCGGGTCCAACCCGGTCACCGTCACGTCGCCCCTGGTCATCGCCGCGCCGAAAGCCCAGGTGCCGGCGACGATCCGGTCCCCCACCGTGGCGTGGCGCACCGGACGCAGGCCGGGCACACCGGTGATCCGCAACGTGGAGGTGCCCGCACCGGAGATCCGCGCACCCATCTGGCTGAGCATCGTGCAGATGTCGACGATCTCCGGCTCCCGGGCCGCGTTGTCGATCATCGTGGTGCCCTGGGCCAGCACGGCCGCCATCACCAGGTTCTCGGTCGCGCCGACGCTCGGGAAGTCAAGCACGATGTCCGCGCCGCGCAGCCCGTGCGGGGCGGACGCGATGACGAACCCGTGCTCACCCGAGATCTCCGCACCCATCCGGGTCAGCCCGGAGATGTGCATGTCCAACCCCCGCGACCCGATCGCGTCGCCGCCGGGATGGGCCACCCGCACGTACCCCCGACGGGCCAGCAGCGGGCCGAGCACGCAGATCGAGGCGCGCAATCGTCGGACCAGGTCGTAGTCGGCCTCCGCGCCCGGCTGCTCGGGTACGTCGATCGTCACCGACCGGGACCGGGCCACGCCGCCACGAGCGACCATCGGGTCGACCGGGTCGTCCGCGTCGAACTGGACGTCGCAGCCCAACCGGCGCAGCACCTCGCCCATGATGGCGATGTCGGTGATCCTTGGAACGTTGGTGATCACACTGCGGCCCGGTGCGAGCAACGCGGCGGCCATCAACTTCAACGCCGAGTTCTTGGCACCCACCACATGTACGGTGCCCGTCAGTCGGGCATCACCGCGGACCCGGATGACGTCGACGTCGTTGACCGCCGGATCGCCGGCGTCGCCGGGGCCCACCACCACCGGCCAATCGGCGGTGCTCCCGGGCCGCGCCGGGATCGTCAGGTCGGGAATCCGTAGGCTGTGCGTCATGGCCGTCCACCTCACGCGCATCTACACCAAGGCCGGCGACGCCGGCATGACCAGGCTGAGCAACAACGAGCAGGTGCCGAAGACCGATCCACGGATCGCCGCGTACGCGGATGTCGACGAGTGCAACGCGGCGATCGGCGTGGCACTCGCGCTGGGGAACCTCGACGAGGACCTTCGCGGCGTGCTGGCGTCGGTGCAGAACGACCTGTTCGACGTCGGCGCCGACCTGTCCACCCCGGTCGAGCCGGAGCCGAAGTACCCGCCACTGCGGGTGACCGAGGAGTACGTCGAGCGCCTGGAGGGCTGGTGCGACGAGTACAACGCGCGCCTTAGCAAGCTCGACTCCTTCATCCTCCCGGGCGGCACCGCTGGCGCGGCACTGCTGCACGTGGCGCGAACCGTCGCCCGGCGTGCCGAACGGGCAGCGTGGGCTCTGGTCAGCCACGATCCGGAACGAACCAGCACGCTCCCGGCAAAGTATCTCAACCGGCTCTCCGATCTGCTCTTTATCCTGTCAAGAACGGCAAATCCGGCAGGAGATGTGCTATGGGTGCCGGGCGGCAAGCGCTGAACGTCGGCGCACCGCACCACGTCGAGGTGAGGGTTCCCAATCTGGCCGCCACCACGCGTAGCCAGGGCCGGCTCCTCAGCCTGGACCGGCCGCACGGCCAGGGCGGGCCCGCACGGCCAGGGCAACCACCGTCGGCGCCTTGGGCCGACCAGACCTCGCAGATCTTGGACACTTTCCGTTCAGCGCTGACGGTAAGTGTCCAAGATCTGCTGGTGCCGCCGCTTCCTCGCGGTGAAGGCTGCATGGATGCTGCCCGCCGATGACGGTGACGGCAGGTGATCAGAGACCGCGCCGGACCGACGCACAGCGGCACGACAGGGTTTCCGGGGGAGCCCGAAGGAGCAACCACCGAGGAGCAGATCAGGCAGCCGGCCAGTCCTGGGAGGCCATACGCGGCGAGACCGCCCCCGGAGGGGCGGCCTCGAGCCAGGAGAGGAAGCCGGTGACCGTCGATCGCGCCATGGCGATCTCCACCGGTGCGTGGTGACTGGTACAGCGGAGGATCACCCAGTCGGCCGGCATGGAGAACCGTTCCTGACCTTCGGGCAACCGGCGGCGTTCCACTGCCAGCCCTTTACGGGAGAGCACCCGCTTGGGTCGGATCGCGAAGCTGAACATCCGGTACCAGCGCAGTTCGTCGCCGACGAACCGGCCGAAGCCGGGCGACCAGCCCCGCCCGTCGAGCATGGTGGAGACCCGGACGCTGAGCCGGATGATGCCACCGCTGCGGGTGACCAGAGCTCGCCGGACGAAGAGGATCAGAAGCGCGCCGAGGATGACGACAACGCCGATTCCGAATCCTTCGACGATCTCCATCCCCGGTGTGGCTCAGCGGCTCTGCGCGGAGACCGGGGTTGCGCTCTCGGCAAGCACGGTGACACCGTCGGCGCTCACCGAGAGGAAGCCACCGGCCACCTCGTAGGCGACCTGCTCGCCGCCAGCGAGCTTGATGCGCACCTGGCCGGGCTCGGCGAGCTGGCCGAGAAGCGGCGCGTGCCCCGGCAGGACACCGAGCTCGCCTTCGGTCGTCCGGGCGACGACCATCTCGGCGTCACCGGACCAGACCTTCTCCTCGACGGCGACGAGCTCGACGTGAAGCTGCTGTGCCACGCTGTCTCCTTGCTGCGGCTACGGATTGCCGAAAGTCTAGCCTGACGATGCGGCGCGCCCAACGCGGGTGGCGACAACGCCGGCCGGGTTACTTGGCCTTGTTCACGAATTCCGGGTGCTCGAGCAGGAACGGGTCGAGTTGCTCGTTGTGCAGGGCGGTGAAGAAGTCCGGCACTCCCTCCTGGAACTGTTCGCCCAGGTACCTCTTACCCTCGAAGACGCCGCCACCTGGCAGTTTGATCATCTCGATGGTGTTGGGGCGGATGTCCTTGAGCGCGAGCCCGAAGTCGACCACGCTGTTACCCCGCCCGTTGAAGATCAGCGACTGGCCGGCGGCACGGAGCACCTTGTCCAGCTTGATCGGGTTGGACACCACGTCGGCACTGAACGCCTGGCCGACCATGGCCTTGACGAACTGCTGCTGGTGGCGCTGCCGACCGTAGTCGGAATCCGGTACACCGTTCTTGGGGTAGCGCTGCCGGACGTAGTCCAGCGCCTGCCACCCACTCAGGTGCCGGTTGCCCTTCTTGTAGACCGCCTGCGGGCCGACGTAGCCCTCGCCGCGGGTGTTGCCCGGCCGTGGCTTGCCGTCCGGCTGCTTGTGCTCGGACTTCACGTCCCGCTCGATGTACATGTCGACCCCACCCATGGCGTCGACGATCTTCTGGAAGCCGGTGAAGTTGATGATGGCGCCGGCGTCGAACCGCTTGATGCCGGTGACCTTCTGCACGGTGGTGGCCAGCAGCTCGAAGCCCCGCGCCGCGTCGGGGTTGGCCCCCGGCACCTTGCTGCCGAACGACATCGCGGCGTTGATCTTCGTGGTCTCGCCCGGGAAGTTGGCCTTCTTGAACTCCGGGATGCGCACGTAGAGGTCACGAGGCAGCGAGAACAGGTAGGCCCGGTCCATCGACGCCGGCACGTGCAGCACCATGATCGAGTCGGCGAGCGGCGCGGCCGTCGGCGTACGTGGGTCGATGCCGACGAGCAGGATGTTGAGCGGCCCCTTGATGTCGCTCTTCTTCGCCTGGGCACCCGCCGCCTGGTCACCGAAGAGGTCGGCCTTGCCGACGGACCCCTCGTAGCGGGCCATCAGCACCTCGGTGCCGACCAGCACCGCGCCGCTGAGCACGGTCAGCACGGTGCCGAACACCGTGCAGATCCTGGCCCACCGCGGCACACCCCGCCAGATGGACGGCTTGCGGCCACTCTTGCCGGCCTTACCCACGAGCATCTCCGTTCGTTACGCCCACGACGAGAAGACGGGCGCACGTCGTCGAAAGGTTGCAAAGATCAACGCTCGTTCAGGTGAGCGCGCGGAACGACCGTAGCTCGGGAGCCTGGGGAGTGACGACCACGAGTAACGGACCGCGACGATGGTAAGACGCGAACATGAACAAAAGACTGCCCCGGCATTGCCGGGGCAGTCTTTTTGCTACAGATCGGATGACGGGGGCAGGTCAGCCCTTCATCAGCTCCTCAGCCTTGCGCTCCAGGTCCTCGAGACCGCCACACATGAAGAACGCCTGCTCGGGGAAGTGATCGTACTCACCCTCGCTGATCTTGCGGAACGCCTCGATGGTCTCCTTGATCGGGACCGTCGAGCCCGGCACGCCGGTGAACTGCTCCGCCGCGTAGGTGTTCTGCGAGAGGAAGCGCTCGATCCGCCGGGCCCGGGCCACGGTGATCTTGTCTTCCTCGGAGAGCTCCTCGATGCCGAGGATGGCGATGATGTCCTGCAGGTCCTTGTAACGCTGCAGGATCCGCTTCACCTCGGTGGCGACCTGGAAGTGCTCCTGGCCGACGAACTCCGGGGCGAGGATCCGGGACGAGGACGCCAGCGGGTCCACGGCCGGGTAGATGCCCTTGTCGGAGATCGACCGCTCCAGGTTGGTGGTCGCGTCCAGGTGGGCGAACGTGGTGGCCGGAGCGGGGTCGGTGTAGTCGTCCGCCGGCACGTAGATCGCCTGCATGGAGGTGATGGCCTGGCCCCGGACGGAGGTGATCCGCTCCTGGAGCTCGCCCATCTCGTCGGCCAGGGTCGGCTGGTAGCCCACCGCGCTCGGCATACGCCCGAGCAGGGTGGAGACCTCCGAGCCGGCCTGGGTGAAGCGGAAGATGTTGTCGATGAAGAGCAGCACCTCCTGCTTCTTCACGTCCCGGAAGTACTCGGCCATGGTCAGCGCGGAGAGCGCCACCCGCAGCCGGGTGCCCGGCGGCTCGTCCATCTGGCCGTAGACCAGCGCGGTCTTGTCGATGACGCCGGACTCGGTCATCTCGGCGATGAGGTCGTTGCCCTCACGGGTGCGCTCACCCACACCGGCGAAGACCGAGGTACCACCGAAGTTACGGGCAACACGGGTGATCATCTCCTGGATGAGCACCGTCTTGCCGACGCCCGCGCCACCGAACAGACCGATCTTGCCGCCCTTGACGTACGGGGCGAGCAGGTCGATGACCTTGATGCCGGTCTCCAGCATCTCGGTCTTCGGCTCCAGGTCCGCGAAGGCCGGGGCCTTGCGGTGGATGCCCCACCTGTCGTCGGCCTCGAACGTCTCGCCCTCGGTGAGGTTGAGCACCTCGCCGATCGCGTTGAACACCTTGCCCTTGACCGCGTCGCCCACCGGCACCGTGATCGGCTCGCCGCGGTCACGCACCTCCGCGCCGCGGACCAGACCGTCCGTCGGCTGCATCGAGATGGCGCGGACCAGGTTGTCACCCAGGTGCTGGGCGACCTCCAGGGTCAGCGTCTTGTCACCGCCGGACAGGCTGACGTTGACGTTCAGGGCGTTGAACAGGGCCGGCATGGCGTCGCGCGGGAACTCGGCGTCGACGACCGGGCCGATGACCCGGACCACGCGACCCGCGGCCGTCTTGGTCTCGGCTGGTCCCCCAGCCGCAGTCGATACAGTCATCACACTTCACTTCCCGACGCGGCCAGCGCGTTGGCGCCGCCGACGATCTCGCTGATCTCCTGGGTGATGCCGGCCTGACGGGCCGAGTTCATCTCACGCGTGTACTTCTCGATCATCTCTTCGGCGTTGTCGGTGGCGCTCTTCATCGCCCGCCGCCGTGCCGCCGACTCACTCGCCGCCGACTCGATCAATGCCGCGTAGATCCGCGTGTTGATGTACCTCGGCAGGAGCGCGTCGAGCAGCGCCTCCGCCTCCGGCTCGAACTCGTACGCCGGCAGCAGCCCCTCGGAGCGCGGCCGGTCCTCGACCTGCATCGGACCGATGACCTTGGTGACCGGGTTCTGCGTCATCAGCGACTTGAACTCGGTGTAGACGATGTGCAACTCGTCGACGCCGAGCACGCCGTCCGCCCCGGCACCGCCGTCGACGTCGTCCGCACCTGCGGTGAACGCCTTGATCAGCGTCTCACCGACGGTACGCGCGTCCTCGAACGACGGCTGCTCGCTGAAGCCGGTCCAGTTCGCCTCGATCGGCCGGTCACGGAACCGGTAGAACCCGACGCCCTTACGCCCGATGACGTAGAGCACCGGCTCCTTACCGTCCGCCTTGAGCCGCGCGACGAGCGACTCGGCCATCCTGATCGCGTTGGAGCTGTAGCCGCCGGCCAGGCCACGGTCGCTGGTGACCAACAGGACGCCCGCCCGCCGCACCCGCTCGCGCGGGGTGAGCAGCGGGTGGTCGATCCGCGCGTTGGACGCCAGCGCCGTGAGCACGCCGGTGATGGCCTGGGCGTACGGCAGGGACGCCTGCACCCGGGCCTGGGCCTTGGCGATCCGGCTCGTCGCCACGAGCTCCATCGCCTTGGTGATCTTCTTCATCGACTTCGCCGAGCGGATCCGTTGACGAAGAACGCGTACCTGGGCCGCCATGGGATCAGCTCTCGGCCGGGCGGTCGGTCGCGCCGTCGCGGAAGCGGGTCACCGTCTCGCGGTTCTCGTCGCCCTCGAGCGGGGCGGCCGGCGCGTCGTTGATCTTGCGCTCGTCCTCCTTGCCGAGGAAGACCTGCTTGAACTCGGCGATGGCGCTGTCCAGGGAGCCGATGATCTCGTCGTTCCACTGGTTGTCGGCGATGCCGGCCAGCACACCCTGGTGCTTGTGCCGCAGGTACTGGAGGAACTCCGACTCGAAGCGCCGAACCTCACCCACCGGGATGTCGTCGAGCTTGCCCTCGGTGCCGGCCCAGACCGAGACGACCTGCTCCTGCACCGGGTACGGGGAGTAGTTCGGCTGCTTGAGCAGCTCGACCAGGCGCGAACCGCGGTCCAGCTGGGCCCGGGAGGCCCGGTCCAGGTCGGAGGCGAAGGCGGCGAACGCCTCCAGCTCGCGGTACTGGGCCAGGTTGAGCCGCAGCGAACCGGCGACCTTCTTCATCGGCTTCACCTGCGCCGCGCCGCCAACCCGGGAGACCGAGGTGCCGACGTTGATCGCCGGACGGACGCCCTGGTTGAACAGGTCGGTCTCCAGGAAGATCTGGCCGTCGGTGATCGAGATGACGTTGGTCGGGATGAACGCCGAGATGTCGTTGGCCTTCGTCTCGATGATCGGCAGACCGGTCATCGAGCCGCCACCAAGCTCGTCGGAGAGCTTCGCGCAGCGCTCCAGCAGGCGGGAGTGCAGGTAGAAGACGTCACCCGGGTACGCCTCACGGCCCGGCGGGCGACGCAGCAGCAGGGACACGGCGCGGTACGCCTCGGCCTGCTTGCTCAGGTCGTCGAAGACGATCAGAACGTGCTTGCCGCCGTACATCCAGTGCTGCCCGATGGACGAGCCGGTGTACGGGGCCAGGTACTTGAAGCCGGCCGGGTCGGACGCCGGCGAGGCGACGATGGTGGTGTACTCCAGCGCGCCCGCCTCCTCCAGCTGCCCCTTGATCGAGGCGATGGTGGAGGCCTTCTGGCCGATGGCGACGTAGATGCAGCGGACCTGCTTCTTCGGGTCGCCGGTGCGCCAGTTGTCCCGCTGGTTGAGGATGGCGTCCAGGGCGACCGTGGTCTTACCGGTCTTCCGGTCACCGATGATCAGCTGCCGCTGACCGCGACCGACCGGGGTCATCGCGTCGATGGCCTTGATGCCGGTCTGCAGCGGCTCGAACACCGACTGCCGGGACATCACGTTGGGAGCCTGCAGCTCCAGCTCGCGGTAGCCCTCGTCGGCGATGTCGCCGAGCCCGTCGATCGGCTGGCCGAGCGCGTTGACCACGCGGCCGAGGAAGGCGTCGCCCACCGGAACCGAGAGGACCCGGTTGGTGCGCTTGACCCGCTGCCCCTCCTCCAGCTTGGCGGAGTCACCGAGCACGACGACGCCGATCTCCCGGACGTCGAGGTTCAGCGCCACGCCGAGCGTGCCGTCCTCGAACTCCAGGAGCTCGTTGGTCTTGGTCGAGGGCAGGCCCTCGACGTGGGCGATGCCGTCGCCGGTGTCGGCGACGGTGCCGACCTCCTCGCGGGAGACGTCGGACGAGTAGGAGGAGACGTAGCGCTCCAGGGCGCCGCGGATCTCCTCCGTCGAGATGGTCAGCTCGGCCATCCTCTGCTTCCTTAAAATTCAGGGGCCCGGGATACCTAGTACCAACCGGTCCGAATGGCGTCTGTCAATCCGGGCGCTGCGGCGGCGGAGCCGCCCCAACGGTGAGGCGGCGGAACCACCGCATTGCTGGGCGGCGAAGCCGTCAGCGCTTGGCGAGAGCGTTGCGGGTCTCGTTGAGGCGGCGCAGGATGGTGCCGTCGTACAGGTCGGAACCGACCCGGACGCTCACGCCACCGAGAACGGCGGGGTCGACCGTCTGCTTGACGGAGACCTCTCGACCGTATATCGCGGTGAGGCTCGCACCCAGCCGGCGCTCGTCCTCGTCACTCAACGGGGCCGCGACGGTCACGTACGCCACCTGCCGGTCACGCCGGTCGGCGGCCAGCTCGACCAGCCGGGTGAGCGCCCCGCTGAAGGAGCGTCCCCCGAACCCGCCGAGCGCCGCCTCGACGAGGCGGACGGTGACCGGGCGGGCCTTGTCGGCGAGCAGCTCGCGGGCCAGGGTGGCCCGCTGCTCGACCGGGGCGACCGGGTCGGCGAGCGCGTTGCTCAGCGCCGACTGCCCGGAGACGACCTGGCCGAAGCGGAACAGCTCGTCCTCGACCTCGCCCAACTCGCCGGCCTTGTCGGCGCTGGCCAGCAGCGCCTCCACGCCCAGCCGCTCGGTGCCGTCGAGCAGCTCCGACGGTGCCGACCACCGGCCGGCGACCAGCGACACGAGCAGGTCGAGCGCGTCCGCGCCGATCCGCCCGCCGAGCATGTCGCCGAGCAGCGCTCCGCGGTCCTCGCCGGAGCGGGCCGGCTCGGAGAGCGCCCGGCGCAGCCGCGGCTCACGCCGCAGCAGGGTCGCCACGGAGAGGATGGCGTCGGCGGTGGAGGCCACCGCCGACGGCTCCGCGCCGCGGACGTACGCGTCGAGGCGCTCGGCCGCGACCTTGTACGACTCCCGGCTGGCGGCCTGCATCAGCGGGCCCCCGTGCTCTCGAGACCGCTCAGGAACCGGTCGACGGTGCCCTTACGCCGTGCCTCGTCGGCGAGCGACTCGCCAACGATCTTGCTGGCCAGGTCCACCGCGATGGTGCCGACCTCCGTGCGCAGCTCGCGCACGATGGTGGCCCGCTCGGCGGCGAGCGCGTCCTTGCCCGCCTGGATGACCCGGTCGGACTCTTCCCGCGCCTTGGCGAGGATGTCCTGTCGGATGCCCTCGGCGTCGGCCCGAGCGTCGTCACGGATCTTGGCGGCGTCGGTCCGCGCCTCAGCGAGCTGGGCACGGTACTGCTCGAGCAGCTGGTTCGCCTCGGCCTGGGCGGCCTCGGCGCGCTTGATGCCGCCCTCGATCGCGTCGACCCGAGCCTGGAACGTCTGCTCCATGCGCGGGAAGACGAACTTCATCAGCACGAAGCAGAGCACGGCGAAGGCGACCGTGCCGACCACGATCTCCTGCCAGATCGGAATGATCGGGTTGTGGTCTGACTCACCACCCTCGGCGGCGAGGAGGAACAACATGGGTGACCTCCCGGTCGGAAGGGGCGGAATCAGCCGGCCCAGATGAAGCCGAAGGCGATGCCGAACAGCGCGAGCGCCTCGATGACGGCGAAGCCGATCCAGACGTACGGCAGGGTCATGCGCGACGACTCGGGCTGCCGGGCGGTCGACTGGATGTAGGCGGCGAAGACCAGGCCAACGCCGATGCCCGGGCCGATGGCCGCGAGGCCGTAGCCGATGGCGGCGGTGCTGCCCTCTACCGCGGCGACGTAATCCATTAGTGGTTCCTCCTGGTTATCACGCGTGACTCTCACGCGGGACGACAACGGTTGGTGCGGTGGATCAGTGCTCTTCGGCGAGCGCGCCCTGGATGTAGCTGGCGCTCAGCACGGTGAAGACGTAGGCCTGCAACACGATGACGAGCGCCTCGAGGAGGGTCAGCGCCACGGTCATCACCCAGGAGACCACCGAGATCGGCGCCAGCCAGGCGTTGGCGTTGAGCATCGCGAAGCCGCCGAGCGTGAAGACCAGCAGGAGCATGTGGCCGGCGAACATGTTCGCGAAGAGACGAACGGCGAGCGAGAACGGCCGGATGATGAAGGTCGAGAACGCCTCGATCGGGATCAGCAGCGGCAGGATGTACCACGGTGCCGGCGGGATCAGGGCGTGCTTGAAGTATTTGCCGAACCCGTGGTGCCGGATGCCGATGTAGTTGAACAGCACATAGCTGATCACCGCGAGGATCGCCGGGAAGGCGATGTGCGAGTTCGGCGAGATCTGGAAGAACGGGATGATCGCGAACGCGTTCGTCAGCAGCACGAAGCAGAAGAGCGTCGTGAAGTAGGGAGCGAACCGCACGCCCTGGTGCCCGATCATGTCGACCGAGATGTTGTTCCGCACGAAGCCGTAGATCGACTCGGCGAACCACTGCTTCTTGGTCGGCACCAACTTCGGGTTCCGATAGGTCGCCAGGAAGAAGATGATCAAAACGCCGACCGCGAGCCAGATCATCAACGTGAACTTGGTGAACCACGGGGCGTTCTCCGCGCCCCAGGGCACGATCGCGGGCAGGTAGAAGTCGTCCACGCTGGGTGGGAATGCCGCCTGGCCCGCTGCCAGAACGTTCGCCTGTCCGAACACCGTGTCCCTTCCTAAGTAGGCGTGCCGAGCCGACGGACGACGAGGATGATCCCCCCGGTCACGCCGAGCACGACGCCGATCCCGGTGGCGATGCCACCCGTATCGAGCCACTGGTCGACCAGCCAGCCGATGAAACCCCACACGAGCATTCCTCCGATGAGGTAGCTGAGCGCGGTCCAACCCTGACCGGCGCCGGACGGATAATCGTCCGGTTCACCGGCGGGACGGGGGGTTTGGTCACCAGCCATGACGGGGCGAACGATATCAGCCGGGAAGACGAGGCTGTGCCTCACCCCCCGCACAACCGTCGTTGTGTGGGCTTCTCGTGGGCGCCGTCGTCTGTGGGCACGCTACTCCCCTTCCGCCCGTCGGAAAATGACCGGAGGCCGACACATTGCCGCGCGTCCGAAAGATGGGACGACCCGCCAGGTCAGTCGTGCGTCCGACGAGCGTGCACCGTGGTCAGCCACCAGAGGTGCACCGCCGTCCACACTGCCACCCCGGCGACGATGCCGAGGCAGAGAGGGATCAACCCGGCCCAGCCGGTCGACGCGACCGCCACCAGCACCCCACCCAGCACGCTGAACTTCAGCACGTACAGCCCCACCCCGAGCGGCAGCAGCAACTGCGGGTTGACCCGGTCGGCCCGGGCCAACACCACGGTGGTGAGGGTGTAGCTGAGCACCGTGACGCCCACACCGGCCGCCGCGCCGAGCGCAGCCGTCGCGCCACCGGTCACCGCGCCCACCACCGCGGCGACCACGGCGAGCGCCGCCGACGCGGCCAACAGCACCGGCAGGTGCCGCAACCGCCACCGCCTGTCGCTGACCGGCTCGACCACCCCGGGCTCAGCCACGGGGGTACGCCGGGAAAGCCGCGACCAGTTCGGCAACCTCGGCGCCCAGCCGGGTCAACTCGTCTGCCCCGCCCGGAGCCCCGGGATCGGTGCGCACCGCACGGGCGATCAACGTGGCCACCTGGCGCAGATCCCCCTCGCGCATCCCCTGCGTGGTGACGCTCGGGGTGCCCACCCGGATGCCGGAGGCCACCATCGGGGGCTGCGGGTCGTACGGAATGGCGTTCTTGTTCAGGGTGATCGACGCGGCGTCGCAGCGGCGCTCGGCCTCGGTGCCGGTCACCCCCAGCTCCCGCAGGTCGATCAGGGCGAGGTGGGTGTCGGTGCCACCGGACACCGGGCGCATCCCCTCGTCGGCGAGCCCGGCGGCGAGCGCCTGGGCGTTGCTGACCACCTGCCGGGCGTACGTCTGGAACTCCGGCTGGGCGGCCTCGCGCAACGCGACCGCCTTGGCCGCGACGGCGTGCATCAGCGGGCCACCCTGGGTGAACGGGAAGACCGCCTTGTCGATCCGCTGGGCCAGCGCCTCGCGGCACAGGATCATGCCGCCGCGGGGGCCACGCAGCACCTTGTGGGTGGTGGCGCAGACGACGTCGGCGTACGGCACCGGGGACGGGATCGCCCGGCCGGCGACCAGGCCGATGAAGTGCGCGGCGTCCACCATCAGGTACGCGCCGACCTCGTCGGCGATCTCCCGGAACCGCGCGAAGTCGATCAGTCTTGGGTAGGCGGTCGCCCCACAGATGATCAGCTTGGGTCGGTGCGCCCGCGCCAGGTCCCGGACCTCGTCGTAGTCGATCAGCTCGGTGTCCGGCCGGACCGGGTAGCCGACCGGGTGGAACCACTTGCCGGAGAAGTTCACCCGGCTGCCGTGGGTGAGGTGGCCGCCGTGCGGCAGGTCCATCGCCAACACCGTGTCGCCCGGTTGCACCAGGGCGGCGTACGCGGCCAGGTTGGCGCTCGCCCCGGAGTGCGGCTGGAGGTTGGCATGCTCCGCCCCGAAGAGTTCCTTGGCGCGCTCGATGCCGATCTCCTCGGCCCGGTCCACCTCGGCACAGCCGCCGTAGTAGCGCCGGCCCGGATAACCCTCGGCGTACTTGTTGGTGAGCGTCGAACCGAGCGCCGCCAGCACCGCCGGCGAGGTCAGGTTCTCGCTGGCGATGAGCTGCAGGCCGCTCCGCAACCGGTCCAACTCGCCCAGGACCACCCCCGCGATTTCCGGGTCAACGGCCCTGAGCTGCGCGAAATCCGGCCCCCAGAAGGTGCTCGTCTCGGTCTCCACAGCGAACGAGTCTAGGGGGCCGCACACTGGAACCTGTGAGATGCCTCGTCACTGGAGCGACCGGCTACATCGGCGGGCGGCTGACGCCGCTGCTGCTCGCCGACGGGCACACCGTGCGCTGCCTCGCCCGCAAGGCGGTACGGCTGCGTGACGTGCCCTGGGCCTCGGCGGCCGAGATCGTCGAGGGGGACCTGAGCCGACCGGAGACGCTCGCCGCCGCGTTCGCCGACGTGGACGTCGCGTACTTCCTGGTCCACTCGCTGGGCCGGTCCGACTTCGAGGCGGTCGACCGGGCGGCGGCGACCAACTTCGCGGCGGCGGCCCGCGCGGCCGGCGTACGCCGAATCGTCTACCTGGGTGGGCCGGAGCCGGCGACCGACGCCGAGGTCCCCTCCCCGCACCTGCGGTCCCGCGCCGAGGTGGGCCGGATCCTGCTCGCCAGCGGGGTGCCCACCGCGGTGCTCCGCGCCGCAGTGATCATCGGATCCGGCTCGGCGTCGTTCGAGATGCTGCGGTACCTGACCGAGCGGCTGCCTGCCATGATCACTCCGCGCTGGGTCCGCAACCGGATCCAGCCGATCGCGGTCCGCGACGTGCTGCACTACCTGGCCGGTTGCGCCCACCTTCCGGCCGAGGTCAACCGGGGCTTCGACATCGGCGGGCCGGACGTGCTGACCTTCCTCGAGATGATGCAGCGCTACGCGCGGGTGGCCGGGCTGCGGCGGCGGATCATCGTGCCGGTCCGCCCGCTCACCCCGTCGCTCTCCTCGCACTGGGTCGGCCTGATCACCCCGGTGCCGAACAAGATCGCCCGCCCGCTCGTGGAGAGCCTCATCCACGAGGCGGTCGCCCACGAACACGACATCGCCCGCCACGTCCCGGACCCGCCCGGCGGGCTCACCGACTTCGACGAGGCCGTGGCGCTGGCGCTGGCCAAGGTACGCGACGCCCAGGTGGAGACCCGCTGGTCCACCGCGAGCGGCCCGGACGCGCCCGCCGAGCCGCTGCCCAGCGACCCGGACTGGTCCGGCGGCACCGTCTACACCGACGTCCGGGAGCGGACCGTGGACGCCCCACCCGCGGCGCTCTGGCGGGTCGTGGAAGGCGTCGGCGGCGAACACGGCTGGTACTCGTTCCCGCTGGCCTGGTCCATCCGAGGCTGGCTGGACCGGCTGGTCGGCGGGGTCGGGCTACGACGGGGTCGACGCGACCCACACCGACTCCAGGTCGGTGAGGCGCTGGACTTCTGGCGGGTCGAGGAAATCGTCCCCGGCGAGTTGCTGCGACTACGCGCCGAAATGCGGCTACCCGGCCGGGCCTGGCTGGAGATGCGGGTCCTCCCGACCGACGGCGGCCGCAGCCGCTACCAGCAACGCGCGGTCTTCCTCCCGCGCGGCCTGGCCGGGCACGCCTACTGGGGATCGGTGGCACCCTTCCACGCGGTGGTCTTCGGCGGAATGGCCCGCAACATAGCCCGCAACGCCCAAAACCCCAGCTAACAACCCACCCAGCCCCGCGCCGCGTCGCGCAGCGTCGCGCAGCGTCGCGCAGCGCCGCGTCGCCGCGTGCTGCAGCGTCGATCAAGGAGTTGTGGTGCCCCGCAAAAGGGTCTTTTGCGCACCTAACGCCCACCACAAGTCCATGATCGACGCGGTTCGCGCGTCACCCCTCCCATCCCCCCGCGATCTTGCACTTTGTGTTGCCGACTAGTGGGCTTATGCACTATTTGTCACGACAGCAAGTGCAAGATCGGCGGGCCGCAGGGTGGGGCGGAGGGTGAGGGGAGGCCCGCCAAAGGGCGAGGTTGGGCGGGGCGGCGGGGCGGGCGGGGCGGGGCGGGCGGGGCGGGGCGGGCGGGGGCGGGTGGGTGGGTGGGTTAGTTGCCGGCTTGGGGTTGGGGCTGGAAGGCGGTTCGTTGACTCGGCGGGACGAAGTCGCGGATCGGTTGGTCGCGTAGGGCGAACGCGAGCACCTCGCCGACGGCGTTCACCATCTGGGCCTGCACCGCCTGACCGACCGCGTCGCGGGGGTCGTCCGGGTTCGCGGCCATCGAGGCGACCGCCAGCTGCGGGGTGAATGCCACCACCGTCTCCGTCTCGTACCGTTCCGAGCTGCCCGTCTTGCCGGCCACCGGACGGCCGAGCTTCGCCCGCAGGCCGGGTGCGGTGGCACCGTCGCAGCGCCCGTACATCGACTGGTCACCGACCGGGCAGCGGGCCGCGTCGGTGGCTGCCCGGGCCACGTCGGCGTCGAGCACCTGTCGGCAGTCCGGCTTCGCGGCGTCGACCGGCCGGCCCCCCGAGTCGGTGATCGAGACCACCGGCAGCGGTGCGCACCAGGTCCCCTCGGCCGCCACCGTGGCGTACGCGGTGGCCAGGTCCAGCGGGGTGGTCGCCGCCACGCCGAGCGTGAACGGGCCCCAGTCTTTCGCCCCGTAGCGGGCCAGTTTGGCATCGGACTCGGCCCGCAGGACGATGCCGAGCCGTTCGGCCATCTCGACCACCCGGTCGGCGCCGACCTTCTCGGTGAGCCAGGCGAAGTACGTGTTCACCGAGCGGCCGAACGCGCTCCACATGGTGCGGGGACCGTCCATCGACGACGGGCTGGCGTTCGCCGGGCACCACCGTCCGTCGCAGCTCGCCTGCCCGGTCACCGGGAAGCGGGTGAGCAACTGGGTCGGTGCCACGAAGTCGGTCGAGAGCGGCAGGCCGGACTCCAGCGCGGCCAGCAGGGTGAACAGCTTGAACGTCGAGCCGCCCTGGTAGCCCTCGATGGCGCCGCCGCCGGCGATCAACTGGTTCACGGTGTTCGGACGGTTCTTCTGCCCGACCGGGTTGTCCGCCACGCTGTAGGCCCGGTTCACCGACATCGCCAGCACCCGCCCGGTGCCCGGTTGCACCACCGCGGTGGGCACCGCCTCGGCTGTGTTCTTCGGGTAGATCCGCAACACCTGCTCGGTGGTGGTTCGCTGCACCCCCGGGTCCAGCGACGACACGATGGAGAAGCCACCCCGACGCAACGTGCGCTGCCGCTCGTCGGCGGTCGCCCCGAACGCGGACTGACTGCTCCACCAGCGGGTGAACCAGTCGCAGAAGAAGCCCCAGTCGTTGTGCGCGTCGGGCACGCCGGTGCAGTCGTTCGGGGTCTCGCTGGGTCGCAGTTGCAGGGGCTCGGCGCGCGCCGCCGCCGCCGCGTCGGCCGGCACCTGCCCGGACTCCACCAGCCGCTCCAACACGTACGACCGCCGGGCCACCGCGCTGTCGGCGTCACCGTTGATCGGGTCGTCGCTGTCCGGCGAACGCACCAGGCCGGCGAGCAGTGCCGCCTGGGCCAGGGTCAACTCGGCCGGGGACCGGGAGAAGTACCGCTTGCTGGCCGCCGCGATGCCGTACGCCCCGGCACCGAAGTAGGCGATGTTCAGGTAGCGGGTGAGGATCTCGTCCTTGTCGAGTTCCCGCTCCAACGCGAGCGCGTACCGCATCTCCTGGAGCTTGCGGACGGTGGTGAGTTCGGTGGCGGCGTCCCGCTGCGCCTCGGTCAGTCGAGGGTCGTTGCTGAGCACGTTGCGGACGTACTGCATGGTCAGCGTGGAGGCGCCCTGCCGGGTGTGGCCGTCGCGCTTGTTGACGGTGAACGCGCGCACCACGCCGCGCAGGTCGACCCCGCTGTGCTGGTAGAACCGGACGTCCTCGGCGGCCACGATCGCCCGGCGCATCACCGGGGCCACCTCGCGCAGCGGCACGTCCACCCGGTCCTCCTGGTAGAAGGAGGTGATCAGGGTGGTGCCGTCGTTGGCGTAGAGGTTGGAGCGCTGCGCGGTGGGCGGCGTACGGAGTGTGTTGGGCAGCTCCGAGTACGGCGTCGACAGGGCGCTGAAGCCGATCCCGAAGACCATGGCGGCGGGCAGGGCGGCGGCGGCCAGCACCAGCCCGGCCAGCACTCCCGCGATCACCACGGTCAGCAGTTTCTCGAGTCGGGCCCGGATCATCAGCTCTCCCCGCAGGAGCCGGTCACGCTAGGACCCGTTCAGAATGACCCGGAACGCCCCTTTAGCCCCGGGTTTTGGGCAAACCCGGAGGAAACTCGCACCGTGCTCAGGGCAGCAGCACGCCGGCCAGCGGGTGGACCGTCTCCTCGATCTCGTCGGCGACCCGGCTGAAGCACTGGTCGCCACGACCCCACGGGTCGTCCAGATCATCGGTGGGCAGCGCCGAGGTGCCCAGCCGCGCTTCGTGAGCCGCCGCCACCAGGGCCACCCCTCGGGCGTACACGGCCTCCGGGGTGGCGTCACCAGGCGGCAGCGCGGCAGCGTCCACCGCAGCCAGCAGCCGGCCGAACTCGCCGAGCACGAACGTGCGGGCCGCCGCGTCCGGACGAAGCGCCACCACGTACTCCTGCTGGTCGGCGGTGGCGGTCAGGACCAGGTCGGCGGCGTCGATGTGATCCGAGCGCAGCTTGCGCGCGGCGAACCCCTCCACGTCCCCACCACGGCCGGTGACCTGCCGCGCGGCCGGCGGGTTCATCTCCTCGCCCGCGTGCCAGCCGCCCGTACCGGCGCTGTGGCTGTGCACCAGTTCCTCGGCCAGGGCTGGGTCCTGCGTGCGCCGGGTCAGCCGCTCCCGCACCGCCAGGGCGAGCAGCCGCTCCGCCATCGGCGAGCGGCAGATGTTGCCCATGCAGACGTGCAGAACCGTGAACGGGGGCACTCAGACCGCCCGACCGTCGACGAGATCCGGAACAACGTCGCGCAGCTTCTCCAAAGGGATCGCCCCGGCCCGCAGCAACTGCGGCACCTCACCGGTCAGATCCACGATCGTGCTGGGCACCGGGTCCGGGCAGGGCCCGGCCTCCAGATAGGCCCGCACCGAGTAGCTGAGCTGGTCACGCGCCTCATCGGCGGTGACCGCGGCCGGCTGGCCGGTCTTGTTCGCCGACGAGACCGCCATCGGGCCGGTCTCGCGCAGCACCTCCAGCGCCACCGGGTGCAGCGGCATCCGCACCGCCACGGTGCCGGTCTTGTCGCCCAGGTCCCACTGCAGGCTCGGCGAGTGCTCGACCACGATCGTCAGCGCACCCGGCCAGAACGCCTCCACCAGATCCCGTGCGGCGGTGGGCAGCGAGAACACCAGCCCGTCGAGGGTGTGCCGCGAGCCGATCAGCACCGGCGGCGGCATCTGCCGGCCCCGGCCCTTGGCATCGAGCAGCGCCTTCACCGCGTACGGGGTGAACGCGTCAGCGCCGATCCCATACACCGTGTCCGTCGGGAGAACGACCAGCTCGCCGTTCTTGACCGCCTCGATCGCCGCAGCGATGCCGCGGTCCCGATCGGCGGGCGATCGGCAGTCGTAGAGCATCACGAGGAGTCAGTCTGCCACGCCGCCCCGATCGGGGCGTGCTGGCCGTCCGCCCGTCGGGACGCGGTCGCGTAGCGGGGACGCCCGGTGAGGTCCAGATGCTCCGCGACAGCGGTGAAGCCGCCGTCCTCGGCGAGTAGGTCGGGCACCGCGGCGCCATGGGTGTCGTCGTGCTCGACGCCGAACCCGCCCCCCGGGCGTAACAGCACGGCCGCCCGGGCGACGACCGGCCGGATCACCACCAGGCCGTCGGCGCCGCCGAAGACCGCCTCCGCCGGGTCGTGCCCGGCCACCTCCGGCGGGACCACCACCTCGTCCGGCACGTACGGCGGGTTGCAGAGCAGCACGTCCACCCGGCCGACCAGCTCCGCCAGCAGGTCCGGGGCGGTCACGTCGGCCTGGACCACCTCGATCGGCCGGTCCCCCGCCGCCGCCCGTTCCGCCGCGTTGCGCCGCAACCAGGCCAGCGCCGCCGGGGACCGCTCCACCGCGATCACCCGCGCCCCCGGCACCTCCTGGGCAACCGCCAGGGCGATCGCGCCGGAGCCGCTGCACAGGTCCACCACCACCGGGTCGGGCCGGTCCAGGGCCTGCTCGACGCCCCAACCGGCCAACAGCTCGGTCTCCGGCCGGGGCACGAAGACACCCGGGCCGACCGACAGCTCCAGGTGCCGGAACCCGGCCCGACCGGTCAGGTGCTGCAACGGCTCACGCGCGACGCGACGACGGGTCAGCTCGTCGAGCCGCGCCAACTCGTCGTCACCGAGGGCGTCGGCGAGAGCCAACCGACCCCGGGGAACCCCCAGCACGTACGCCGTCAGCACCTCGGCCTCCACCCGGGCCGAGCCGACCCCGGCGGCGGCGAGCGCGCGGGCCGCCCGGGCCACCGCGGCGGACGGCCGGATGGGGCCTGTCCCTTCGGGGGGGTGTTGCGGTAAAGTACTCACGACATAATCATGAAGCGTCGCGGGCGACGCGACGAACAGGTGCGCCCAGGCGCGCACGACAGGAGGTTGGCTGGTGGGCTGGCTCGACCGGGTCGATGACCAGGTTGACGCCCTCACGCACGCCCGGGCGTTGCAGGAGGCCAGCCGTTCCGCGGAGTCGTACGTCCTGCTGGAGCGTGTGATCCGCACCACCAACGACCCGGCGGCGCGGGCGGACGCCATGGTGCAGCGCCTCTCCGCGCTGATCAATCTCGGTCGGACGGCGGAGTTCACCCGGGCCATCGAAGAGGCGTCCGCGGCGGTCCGCGACCTCGCCGAGCCCTATCTGCACGGTCACCTCAACGCGCTCACCGCGCTCGCCGCGCACCACCAGGGGGCACTCGACCGCTGCGTCATGCACCTCGTCCGAGCGGCCCGGGCGCTGGGCGCCGTCGCCGACCCGGACCGCGACACCGCCTGGGGCTGGCACGACCTGGCCATGGCCTACAGCTACCTCAGCTTCCACGGGTACGCCCTGGGCGCCATCGAGAGGGCCCGACAGCTCGGGCTGACCGCCGGGATCCCCGAGGAGACGTTCGCCGCGCCGGGAATCCGGCTGCGCAACGCCGTGGCCCTGGATCACAACGGCGACAGCGACGGGTGCCTGCGGGTGCTCCGGGACGTGTCCGCCGATCTGGTCCGCTTCGTGCGCAGCGGCCGGGCCGGCCAACTACGCCCGAGCAGCCTCGCCGCGTACGGCTACGCGGCGGCCCGACAGGCCGCGCTCGGCGATCAGGTGGCGACCGAAGGCCCGGAGCCGACCCGGTTGATCAGCCACGGTGGGGACAGCGCCCGCGCCCGCGACCTGCGTCAGCTCGGGCAGGTGTGCCTCGCCGTCGCCGACGGCCGGCCGATCGAGGCGGTAGCCCGGTTGGACACCGTCCAGGTGTCGAACGAGACGCTCGGGGCGGCCGAGCCGGCCCGGCTGCGCAGCATCGCGCTGACCCGCGCCGGGGACCACCTGGCGGCACACCGGGCCGACCGGCTGGCGTTCCGACTCGCCGCGCAGCGCAACGACCGGCTGCGGGACGTCTACATCGACGGCATCGCCGCTCGCATCGACCACGAGGAGATGCGCCGCGAGGCGGCGCGCTTCGAGGGCGAGGCGTTGACCGACCCGCTCACCGGGCTACCCAACCGTCGCCGGCTGGAGCGGTACATCACCGCCGTGGTCACCCGTGGCGAACGGGTGGTGATCGGCGTCTGTGACCTGGACGGCTTCAAGGCGGTCAACACCCGGCACGGGCACCACTCGGGCGACCTGGTGCTGCAACGCATCGCCGGTGTGATCAACCGGGTGATGCGCCGGGGCGACTTCGTGGCCCGCTACGGCGGCGACGAGTTCGTGGTGGTCCTGCCGGACACCGGCATGACCGAGGCCACCGAGGTGGCACGCCGGATCGAGGCCGCGGTCCGCCTGGAGGACTGGGAGTCGTTGGTGCCGGGCACCCCGGTCGGGGTGAGCATCGGCTTCGCCGAGGTCTCCGGTGGCAGCGGGCTGCGCGACGCGCTCAGCGTCGCGTTCGAGCAGGCCGACCGCGAGATGCTCCGCGCCAAGACCCGCCCGCGCGCGAGCTGATCGCCCCGCCGGGGTCGATCAAGGAGTTGTGGTGCCCCACGAAACCCCCACGACACGACAATCCACCCACCACAACTCCATGATCGACGAGGGCCGTCGTGGGTTCGCGGGCACTCGCCGTCAGCGGACCGACCAGGGCCGTGGTGGGGCTCGCGGTCAGCGGCGGGTCAGCTCGGTGTCGCCGGCGAGCCGGGCGGCCCGGTCGGCCTCGGTGAGCGCGTCCAGCACCCCGTCCAACTCGCCGCCGAGCGCCAGATCCAGGTTGTACGCGGTGTAACCGATCCGGTGGTCGGTGATCCGGTTCTGCGGGAAGTTGTAGGTGCGGATCCGCTCCGAACGGTCCACGGTGCGCACCTGGGCCTTGCGCGCGTCCGAGGCGGCGGCGTCGGCCTGCTCCTGCGCGGCGGCGAGCAGCCGGGCCCGCAGGATCCGCATCGCCTGCTCCCGGTTCTGCAACTGGGACTTCTCGTTCTGGCAGGAGACCACGATGCCGGTCGGCAGGTGGGTGATCCGCACCGCCGAGTCGGTGGTGTTCACCGACTGACCACCGGGGCCCGACGAGCGGAACACGTCGATGCGCAGTTCGTTCTGGTCGATCGTGACGTCGACGTCCTCGGCCTCCGGCAGCACCAGCACCCCGGCGGCGCTGGTGTGGATCCGGCCCTGCGACTCGGTCACCGGGACACGCTGCACCCGGTGCACGCCACCCTCCCACTTGAGCCGCGACCAGACGCCGTTGCCGCCGTCCGGAACACCCTTGGTCTTGATCGCCAGGGAGACGTCCTTGACCCCGCCGAGGTCGGAGTCCTGTGCGTCGATCACCTCGGTGACCCAGCCGTGCCGCTCGGCGTACCGGGTGTACATCCGCAACAGGTCACCGGCGAACAGCGCGGACTCCTCGCCACCCTCACCGGCCTTGATCTCGACGATCACGTCCTTCGCGTCGTGCGGGTCGCGCGGGATGAGCAGCTCGGCGAGGCGCTCCTCCAGCACCGGCAGGGACCCGGCGATGGAGTCCGCCTCAGCCGCGAAGGACGGGTCCTCGGCGGCGAGCTCGCGGGCCGCGGCCAGATCGGCGCGGGCCTGCTCCAACTCGGCGGCGGCCTTGTTCAGCGGCACCAGCTCCGCGTACCGGCGGCCGACCCTGCGCGCGGTGGCCTGGTCGGCGTGGATGGTCGGATCGGCCAACCGCTTCTCCAGCTCCGCGTACTCGTCGAGAAGGCCGGCCAGACGCTCGCTGCTCATGCTGCGGATGCTCCTTCGACGGTGCGCGACGACCCGGCTGGGCGGCAGGCCAGCGGCCGGGCGGAAAACGGGGGAAAAACACGGACGGCGCCCGCGTCCGGTGGAAAACCGGACGCGGGCGCCGAACGAGGAGTTACTTGGCCTTCTTCGCCTGAACCTTGGCGTACTTCTGCTGGAACTTCGCGACCCGGCCGGCGGTGTCGAGAACGCGCTGCTTACCGGTGTAGAACGGGTGGCAGGCGCTGCAGGTCTCGGCGTGGATCGCCCCGCCCTTGGCGGTGCTGCGGGTCGTGAACGTGTTGCCACAGGAGCAGGTGACCTCGGTGGTCACGTACTCCGGGTGGATGTTTGCCTTCATCTCGCCTCGGTCCTCTCGTTGGTGGTCGCCGGGTCGCCGTCACCGCTCGTCGCGCCGTACGCGACGGGCTCGGGCGTGAACCGGAACCGGTGGCCGATTGACCAGTGTGCCATGGGCCTGAGCCGACCCGGTAATCGGGCCGCACACCTCGTCCGGCATCGTCAACACGTGCCTACCCGTCCGCATTCCCTCCCACTGACCGGGCATTCGCGCACCCGGCGGCCCATCGCCGGGTACCCCGTCGGGGGTACGCGCGTCGAGCCGGAGGTGCGCCGCGCATGAGCCGCCTGATCGCCACCCGGGGCCTGCCCGCGTCGGGCAAGACGACGTTCGCCCGAACCCTCCAGCCGTCCGTCTCGCGGGTCAACCGGGACGACCTGCGCCGCATGCTGCACGGCGAGCGGCTTCTCACCCGGTGGGCCGAGGCGCAGGTGACCGTCGTACAGCAGGCTCAGGTCGAGGCGCTGCTGCGGGCCGGCGCGGACGTCTGCGTGGACGACACCAACCTGCGTGCGCGGACCCTGCGGGGCTGGGTCGACCTGGCCGCCCGCCACGGCGCGGATTTCGAGGTGCACGACTTCACCGACGTGCCACTTGACGATTGCCTGCGCCGCGACGCCGCGCGGCCGACCGACGAGCAGGTCGGGGCGGACGCGATCCGCCGGCTGCACGAGCGTTACCTGCGGGGGCGGACACTGCCGTTGCCGGTGCCGACGGCCCGCACCGGAGGCCCCGCTGTGGTGCACCCGCCGTCGACCGACCCGTCGGAGATCGTGCTGGTGGACATCGACGGCACCGTCGCGCTCGCCGTCTCCCGCAGCCCGTACGACATGACCCGGGTGGGCCAGGACCACCCGAACAAAGCGGTGATCGCTGCGGTCCGGGCGATGCACGCCGCCGGGTACGGGGTGGTCTTCTGCTCGGGGCGGGACGCGTCTGCCCGCGCCGCCACCGAGGCGTGGCTGGCCCGGCACGTACGGGTGCCCTACCTGGGCCTGCACCTGCGTGCCGTCGGCGACTCCCGGAAGGACTCGATCGTCAAACGGGAGATCTACGACCGGGAGATCCGGGCCCGTTACCGGGTGGTCGGCGTCTTCGACGACCGCGTCCAGGTGGTCCAGATGTGGCGATCCCTCGGCCTCACCGTCTTCCAGGTGGCCGACGGCGACTTCTGAGGGTTCGGGACACCGGACAGCGCTCGGGACCCCGGACCTGGCTCGGGGGCACAGGGACAGTGCCCGGTGCACCGGACATGGCGAAGGGGCACGGCCGCGACGGCCGTGCCCCTTCGTGGTCACCCGGGGATGGTTACTCCCCCGGCGTCGACTTCGCGATCTGCATCAGGAACTCGATGTTCGTGCGGGACTGCTTGAGCCGGTCCAGCAGGAGATCCATCGCGGCCTGCGAGTCCAGCGAGTGCAGTACCTTCCGGAGCTTGTGGATGATGGCCAGCTCCTCCGGTGCGAGCAGGACCTCTTCCTTACGCGTACCGGACGGGTTGATGTCGATGGCCGGGAAGGTCCGCTTGTCGGCGATCTTCCGGTCCAGCTTCAACTCCGCGTTGCCGGTGCCCTTGAACTCCTCGAAGATGACCGTGTCCGCCATGGACCCGGTCTCCACCAGCGCCGTGGCGATGATGGTCAGCGACCCGCCGTTCTCGATGTTGCGGGCCGCGCCGAGGAAGCGCTTCGGCGGGTAGAGCGCGGTGGAGTCGATACCACCCGACATGATCCGGCCGCTGGCCGGCGCCGCCAGGTTGTACGACCGACCGAGCCGGGTCACCGAGTCGAGCAGCACGACGACGTCGTGTCCAAGCTCGACCAGGCGCTTGGCCCGCTCGATGGCCAGCTCGGCCACCGTGGTGTGGTCCTGCGGCGGACGGTCGAACGTGGCCGCGATGACCTCGCCCTTGATCGACCGCTGCATGTCGGTGACCTCTTCAGGCCGCTCGTCGACAAGCACCACCATCAGGTGGCACTCCGGGTTGTTGCGGGTGATCGCGTTCGCGATCGCCTGCAGCACCATCGTCTTACCGGCCTTGGGCGGCGACTGGATGAGTGCCCGCTGACCCTTGCCGATCGGCATCACCAGGTCGATGACCCGGGTGGTCAGGATGTGCGGCTCGGTCTCCAGCCGCAGGCGCTCCTGCGGGTAGAGCGGAGTGAGCTTGTAGAACTCCGGACGACGCCGCGCCTCCTCCGGCTCCATCCCGTTGATGGTGTCCAGCCGCATCAGCGGGTTGTACTTGTCGCGCCGCTGGTCACCGCTGTTGCCACCCTCGCGGGCTGCCCGCACCGCACCGGTGATCGCGTCACCGCGGCGCAGGCCGTACTTCTTGATCTGGGACATCGAGACGTACACGTCGTTCGGGCCGGCCAGGTAGCCGGTCGTCCGTACGAAGGCGTAGTTGTCGAGCACGTCGATGATGCCGGCCACCGGGACGAGCACGTCGTCCTCGCTGACCTGCGGCTCACGGCCGCCGGTCTCGGCACCACCCTCGGTGCGCTCGCCGCGCCCGCGGCGACGGTCCCGGAAACGGCTGCGCCGGCCGCGCCGGCCGCCACCCTCGTCGTCGTCGTCGCTGTCCCGCTCGACGCGCTGGCCACGGTCGTTGCGGTCGTTGCGGTCGTTGCGATCCGGTCGGTCGTTGCGCTCGGCCCGCTCACCGCGGTCGGCACGCTCGCCCCGGTCGTTGCGCTCGCCCCGGTCGGCACGCTCGCTACGGTCGTTGCGCTCGCCCCGGTCGTTGCGGTCGCCCCGCTCGGCGCGCTCGCCCCGGTCCGCACGCTCGCCACGGTCCGCACGCTCGCCCCGCTCGGCACGCTCGCCCCGCTCGGCACGGTCCGCGCGCTCGCCACGCTCGGAACGGTCCCCACGGTCAGCACGCTCGGCACGCTCGGAACGGTCCGCGCGCTCGCCACGGTCGCGGCGGTTCTCGCCACGGTCGGCACGCTCGCCGGTCTCCGCCTCGTCGGTGCGCGTCTCGGTCGCACGCGTCTCGGTCGCACGCGTCTCGGTCGCACGGGCCTCGGTCGCACGGGCCTCGGCGGGACGCGCCTCGGTCGCACGGGCCTCCGCCGTCGCGGTCCGGCTCCGCCGGGTACGGCTACGGCCCTCGGTCTCGGCGGCCGGCTCGGCTGGTGCCTGCTCGGCACGCCCTTCGGCTGCCGGCCGGTCGGCGGTCTCCCGCACCTCGGCGCGCACCCCCTCACGGGTCGGGGCGGCCGCGGCCGCGACCTCGGCCCGTGGTCGAGGGGTCCCGGCGGCGTTGCCGCCCTGCCGCTCGGAGATCGCGGCGATCAGCTCGCCCTTGCGCATGCGAGCCGTGCCGGAGATGCCGAGCGACGCAGCCAGGCTCTGCAGCTCTGGCAGCAGCATCGCCGACAGACCGGTGCCGCTACGCCGACGACGGGCGGGAGCGGCGGTGGTGGCATCGCCAGCGACGTTGGAAACATCCGACGTCACGTCGGTGGTGTCGCTCAATGGAATCCTTCCCTCGATAAGGCCGGGACTGCCCGGAGTCGGAGCTCAGGTGGCCGGGCGGCCTCGGTGCACCCGCCTCGCAAGGACGCGTCGCGGGAGTCTGTGACACAGCAGCCGGTCGGTATCCCGACTCACCAACGTCGGTGAGCAGGTCTCGCCGTCTGCGGCGACCTGTGGAAACTGCGGTGCGGCGTGGGCCTTTGGCAGGGGTGGACGGGCTGACCGCCGAGAGCTTCGGGGGTGCGCCGCCCCGCAGGAGATCGCGTGCTTCGCGGCTGTGCTAGGTCTAGAGCGTAATCAACTCTTCCGACCTGCGGCAACAGGGCCCCGCTCGGCGTGTCCAAGTCTACCCCGTGCGGCCCGCGCGCCGCTGACGTCTATCGGTAACTGCCAGATCTCCCAGTCTGTTCCCACTGGGAAGCCCGGTGGAGGCTCGCTGAGCGCCAGCACAGTTGGCCCCGCCCCACTGACCACAGCCGCCACACCTGCCGCTCGCAACGCGCTGACCAGGGAAGATGTGTCTGGCATCCCGGCTGCGCGGTAATCCTGGTGGAGTCGGTCGACGGTCGCCGGCAGCAGCAGGGACGGGTCCGTGGTGAGCGCGTGCACCAGCAGCGCTGCCCGCCCGGCGGTCAACGCGGCGTCACCATGCGGCACGGTGGCCGGCAGCGCCGCGCGTGCGATCGCGGTCAATCCGCGTTCCGTCGGGACGAAGACGGTGGGCCGCACCGCGTCGGCGACCGGCAGCGAGACCGCCCGGGCGCCGCCCGGCTCGGACCAGGCCACCGTGAAACCGCCGAGCAGGCACGGTGCCACATTGTCGGGGTGGCCCTCGATCTCGGCGGCCAGCCGGAGCGCGCCGGCATCGTCGAGGCGCTGCTCCCCGTCGACGACGAGGGCACGGGCCAGCAACACCCCGGCGACGATCGCAGCGGACGAGGAGCCCAGCCCACGCGCCTGCGGGATCCGGTTGACGCACTCCACGCTCAGCCCCTCGGGGTGGGCCCCGAGCACGTCGAACGCGGCGCGCATGGCCTGCACGACCAGGTGGCGGTCGTCGTCGGGCAGCTCACCGGCGCCCTGCCCGGTCACTGTCACCCGGACACCACCCGAGGTGACCTCGGCGGCCACGTCGTCGTAGAGCCCGAGGGCGAGACCCAGCGCGTCGAAGCCCGGGCCCAGGTTGGCGCTGGTCGCGGGGGTCCGGACCCGGACCGGCCCGGCGGTGAAGTTCGTCGGCACGCGCTCATGCTAGGGCTCGGCACCGACTATGCGGCGCCGCGCCCGCTGCCTGGGACTGCCGGATTCAGCTCGCCGGGTCCGGAACCGGCTCGACGGCCGGATCGGTGAGCGAGAGCCGACGGGTGGCGATCCGCCAGCCGACCGCGTACACCAGGGTGATCAGACCGCAGCCGGCGAGCACCACCCGTTCGTCGACCGAGTCCACCACCAGGGCCACCGCCAGTTGGCTCACCGAGATCGCAAGCGTCGCGAGCATCATGTCGGTGGCGAAGACACGACCACGCAACCGGTCCGGGACCTCGCCCTGCAGGGCGAAGTTCGACATCACCCAGTTGCTGCCACCCGCGAAGTGCGCCACGAAGACCAGCAGCAACACCAGCGGGAACCAGCGCACCACCGAGGTGCCCAGGTAGGACAGGCCATAGAGCGACATGGACAGCGCCAGCCCGGGCAGCAGCCAGGCCCGGTTGGTCAGCACCCGGCGCATCAGGATGGGCCCCACCAACGCTCCCGCGCCGCGGACCGCGAAGAGCAGGCCGGCACCGAGCGGGCCGACGCCGTACACGCCGGCAAGCAACGGGAACACGGTCAGCACGCCGTTGCCCAGGCCCACCGCCGACTTCACGGTGACAAGCGCGAGCACCCGGGGGCGGTGACCGATGTAGCCGAGCGCCTCGCGGACGGCCGACCAGGTCCGCTGGGCCGGTTGGTCGGCGTCGCGGGGTGCCTGCAGGGGCCGGCGGATCCGCATGGCGAGGCCCGCCGCCACCGCCAGGCCCGCCGCCGCAACCCAGAAGCAGGCGTACGGACCGGCAGCGGTGCTGAGCACGCCACCGAGCGAGGCGCCGACCACGGTCATGGTGCCCCAGGCCGATCCGGCGACGGCGTTGCCGGCGGCGAGTTCGTGCGGCTCCAGCACGTTCGGCAGCGCGGCCTGTGCGGCCGGCGAGTAGAACGCCTTGGCGACCGCGACCACACCGATCGCTACCAGCGCCAGCCACGCCGTTCCCGCGTTCCGCACGCCGAGCAGCAACAACACGCCCACCAGCGCGGCCACGTTCGCGCAGATCATTACCTTCCGGCGGTCGAAGCGGTCGGCGATCGTGCCGGTGTACGGCAGCAGCAACGCCACGATGCCGGTGTCCACCGCCAACACCAGCGCGCCCCAGACCCCGCTGCCGGTCAGGTGCGGCAGCAGCACCAACAGGGGAACCATCACGAACCAGTCGGCGCCGAAGACCACCAACTCGGCGAGGAAGAGGTTGCGGAAGCTCCGATTGCCGGTCAGAACCGAGAGGGTGGACGCCACGGAGCGCGACCCTACCTGGTCGGCGTCGAGGCCACACCCGCTCCCAGCAGCGCGGAAACGGTGACGAATGTGTAACCGCGGGACCGTAGCCCGTTGATCATGTCGGTCAGCCCGCGCAGCGCGACCAGCCGGCGGTGCGCCCCCACATCGTGGCCGAGCACGATCGTTCCCGGTCGGACCTCGGCCACGATCCGCCGGGCGTGGCCGGCCGGGTCACCGGGGAACTCCCGCTCCACCATCTGCAACGACCAGAGCACCAGCCGGTAGTCCAGCCGGGCCGCCGCGTGCAGCACCGCCCCGCCCAGGTGACCGTACGGCGGGCGGAGGAGCACCGGCGGCACCCCGGTCAGCTCGGCGATCGCATCGTGGCTGCGGTGCAGGTCGTCGTACGCCTCGGTGGCGTCCAACTCGGCCAGGTCCCGGTGGTCCCAGCTGTGGTTGCCCACCTCGTGGCCGGCGAGCCGGCCGCGGACGACGTCGGCGTGCCTGCGGACCTGCCTACCGACCATGAAGAAGGTGGCCGGAACCCGGTGCTCGGCCAGGGTGTCGAGCACCATCGGCGTCCACTGTGGTGCCGGGCCGTCGTCGAAGGTGAGGGCCACCAGTCGCTCGGTGGTCCGACCCGACCAGACCGCCTCCAGCGCGCCGGAGCCGACATCCTGCTGGCCGTTGCCGAGGGTGGCACTCGCGGGGCCACCGGCGACCGGCATCCGGCGATGGGTGATCCACCACGCCTCGGACGTGCCCGCGCCGATGGCCACACCGCTCGCCACCAGCAGGCCACGACGCAGCAGGTCGCGTCGCCCCCACCCGGTCGCGCCCTCGGCCGTCCGCCCACCCCGCTCCACCCACACCCCCAGTCATCTACGAGGAGTATGCAAGAAGTCACACAAGGTGTGGGGCGGTCGGGTCGGAGTGTTTCCGGCGAATGAACCCGGAGCGCCCCCGGCAGGAATCCCGCCGGGGGCGCACCGTACTGCACGACGACCTACTCGGTCGGCTCCGCCGGAGGCAGCGGCGAGGTACGGCTACGGGGCAGCCGCAGCACCTCGAACTGGTCCGTACCCTCGACAAGCGCGGCCGACGGCGCGGGACGCCCGGTCGGCTGCGCCGCCTCGGCCTCCGCCGGGGCCGGCGCACCGCTCGGCACCGCGACCTGGTTCGGGGTCGGCGTCTCGTCCGTCTCCGTCGTGGTCACCGCCGGAGTGCCGGAGCGCCGCCGTGCACGCCGCCCCCGCAGCGACTCCTTGGTGTGCTCGACCATCGCGTAAAGCGTCGGCACCAGGATCAACGTGAGCAGCGTCGAGCTGAGCAGACCACCGATCACCACCACCGCCAACGGCTGGGAGATGAAGCCGCCCTCACCGGTCAACCCGAAGGCCATCGGCAGCAGCGCGAAGATGGTCGCCACCGCCGTCATCAGGATCGGACGCAGCCGGCGCCGGCCACCCTCGACCACCGCCTCCTGAACCCCCATGCCCCGCGCCCGGTACTGGTTGATCAGGTCGAGCAACACGATCGCGTTCGTCACCACGATGCCGACGAGCATCAGCACACCGATCAGCGCCGGCACACCGAGCGGCGTACCGGTGACCAGCAGCAGACCGATCGCACCAGTCGACGCGAACGGGATGGAGATCAGCAGGATCAGCGCCTGGGTGAGGCTGCGGAACGTGGCCACCATGATCAGGAAGACGATCGCGATCGCCACCAGCACCGCCAGGCCCAGGTCACCGAAGGCATCCGCCTGATCGGCGCTGACACCACCGATGGTGAAGCTCGCACCCGGCACGTCGATGCCGTCCAGCCGCTTCTGCAGCTCCTTGCTCGTCGCGCCCAGGTTCGAGCCGGTCGCCGCGCCGGTGACCGACACGCTGCGCTCACCGTCGATCCGGGTGACCTGCTGCGGGCCCTCACCCTGGGTGACGTCAGCGATGTCGTCGAGCTTGACCGGGCCCACCGGCAGCGCCCGCAGCTCCTCCACGGTCAGCGGAGGCTGCGTACCCGACCGGAGCACCACGTTCTGCTGCTGACCATCGAGCGCGACCTGGCCCAGCGGCGCTCCCCGGAACGCCTGCGACACGAGCTGCCCCACGGCTGCCTCGGTGAGCCCGGCCCGGGCGGCGGCGACCCGGTCGACAGTCACGTCGACCCTCGGCACCCGCTCGGCCAGGCTGGTGGAGACATCCTCCACGTCCGGGACGCCGGCCATCGCGGCCCGCGCCTCCTCCGCGGCCCGGGTCAACACCTCCGGGTCACTGGCCTGGACGATCACCTCCAGCTGGCTCGTCGACGCCTCCTGCCCGCCGCCGAAGCTGATCTCACCCACGCCCGCGCCGAGCTGGGCGAACTCCTTGCGCAGCACCTCACGCATCTGCTTGGCGTCGGTGTCGCCGTCGAGAGCGAGGGACCAGCTGGCCACGTTGTTGCCGCCGCCGCCCGCCCACGGGTTGTCCCCACCACCCGCGGTCACCTGGTACGTCCCGACGCCGTCGGTGCGGGACAGCACCGCCTCGACCTGCTTGGCCGCCGCGTCGGTGGCCGCCAGGCCACTGCCGGCCGGCAGCTCCTGGCTCATGTTGAGAGTGTCCTGGCCGGAGTCGTCCAGGAAGTTGGTCTCCAACTTCTGCGCCAGACCGAAGGTGGCGAAGAGCACCAGCAGGCCGAGCCCGACGGTGATCCAGCGGGTCGACCGCTTGCGGGTGGCGAACCCGATCACCGGCAGGTACGCCCGCTGCAACGGGCTGCGCAGCTCCTTCTCCTCCGCGGCGTGCCGTACCGCCTCGTCGTCGGGGGTGCCGCCGCGCGGCTTGAGGAACCAGTACGCGAGGACCGGGATCACGGTCAGCGACACCAGCAGCGAGGCGAGCAGGGCCACCGTCACGGTGATCGCGAACGGCGCGAAGAGCTGGCCCACGAACCCGCCGACGAGCGCGATCGGCGCGAACACCGCCACCGTGGTGAGGGTGGAGGCGGTCACCGCGCCGGCCACCTCCCGGACGCCGGTGATGATGGCGTGCCGCTTCTCCTCGCCGTACTCCAGGTGTCGTTTGATGTTCTCCAACACCACGATCGAGTCGTCCACCACCCGGCCGACCGCGATCGTCAACGCCCCGAGCGTGAGCAGGTTGAGCGAGTAGTCACCGATCCACAGGGCGATCAGCGCCACCAGCACGGAGAGCGGGATGGAGACCGCGGTGACCACCGTCGAGCGCACCGACAGCAGGAAGACCAGGATGACGATGACCGCCATCACCAGGCCCAGCAGGCCCTCGGTAGTCAGCGACTCGATCGACTTCTCGACGAACGGCGCCTGGTCGAAGACCACCGTCAGGTCCGCGCCGGCGGCGTCCTTCAGGTCGTCGAGCCGGTCGCGGATCTCGTGCGAGATCTGCACGGCGTTGCCGTCGGGCGCTGCGGTGACCGCGATGCCGAGGCTGTCCTTGCCGTTGGTACGGGTGATCGCCGTGGCCGGAGCGAGCTGCTGCTCGACCGTCGCCACGTCACCGAGGCGGACCGGCGCCGCCCCCGGGACGACCACGATGCCGCGCAGGTCCTCGAGCGTGGCGATCGGCGTGCCGACCTGCACCGGGAGGGCCAACCCGCCGTCGGTCACCGCACCGGCCGGAACCGCCACGCCGTTGGTCTTCAGCGCCGCGCCGATCGCCGTCGGCGGGACCTTCGCGGCGGCAAGCTTCGCCGGGTCCGGGGTGAGCACCACGACGTCGTCGCGGGTGCCGGTCACCTCGACCGTGCGTACCCCCTCGATGCCCTCCAGCTCCGGCACCACGGTCGCGCGCAGCTTCTCGGCGAGCGCCCGCTCGTCCGCCGCGCCGGCCGCGGCCAGCACCACCGCCGGAAGGTCGTCCGTGCTACCCGCGATGACCTGCGGGTCGACGCTCTCCGGAAGCTGGGCGTCGATCCGGCTCAGCGCGGTCTGCATCTTGTTGACCACGTCGTCGAGGTCGGTGCCGAACTCGTACGTCACCTGGACCGTCGCCGCGCCCTCGCGGGACGTGGAGGTGATCTTGTCAAGACCGGGAATGCCCTGGAGGGCGTTCTCGATCGGCTCGGTCACCTGCGACTCGACGATCTCGGGGCCGGCGCCGGGGTAGGGGGCCACGATGAACGCGGCCGGGAACTCGAGCGACGGCAGCAGTTGCTGCTTCAGCGACGGAACGGCGAACGCTCCGAACACCGTGGTCACCACCGCGATGAGGGCGATCAGCCCTCGGTTGGCGAGGCTGAATCTGGCGAGCAGCGACATCGGCCTGGTTCACTCCTGAACGAGAATGCGGGCGGGGATACCGGAAAGTGTGCCGGACTCGCCTCTTCCGGCACCCGCCGCCCCCACGCTGTCCCGCCGACCGCAGGCCCGCCCCCCGGGCGGTGGTCGCTCAGGCCAGGTCGAGGGCGCGGGCCGCAGCCAGCGGGTCGTTCGCGATGGTCACCGGCGCCGGCGCCGTGGAGATCGCCCACTCCGGGTCCTTCAGCCCGTGGCCGGTCACCGTGCAGACCACCGTGGAACCGGGCGGCACCGCGCCCGCCGCGGCCTGCTGCAGCAGGCCGGCCACGCTTGCCGCGCTGCCCAGCTCGACGAAGACCCCCACCTCGCGGGCGAGCAGACGGTACGCCGACAGGATCTCCCGGTCGGTCACCGACGCGATCAGGCCACCGGAGGTGTCCCGGGCATCCAACGCCTTGGTCCAGCTCGCCGGGTTGCCGATCCGGATCGCGGTGGCGATCGTCGACGGCTCCGGCACCACCTGGCCGGTCACGATCGGGGCCGCACCGGCGGCCTGGAAGCCGTACATCTTCGGGGCCCGGGTGGTGGCGCCGGCCGCCTGCTCCTCGGCGTAGCCCATCCAGTACGCGGAGATGTTGCCGGCGTTGCCGACCGGCAGGCAGTGGATGTCGGGCGCGTCACCGAGCGCCTCGACGATCTCGAAGGCAGCGGTCTTCTGGCCGTGCAGCCGGTCGATGTTCACCGAGTTGACGAGCGCGACCGGGTAGTCCTGGGCCAGCTTGGCCGCCGTCGCCAGGCAGTCGTCGAAGTTGCCGTTCACCTGGAGCAACTTCGCGCCGTGCACCAGCGCCTGGGCCAGCTTGCCCAACGCGATCTTGCCCTGCGGCACCAGCACCGCGCAGGTCAGCCCGGCCCGGGCCGCGTACGCCGCGGCGGAGGCGCTGGTGTTGCCGGTGGAGGCGCAGATGATGGCCTTGTTGCCGGCCTCGACTGCCTTGGACACCGCGAGGGTCATCCCCCGGTCCTTGAAGGAGCCGGTCGGGTTGGCGCCCTCGACCTTGAGGTGCACGTCGCAACCGAGCCGGGCGGAGAGCACCGGCGCCGGCAACAGCGGGGTGTTCCCCTCGTGCAGCGTGACGACCGGCGTGGCCGCGGTGACCGGCAGCCGGTCCCGGTACGCCTCGATCAGACCCCGCCACATGTCGCTCTCCTCGCCTCTGGCACCGTGCGCCGACCTCGTCGGGGCCACCTTGGACCACGTTGCCCGAGCTGTCGAGGGCAGACCCGGGCTTACCCACCTGGCGGGACGCGCGAGCAGCCCCGTCGATGGTCCAACGAGTCAGGCGCCGCCCTCGACCCGCAGCACACTCGTCACCGACCGGACGATGTCCAGACCGCGCAGCTCACCGACTGTCGCGGCGAGTGCGGCGTCCGGAGCGACGTGCGTGACGATGACCAACTCGGCGTCGCCGTCGCGGCCCGCCGGCCCGCCCGCCGAGCCCTGCCGCACGGTCGCGATCGACACGTCGTGCCGGGCGAACACGCCCGCCACCGAGGCCAGCACACCCGGACGGTCGGCCACGTCCAGGCTCACGTGGTAGCGGGTCAGCGCCTCGCCCATCGGTCGGACCGCCAGGTCCGCGTACGCGCTCTCGCTTGCCGCGCGCACCCCGGCGAGCCGGTTGCGGGACACCGCGACCACGTCACCGAGCACCGCGCTCGCGGTGGGCGCACCACCGGCACCCCGGCCGTAGAACATCAACTGGCCGGCCGCGTCGGCCTCCACGAACACCGCGTTGAACGCGTCGCCGACGCTGGCCAGCGGGTGGCTGCGCGGGATCATCGCCGGGTGCACCCGGACGCTCACCGTCTCCCGTCCGGCGGAGTCGACGCCCCGGGCCGCGATGCAGAGCAGCTTGATCGTGCAGCCCATCGCCTGGGCGCTGGCCATGTCGGCGGCGGTCACCTCGGTGATGCCCTCGCGGTGCACGTCGGCCGCGCCGACCCGGGTGTGGAACGCCAGCGAGGCGAGGATCGCCGCCTTCGCCGCCGCGTCGAAGCCCTCGACGTCGGCGGTCGGGTCGGCCTCCGCGTACCCCAGGGCGGTGGCCTCCTCAAGCGCCTCGGCGAAGCCGGCGCCGGTGGCGTCCATCGCGGAGAGGATGAAGTTGGTGGTGCCGTTGACGATGCCGGTGACCCGGTTGATCCGGTCGCCGTGCAGCGACTCGCGCAGCGGGCGCAGCAGCGGGATGGCCCCGGCCACGGACGCCTCGTAGTAAAGGTCGCCACCGCCCTCGGCCGCCGCCTCGTGCAGGGCCACGCCGTCCTCGGCGAGCAGCGCCTTGTTGGCGGTGACCACGCTCTTGCCGGCACGCAACGCCTCGACCAGCCAGCTCCGGGCCGGTTCGATGCCACCGACCACCTCGATCACCACGTCCACGTCGTCGCGCTTGATCAGGCCGAGCGCGTCGGTGGTGAACAGGTCCTCGTCGACCGGCAGGTCACCCCGGTCGCGGCCGAGCCGACGAACGGCGATGCCAGCGATCTCCAGCGGAGCGCCGATCCGCGCGGTCAGGTCGGCCGACTGCTCGTGCAGCAACCGGACCACTTCCTGGCCGACAGTGCCACAGCCGAGCAGCGCCAAGCGCACAGGTGACGTCATCCAACATCCAATGCGAGCAGGTCCTCTTCGGTCTCCCGCCGGACGATCAGGCGTGCCTGGCCGCCGCGCACCGCGACCACCGGCGGCCGGGGCACATGGTTGTAGTTGCTGGCCATGCTCCGGCAGTAGGCGCCGGTGCCGGGCACTGCGACAGAATCTCCGGGCTGCACGTCGGCGGGCAGGAATTCATCCTTCACCACGATGTCCCCGGACTCACAGTGCTTTCCCACCACGCGGGCGAGCAACGGCTGCGCGGTCGAGGCGCGCGACGCCAGTGTGGCCGAGTAGGACGCGTCGTAGAGGGCGGTGCGGATGTTGTCGCTCATCCCGCCGTCGACGCTGACGTACGTCCGGATGCCGTCGAGTTCCTTGACCGTGCCGACCTCGTAGAGGGTGAACACGGCCGGCCCGACGATGGCCCGGCCCGGCTCGATCGACAGGTGCGGCACGGCCAGGTTCTCCGCCGCGCACTCCGAGTCGACGATCTTGCGCAGCCGCTTGGCCAGGTCCTGCGGGGTCGCCGGGTCGTCCTGGGTGGTGTACGCGATGCCGAAGCCGCCGCCCAGGTCCAGCTCGGGAAGCTCCACCCCCCGGGCGTCGCGGATCTGCGCCTGCAGGGCGAGCACCCGACGGGCCGACACCTCGAAGCCGCTGGCGTCGAAGATCTGCGACCCGATGTGCGAGTGCAGGCCGCGCAGCTCCAGCACGTCCTCATCGAGGATCTTGAAGGCGGCGTTCGCGGCGGCGCCGCCCGCGAGGGAGAAGCCGAACTTCTGGTCCTCGTGGGCGGTGGCGATGAACTCGTGGGTGTGCGCCTCCACGCCCACGGTCACCCGGACCAGCACCCGGGGCCGCACCCCGCGCTCGCGGGCCAGCACGGTGAGCCTGTCGATCTCGGTGAACGAGTCGACGATGATGCGGCCCACCCCCGCGTCGAGCGCCCGACCCAGCTCGGCTACCGACTTGTTGTTGCCGTGGAAGCCGATCCGCTCCGGCGGCATCCCGGCCGACAACGCGGTGGCCAGCTCGCCGCCGGTGCAGACGTCCAGGTGCAGCCCCTCCTCGGCGATCATCTTGACCACCGCCCGGCAGAGGAACGCCTTGCCCGCGTAGAAGATGTCCTCGGTCGGGAAGGCCGCCCGGAAGTCGCGGCAGCGCGACCGCAGGTCGTCCTCGTCGAGGACGTACACCGGGGTGCCGAACTCGGCCGCGATGTCGCGGACGCTGAGGCCCGCGACGGCGACCGCGCCGTCCGCGCCACGGGTCACGCTGCGCGGCCACAGCGTCGGCAGCAGGGCGTTGACGTCCTCCGGGGTACGCAGCCACGCCGGCCCCCGGTTGCTGATGTCCGCGTGCAGCGCACCAGCCTCATGAGCCCTCATTGGTTGTCTCCGCTTCGCGACTGCGTGGCTCGCACGCTCACTCCTCGCGCTCGCACGCGATCACATCCTCTCGGGTGCGGCGACGCCGAGCAGGTACAGGCCGTTGGCGATCACCGTGCGGGTGGCGTTGTTGAGCCAGAGCCGTGCGCGATGCAGATCGGTGATCTTCTCGTCGCCAAGCGGCAGCACCCGGCAGTTGTCGTAGAAGCGGTGGTAGGAGGAGGCGACGCTCTCCTCCAGATAACGGGCCACCCGGTGCGGCTCCCGCAGTTCGGCGGCCGTCGCCACCACCGCGGGGAACTGGGCGAGCGCCTTGAGCAGCTCGTTCTCCTTCTCGTGGGCGAGCAGCTCGGGGCGGAACGTGTCGGCGTCGCCCGGAACCAGCCCGACCTCGGCGGCGTTGCGGGCCACGCCCGCTGTCCGGGCGGCGACGTACTGCACGTAGTAGACCGGGTTGTCGCGGGTCGCCCGGGTCCACAGTTCGATGTCGATGTCGATCGGGGAGTCGCTGGAGTAGCGGGCCAGCGCGTACCGGGCGGCGTCCACGCCGATCGCGTCGACCAGGTCCTCCAGGGTGATCACCGTGCCGGCCCGCTTGCTCATCCGCATCGGGGCGCCGTCGCGCAGCAGGTTGACCAGCTGCCCGATGAGGATCTCCAGGTTGCGCTCCGGGTCGTCGCCGAAGCAGGCGGACATCGCCTTCATCCGGCCGATGTAGCCGTGGTGGTCGGCACCCAGCATGATCACGACCCGCTCGAAGCCGCGCTCGCGCTTGTCCAGGTAGTAGGCGCAGTCGGCGGCGAAGTACGTCCACTCGCCGTTGGACTTGCGCAGCACCCGGTCCTTGTCGTCGCCGAAGTCGGTGGTGCGCAGCCAGGTCGCGCCCTCGGACTCGTACAGGTGCCCCTGCTCGCGCAGCCGGTTCAGCGCCAGGTCGAGTTCACCCCGGTCGTGCAGGTCCTTCTCGTTGAAGTAGGTGTCGAACTCCACCCCGAAGTCGCGCAGCGAGGTACGGATCTCGTCGAACATCAGCGCGACGCCCTCGACCCGGAAGACCTCCTGGGCGGCGTCGTCGTCGAGCGAGCGCACCTCCGGCCGGCGGGCCTGCACCTCGGTGGCGATCTCGGCGATGTACGCCCCGCCGTAGCCGTCCTCCGGCGCCGGCTCACCCTTCGACGCGGCGAGCAGCGACCTGGCGAACCTGTCGATCTGCGAACCGGCGTCGTTGAAGTAGTACTCCGTGCCGACGTCGGCACCGGTGGCCCGCAGCAGCCGGCTCAGCGCGTCGCCGACGGCCGCCCAGCGGACCCCGCCGATGTGCACCGGCCCGGTCGGGTTGGCCGAGACGAACTCCAGGTTGATCTTCTCGCCGGCGAGCCGGTCACTGCGGCCGTACTCCGCGCCGGCCTCGACGATCACCCGGGCGAGCTGACCGGCGGCGGCCGCGTCGAGCCGGATGTTCAGGAAGCCCGGCCCGGCAATTTCCACCGATTTGACACCCGCTGCCCGACCCAGCTCGTCGGCCAGGGCGGTGGCCAGCTCCCGCGGCGGGACGCCCACCTTCTTGCTCAACTGCAGCGCGAGCGTCGAGGCGTAGTCGCCGTGCTCGGGGTTGCGCGGTCGCTCCACCACCGTGCTCGCCGGCAGCGCGGCGCGGTCGAGCCCCCGCTGCTCGAAGACGGCGTGGGCGGCGGCAAGGACGACCGAGGCTAGTTCTGCAGGAGTCACCCAACCATGTTATCGGGGGTAGACTCGGGCACTCGGCGGCTCCCCTGCGCGTCATCCGGCCCGCCATTCCCCTGACCGACCGACTTGACGAGGCACGATGAGCATCAGCACCCCGGGTGGCCCTGAGCGCCGCCCGACCGTGGTCAGCACCGGCAAGAAGCCGGCCGCAGGCCGGCCGGCGTCCGGCGCCAAGGCCGGTTCCGGCAAGCCGACGGGCTCCCCCCGGGCCGGCGGCAAGGGCCCGCGCAAGCCGGTCACCCCGGTCAAGGTGAGCCAGGGCCGCGCGTGGGGCCCCATCGCACTCTTCGTCGCGGTGGGCGTGCTGGCCGCCGGCATCATCGGGTACGGCGCCTGGGCGTCCTTCCAGGGCTCCAAGCCGTGGGACAAGCGGGCCGACGCCATCGACGGCATCGTCAACATCCGCAAGACCGACAAGGACAGCCTCGACTACGAGTCGCACAAGTCGGGCCCGCTGACCTACAAGTACTCGCCACCGGTGGGTGGGGTGCACAACGCCGCCTGGCAGAACTGCATGGGTGACGTGTACGACGCCCCGATCGCCAGCGAGCACGCGGTGCACAGCCTGGAGCACGGCGCGGTGTGGATCACCTACCGCCCCGACCTGCCCAAGGACCAGGTCGACAAGCTCGCCGGCAAGGTGCGCGGTGTCGAGAAGACGCTGATGAGCCCGTACGAGGGCCTGGACAAGCCGATCTCCCTGCAGGCCTGGGGCTACCAGCTCAAGGTCGACAACGCCGACGACTCGCGGATCGACGAGTTCATCAAGGACCTGCGGGTGAACGCCTCCGTCGAGGGCCCCACGGCGCTCTGCAACACCGGCATCACCGCCACCGGCACCACGCCGCGTGAGCTCCAGCAGCAGCCCACCCAGTAAGGACCACGATGACCGCCCCCACCACCACCGACAGCGAGTACGACGACACCCCGGCTGCCCCGGACGAGGGCGGCCGGGCCCAGCCGGCGCGTTACGGCGTGCTGGCGCTCGCCATCATGGTGGTGGTGGGGCTGCTCCTCGGCTACGCGGGCGGCCTGCTCACCCCACGGCTCACCCGACCCGGTGACGCCTCGGTCGAGGCGGGCTTCGCCCGGGACATGACGACCCACCACGCGCAGGCGGTGGAGATGAGCCTCATCGCGTACCGGTCGGCAACCCTCCCCGAGGTGCGGCAGATCGCCGTCGACATCGCCACCGGCCAGCAGGGCGAGATCGGCGCGATGCAGACCTGGCTGCGCGAGTGGGGTCTCAGCCCCACCGGGTCGAACCCGCCGATGTCGTGGATGTCCGACGGCGCCACGGTCAAGGACGGGCTGATGCCGGGCATGGCCACACCCGCGCAGATGACCGCCCTGCGCGACGCCCAGGGCATCGAGGTCGACCGACAGTTCCTGACCCTGATGTACGCCCACCACCTGGGCGGCATCCACATGATCGACGCGGCGCTCGACGAGACCGACAACGCCGAGGTGGTGCGGGTGGCCCAGACCATGAAGAACACCCAGCAGAGCGAGCTGAACAACCTCCGGCAGCTCCAGGCGCAAGCCAAGGGCTGACCGAGCGCACGGGCACCCGGCCCGCGTCCCCCGCCGGTGGTGGGTGGCGCGGGCCGCACCACGTCCGCCCCAGCCCACCCCACGCCGCTCGTGCGGTCTTGATCGACTCGGGTTGCAGGAAGGCGCGCGGTCCACGCGATCGAGACGCCCCGACATTCAGGAACCCGAGTCGATCACGAGCGACCGGGACACCCCAATGACCCGAATGTCCTGCTTCGTCGCTTGTGGCCGTTTTGCGAGGCACAGGCGATTACGTTGCTTAGAGAGTTTTCTCCCCACATATCGTGACCAGTTGCGATTCGGGCTCGTTGCCCAAGACGTGGGGGTTGCACTCAGAGACGCACGGCGTTCGGTCACCAGTTGGTGCCGACGCCACACCATCGGTGGTGACGGGGCGGTGGCAGCCGTCCGTCGCGGACAGCGGCAGGGCGAGCCGGGAATGCTCAGCCGCGAACAGGAACTCGAGTTGATCGACATGCTGCGGGGCGTCCACCCCGACGAGTTCGACCTGGACGAGGAGCTGTGGACGCGGCAGAGCCTCACCACGCTCATTCAGCGGCGCTTCGACCTGCCGCTGGACGCCGGGGCGGTCGGGGCGTACCTGCGGGCCTGGGGGTTGGGTCCGCGGGAGCCGCGCGAACGGGCCTGCGGGCTCTGCGTGAGCGCGGTCGAGCGGTGGGTCCGCAGCGAGTACCCGGCGATCACCCGGGCCGCCCAGGAGCACCTCGCGGAGGTCTACTGGATCGGCCGGGTCCGGCTACGCGGCACCATGCCGGCGGCGGACGTGATCTCCGCCGTCTCGTCCCGCGGTCGGGTGCGCTTCATGATCACCACGCCGACGGTGGACCCGCCGCTCCCCCGCGACTTCGTGTTGCGACTCAGCGGCGAGGAGCAGCGCACCGTGCACCTGATCGTGGACGGGTCCTGGCCGCGCAACGAGTGGCCGCGACGGCTGCCGCGCCGGATCGTCCTGCACCCGCTGCCCAGCTGCGGGCGGGCGATCGTCGCCGCCTGAGCGCCGGGTGGGCCGGTCGCCGACACGATCGGCTCACCCGATACCGATTCGGCGTACGAGGAGGACGTTTGCTAGTCTTCTCCAGTCGCTGAGCCCCCGTAGCTCAGGGGATAGAGCACCGCCCTCCGGAGGCGGGGGCGCAGGTTCGAATCCTGCCGGGGGCACCATCGATGACCAGCACGAAAAGGCCCTTGACCAGGGGAAACCCGGTCAAGGGCCTTAGTCGTGTGTCCGGCTGTGTCCGGCCGTCAGCGGCCCGTGGCGGGTGTCTGTGCCATATACGTGCCAAAGTTCGGGGCTCGGTCAGTCGTGGCCGAACGCTCGTTCGACGCGCCGCCGGAGAGCGGCCTCACCGCCGTCCAGACACTTGGCGTAGATCCTGAGCAGCACCTCCACCGACTGCCCAGCCCACTCGGCTACCTGAGTCGGCGGTACTCCCCCGTTGAGCTGTGTCGACACCGCAGCATGCCGAAGGTCGTACGGGGTGCGTGCCAGCGGGGAGGCGTAGACCTCGGGCGTGAGCACGGCGGCACGCGCCCACCGCCATACGCGGTTGATCGTCCCCTTGGGCAATTCCTCCTTGTTTCGCTCCCCCACGAACAACCGGCCATCCGGGCCGTAGCCGAACAATTCGATGTGGGTATTAATAATTGCGGTTAGTTCGGGCGGGCAGGGAACCGTTCGCGTCTCCCCCCGGGCGCGTTGCTTGAGTTGGCGGCTGTCCCGATTCTTTCCGCTGTCGGTCCACTCTCGGCCCGCGTGCGGGTTGGCTCCGTCGAGCGTGAATTCTCCCCAACCTTTCTCCGGTAGGTGAAGGTTCGGCTTTGCGAGGCGAACGGCTTCCTCCGGTCGCATAGCCGCGTAGTACAGGCAGGCATAGAAGGCGACCATGCGCGGCCCGATGCGCCCCTGCTCTCGGACCCCGTTCAGCAGAGTCCGCACCTGAACCGGGTTAGCTACTGATCGCCTGTCGATCGTTACAACTGTTTTTGGCGGCTTCCACCTCAGTTGCGGCAGCGGGTTTGCCAGCAGCGCACGTCTTTCCACTGCGTATTCGATCGCCGTGTTGAAAATCTTTCGGCGGCGACTGATGACGCTCGGCGCGGCCGGTGCGCCGTCGAGTCGCACTGTGAGGCCATCCAGCACCGGCCGCAGCACTTCCGGGCGGCTAAGGCTTGCCACGCCACGGGTGTTCCGCTTCACCCAACTGAGTACCTTCGTCACCTCTGGGGGCATGTCCTCGGCGTTGCGGCGGGCGGTGTTGAAGGCCCAACGGCCTAGGGCATGGCGAAGCAACTTGCCCTCCGGCCGCCCCTTTCCATCAGTCAGCATGAGCACGGTAAGCGCGGTCAGCGCTTCGGCGTGAGTGCGTCTAGTCGTGGCAGCCACGTGCGGCCATTTCATGTCGGCGAACGAACATGCCAGGTCATACCACGACATGGTGACTGTTTCGCGTCGCATGGTGACCGGACGTCCCGATTCAACGTCGAATGCTTCACCCTTTCGGGCAGCCGTTACCAGTTCAGATCGGAAGCTCTCCGCGAGAGCCTTTGTCTTGAACACTTCTTTGCGCCGCTGGCCGGCAACCTGCCAGCGAACACGGTAGGTGCGTCCCTTCTTCCCGTCGTACGTCTCGGTGGACCAGATACGCACGTCAAAGGTGGTATTCAAGCGGCCTCCTCATAGAGCGATTCAAGCCAGGATTCGTAGTCGCGTCGTTCGATTCGAATCTCTCCGTTCGGCAGCTTGCGAGCGGGCGGACCCTTGCGCTTTGCGCGCCAGTCGTAGAAGGTCGACCGGCTGATCCCAAGGTCGTCGCAGACATCGGAGATGGTGAGGTGTCGGTTGGCGAGGGTGGCCATAGGGCGTCCTTCCACGATGGGGCGCGCAACGCCCCGATTCGAACGCTGATGGCCCTCCGGCTCACACGAGCAAGCCGAGAAGGGTCGGTGTCGCGGCGCGGCAGAGAGGCGTAGGGCGGCCCGCTGAGAGCGCCGTAGACGCAAATCGGGGCGGGGTTGGTGTAAGGCATAGGGCCGGAGCGGCTGTGTGGCTCTCAGCGGGCCGCGTTCGTGGTTACGTCGCGGCCGGTCGGTTGTGCTGCGCCAGAGCGGCTGAACCATCTCCGCATCTCCGCATCTCCGCAAACATGCCTGTGAGCTGGGCAAATGCTTGCGGAGATGGTCGGAGGTGGTGAGGGGTCTTCTCCGCAAAGAGCCGGGATCTCCGCAGTTGGTTGCGGAGATGCGGAGATCGATGATCCTCATGGTTCTGATCTCCGCAGAGTGTTTCCCCAGGTGGTAGGGGGTCGTTGCGGCGTTGCGGAGATGCGGAGATGGTTCAGCGGGTTTCACCCCTCGTGCCGCTCGACCCAGAACACGGACCGATCCCCCCGGTCATTGCGGCCGGCCCGGACGACGTGCTCACCGCGCCACCGTCCGGCCTGCCCGGTCAGGAGTCGGCCGAGTTGCAGCGGGTTGGGTAGCCGCCCGTTGTGGGTGGTGATGAACTGCCCATCCCACGGGTCGCTGATGTCGCTGCCGAGGTGCATGGGCTCGCCGTCTTGCCGCAGTTCGGCGGCGGTCATCGCACGGCCGCCGTGGCGGTCGTGCCAGCAAGTGAGGAACGCGCGCCAGCGCGTTTCGTCTTCATCGATCTCACGAATATCAGCGGCGTTGGTCAGGAAACCGTCGATGCCGTGATGCGTCAGGAACCCGCCAAGGGCTTGCGCCCACGGCGTGAACTGCCGCATCGACAACCCCGACACCCGAGGTGCACCCCGGCGCGTCCAGTCGAGCACCAACACCAACAGGTGCCACAGCACGGTGAGTTGGTTCGCCGGGTCGGTGATCCACTGGTCAAGGTGCGGGATACCGAACCCGCGCTGATCGCGCAGCTCCGGGCGAGGCATGTCCGGGTCGAGGCGCACCCGAACCGTACGAGACGCCATGTCTCCACCGACTTGCAGGTTGTTGCCGGTGGCCATCCAGAGCCGATCGTTGACGGTGGCGACGTTGCGCGATGCCCCTAGCTGCCGGTCGGACCACACGCCGGAGGTGACGAGTTGAGCGAGCACGGCGGAGTCGATGACGGTTCCCTCGGCCAGGTTGTCCCAGATCACCACCCCGACCTGCTCGGCCAGCACCGCCGTGATGGACTTGCGCAACTCTTCATCGGAGTAGGCCCAGGTCATGACGCGCTGCCCGTAGAGCATCCCCGGCCCGGCCGTGAGGATCGTCTTCCCGGATGACGGCATGGTCGCGTCGATCAGCGCGAACGGGGTCAACGAGCGGGTGAAGTGCCGCAGGATCGGCGTGGCCAGCAGCGCCACGTAGTTGGCCCGGTCAGCCGGGCTGGACCACGGGAAGTCCCGCAGGAACCGATCCAGCAGGAACGTGCGCGCCTCGTCGACCTGCTGCGGGGTCGGCTCATCTGGCACCGGGGGCAACGCCACCTTGGACGCCAGGTAGAGGCCGGTCGCCGGGTCGTAGCCGGGCTGTTGGAGCAGGGTGCCGTCGCGGCGCAGCACCGGAGCGCCGATGATCCCGCGCAGCGGCGGCACCCCGGGCCACGTCTTGCCTGCTAGGACGGACGACAGGATGTCCCGAGGTGGGGTCACCTCGTCTTCGTAGACCTCGGGGTCGCCGGTGTCGCTCTTGCGGGTCTTGAGCCGGTACACGTAGGCGTGCTCGGCCAGCAGCCCGGCCAGCCCGGCAGGGTTGACCATGCTCGCGGACACCGGCAGCGGCGAGTCTTCATCGGCGGCGGTGGCCAGCCCACCGGACACGGCTTCCATGTGCACCAGGGAACCGGCGGACACGTAGGTGTCGGGAAGTAGCCCGTCGACCAGCGCGGCCTTGAGTACGCGGATCGTTTCGGGGCCGGAGCCGACCTGCAACCGGGTCATGCCGCCGCCCTCCCTACCCCGGCCAGGGTGCGCGGGTTGTTCGCCCCGGTCCGCAGGCCGGATGCGATCGTGCGGGCGACTTCCCGGGCGCGCAGGCCGAGGGACAGTGCGGCCGGTTCCAATACGGCGGTCACGTCGGCGTCGGTGAGCGCTCCCCCGGCGACCAGCTGCCCGAGCGCGATAGCGGAGGTGAACAGGGCGTGGTTGCGCTGCCCCTCGGGTGCGGCGGTAAGGTGGTCGGCCTGCCGGCGGATCGCGGCAGCAAGGTACGCGCCGCGCCGATCCGCCGGCAGCGCCACCGGTGCGGGCCGGTGCGCGGTGCGCGGGGTGGGGGCGAGCAGCCCGGCGACCCATGGGGGCAGTGGCGCGGGGTCGCAGTCCAACGCCACCGTGTACGGGTGGCCGGCGGCGGTGCTTGCGGCGCCCACCACGTAGCCGCCGTGGGCGCGGGTGTCGACCTTCCAGCCCAGCCCGCCCCGGTCGCCGGTCGTGTTGCGCAACGCCGGGCCGGTGGTGGGGTGGCGGTAGTAGAGGTGGCTGCCGCCGCTGGCCGTGGTCACGGTGTACGTGGCGTCGATGCCGCCGTGCTGGTTGGCGAGGGTGGCGAACACGTCGAGGCCGTCACTCGCGCCGGCCCACCGTGTTGGCGGGGTGTCGTCGGGGTGCTTGGGCACGTCGAGGTCGACTACGACCAGCCCGGACGGGCCGCAGGCAATGCCGATGCCGTAGGGGCGGGTCGACCATGCCCGGCGGATGCGGTCGGGGTTGGTGGTGGCGCGTTCCTCCCAGCCGACGTGGCGGCCGGCGGCGCGGCAGCGCGGGTCGGTGCGGGGGCAGTGCTCGGCGGTGCAGCGGTTGGGAAAGGCGGGCCGCTTGGCTGCATCCGGGGTGTCGGATTGGTCGTCGGGGCGCAGGGGGAAGACGTGCCAGCCGCGCGCAGCGTGCGCAAGCGCGGCGGTCATTAGGTCAGGCATGGAGATCTCCCACGGTTCGGGGGAACGGAGTCAGGCGGGGCGGCGCTGGGCGCGGGCGGTGGCGAGGTCGATCAGTGCGCCGCCGGAGGTGTCCGGGCTGCCGGTGGGCCGCTTCGTGCCGGTGGCGACGTTGAGCCGCAGATAGAGCCGGTAGCGGCCGGCGTCACTGCCGGTCAGCGGTCGGCGGGTGCCGTGCTGCGTGAGGTGCCCGGCGTCGACCAGCGCGGCCGTGACGGCGTCCAGCTCGGCGGGCGTGCCGGTAAGCCAGACCTCCAACCCGGACAGCCGGGCGTCACGCGGCGACGGCCCGTCGCGGCGCGCGGCGGGCATCAGGCGGCCCGCCCCGGTCGGGGGCGACCCGCGATGGCAGCGCGGGTCACGGTCTCCCGCAGGTCATCGAGCAGCCCGAGCAACTGCCGCCGCGCGGCCACCTCGCCCGGCGCGAGCGCGACCCTGACGCGCACCTCGGCGTGCTCCCGCCCGGCGGCGGTGCGCACCCGCACCAGCACCGCGCGGGAGCGGCCGGCAACGTCAACCACGATGTCGTCGGAGCGGTGTTCACCGAGGTTGCAGCGGTGGTCTTTGCCGCACCACTCGGTGTGCCCGTCGCGGCGGCGGGTCATGGGTGGCCGTCGCGGTATTCAGCGCGGATGAAGTCGATCAGCCGTCGGCCGGTACGGACGCGGATGCCGGTGCCGTCGCAGCGCCGGCAGTCGCGGCGGGTTCCGATCGTGGTGCGGTGGAAGCGGGCACCGTGGCAGCGTCGGCAGCGTCCCCACGGGGACGCGGCACACACCGCCAGGTAACACGCTGCGTAACCGAGGATGGCGAGGCTAGCGAGCAGCAGGATGGGGGTCATGGAATGCCTCCACAGGCCAAAACAAGAGCGCAGAGGGCTGACGCCGCTAGGAACTAGGGCGCTGGCCAGGATTGGGATTGGTTGCTAGCGGGGCCGCTAGGTCTAGCGGAGGGTGGCGCTAGACCTAGCGGCCGATCACTGTCCGCCTTAGGCGGCTTTGTCACCCCGGCGCTTGTTACGCTCCGCAACCGCGTCGGTGATGTGCTGGCGTTCGATGCCGCGCCGGTTCGCGCCCTTGCCGGTGGCCGGGTCGGTGCCCCACACCTGCCCGGTCGAGATGCCGTAGGGCTTCAGCGCGGCGGTGAGCTGATCGCGGGTCAGCTCCCCGTACGCGTCGGCGTTCAGCTCGGCTAGGCGCTCGGTCAGCGTCTCGGCCCACACCTTCGGCTCAGTCGCCGGCAACACGGTCAGGATGTCGTCGAGCAGCGTGTCTCGCCGCGCCGCCGGGGTAGCCGGCGTCTGCCCGATCGCGTGTCCCGTCAGCGTCCCGGCCGCTTCCCGCAGGGCACGCGCCCGCTCGGTGACCTTCTCGGCGGTCGGGCCGTCGATGTAGAACGTGCGCACGATCTGCGCGTCGTCGGCCGCGCCGACGAGGTACCCGACGCCCTTGTCTTTCTTGGCGAACATGGTCGCCCGAATGCCGTTCTTGTACGCCGACGTGCCCAGGATCATGTCGTTCTCGATCTGGCCCATGACCCGCAGGCAGAACCGCGTACCGGCGTTCGCGCTGACCCCGGTGGGCAGGCTCTTAGCGTCCGGCCGCTGCGTCGCCACGACCAGGATGACGCCCAGCGCGCGACCGAGCTTGATGATTTTCTCGGCCAGCTCTCCGGCCTCCTTGCCGAACTCCGCGTGGGAGAACAGCTCTTGCACCTCGTCGAGGGCCACCACCAGCCAGTGAAGGCCGAGCTTCTTGCGCCGGGCCAGCTCCGGGGTGACCTTGTTGTCCGGGCACACCGCCTTCGGGAGACCCTTGATGATCGCGGCACGGCGCTGGCACTCCTTGCGCAGCTCCCGCAACGCCAACAGCCCTTTCTCGGCGGTGTCGTCGTCCTGCCCCGACGCGTACCGGGCGGACACCTTCTCCAAGGGGTCGAGTCCGCCGGTGCCCTTGAAGTCGAAGCACCACAGCTCCGCGTACGGGTCGAGAGCTGCGGCCAGCAGCGGAACCTGCGTCGCGGCCGTCTTGCCGTAGCCGGGAATCGACCCGATCAACACGTTGGTGTACGGCAGCTCGAACGAGATGACCCGCCCGCGCGGGTCGGTGCCGAACGGCACCGGCCGACCGAGGTCGAACCCGCCCGTGCCCTTGAGCAGCGGCCAGACGGCGGGCTTAGTCGCGGCCATGTCCTGATCGCCCACCCACAGCAGCAGGCGGCCCGGGTGCACCTCCGGCTGCCCCTCCGGCCACACGCACCCGAGAGGGCGGGTCAGGCCGGCAGCGAGCCGGTCACGGCGCTCGATCACGTCCCCGGCCGTCACACCCGGGGGCAGGTCGATGTCCGCCCGCCAACCGGGCCCATCACGCACGATCGGCGCGGTGAAACCGATCGCCCGGTGCCCCTGCTTCGCGATGGCCTGACTGATGCCGGAGATGCCCAGCACGGCCAGGGCGCGCACCACCACATCGGAAGTGAGCCGAGCAACCCGGGGCACCACCACGGCGGTATCGAGTAGCGGCTTGTCGGCCGGCTGGCCGAGCAGCCCGCACAGCGTGACCAGCAGCGCCAGCACCGCCCACCGCGCCCACAGCGGCGCGAGTGCCACCGCGACACCACCAGCCAGCATGACCGCGAGGGAGAACGTGACCACGATGCCGCGCCACCGCACCCGCCGGTCACGCTGCTTGGACAGCTTCAGGTACAGCTCTCCGTCTTTGCTCGGGGAGGTGGCCTGCCGGTGCGGCTCACCTTCCCAGTCGAACAGCCACCGGGTAGCCCCGGACACCATCCGCCACCCGCCGCCCGGGGCGCGGAGCGCGAGCTTGGCGGCGTACTTCGGCAGCCGGGTCGCGTGGTAGCCGGTGGCGTGCAGGAGGTGCCCGACTGCCCAGCGCATCACGTCGCGCAGCTCCGTGCGCGAGCGCAACCAGGCGGGCAGGATCGGTCGCCGTTGGCCGGCGCGAACGCCGTCGAGGGTGAACCGCGGTGAGCGCTGCGCGGCCGGCGAGTCGACCAGCAGCGGCCCGCCGTCGTCGTCCGGGTCGGGGGTGCGGGCGGCGCGGGCCGCGTCGAGGTCGAGCACCTCGGCATCCGGCCCGCCGGTGGTCGGATCGGTCAGGTCACGCTCGGCGGCGTGCCAGTCGAATCGGTCATCGTCTCGGGGGGAGGTCATGATGGGTGTTCCTCCATCTGATCCGTGAGGGTCGGGGGTCGAGGGCCGGCGGCACGGCACGGGTTGTCGAGGCCACGAGGGCCGTGCCGCCGGGCGGGGTCAGGAACGCCAGTCGGGGCGTGGCGGGCGGGTCGCGAGGGTGGCCACCGCGAACGCGACCACCGCGACGGCGTGCAGCACGCGGCTGGCGGTGTCGTCGGCGGTGAACATGAGCACGAGGTTGACCAGGGTCAGGGCGTTGAACAGGTGCCAGATCCGGCGCGGGCGGCGGGGCGGCGGCAGGGTGACGTGGGCACCGTTGGTGATGACGGTGGCGGCCCACTCGTCGGAGTAGACAACGGCGTCGCAGGTCCACGGCCAGGGGTCACGGTCGGACGGGCCGGTCTTCTGCGCGATCAAACCGCCGTTGGTGATGACGGTGCCGATCGGCAGGTCAGCCGGCGCGGGGAAGGGTTCACTCATCGGTCACTGGGTCCTTTCGGCAGGTGGGCTAGTGGGGTGTGCGGGGGTTAGTCGTGGGTGCGCACGAGGTGCGCGAGTGCGGCACCCATGCCGAGCACCGCGACCGGGAGGCAGGCAACGGCGGTGGTGATCCACCACGGGGCCGAGGTGACCCCGGCTGCCTCCAATAGGTGGTAGGCGACCTGCCCGAGTGCGCCGATGGCGAGGGAGCCGAGGGCGGACCACTTGGCGAACCGACGTGCCCGCTCGGGCACCCGACCGGACAGCCACACGTAGAGGGCGTACGCGCCGTACGTCTCGACCCCGATCGGGAGGGTGATCGCGCTGTTGATGGAGAAGCTGTCCCAGATGCCCGGTAGCGGGTGCACGATGCCGAACCCGGTGAGTCCGCCCAACCCGACCCACCCGGACCAGATGGCGACGAACGCGGGCAGGGCCAGCAGCACCACCGGCCACACCACCGCCGACCGGGGCGGCGCGGGCGGGGTGGGCGTGCTCGGGTGACTGACCGGCGTGACCTCGGTGACCGGCTCGGCGGTGGTGATCTCCGGCGGGGGCGTCGGGTCCGGCTCGGCCGGCGGCGCGGGCTCGGGTACGACCGGGGCCGGCAGCGGGTGCGGGTCGAGCCGAGCAAGCGCCTCCCGGGCGGTCTCTCGCAGGAAGTCCGATGCGGTCGGGTCGGCCGCGACCCGGCGGGCCGCGTCGGCGACGTCGGCGTCAGTCGCGCCGCCCGTGCCGCCCCGGGCCAGGTTGTAGGCGATGGCGTCTCGGGCGAGGATCTTCTCCCGGGCCGTCTCCTCGATCAGCCGCGTGCGCAGCTCGGTCGCTTTCGGTGCGCCAATGCGGTACTCGGTCATGAGCCGGTTGCGCGAGGGAACCTCGCCCAACTCCTTGCTGAGCGTGCGGGCGGCGGGTAGCAGCTCGTCGACGGGCTGCGGGTACTTGGTGCCGTTGATGGCGGGGGCGGTCATGCTGCGTCCTCCTGGGGGAAGGCGCACGCGAGGCATTCGCCCAGCGAGCGCGGGATGAAGTACGGCCGCACCGTGTGGCAGGTGCGGCAGGTCCGGCGGGCCGTGAGTGCCTTGCCGATCGCGGCGCGCTGCGCGGGGGTCGCGGTGCGCTTCGGCGCGGCCAGGTCAACCCGGTACAGGTAGGCGGTGCGGGTGCCGCCGACGCCGCGCCAGAGCACCTGAGCGGCGACGGGTTGACCACCGGGGCGTAGGCCGGCGGCGGTCAGTTGACGGCGGGTGGCGTAGCCGGGCGGGGCACCCTTCCACCAGTAGGTGGGGATGCCGTACCGCGTGCCGTCCGGGTCGTGGAAGGCGGCGCGGATGCGGGCCATCAGGCCGCGCGGCGCGGGTCGATACGGGTAGCGGTGTCGATGGCGGCGCGGGTAACGCGGCTCTCGGCCCGGCGCAGCCGGCGCCAGTCCAGCGGCGACGGGCCGCCGTGGTCCTCGGCGTAGATCAGCGTGATCTCGGCGTCCAACATGTCCAGCTCGGCCGCGATCAGCGGCCACTCCGCGTCGATCGCAGCCAGATCGACGGCGGTCGGTTCGGCGGCGATGGGGGCAAGGTGCGTGCGCACGGGGGAACCTCCGGTGAGTCGATGACGTGGGGGAAAGCCCCGGGGTGCGACCAGACCGGCCGCACCCCGAGGCGAACAGGAATCAAGAGGCAGAAGTCCATGCCGCGCGCCAGACCCGGCCCGCTCGCCCCGCTCGCCCGGGAAGACACCGGGGTCGGCCACCGTGTGGCTCAAGGCGGGAATGCCGCAGACGAATCCACGCGGCGCTCCTGCTATTCGGTTCTCAACGAACGACTACGCGGAGGCTCGTGGGCGCGCAGCTCCGTGAGGGGCTGCCTTCCCCGGCTGCCTGCCGGCCGGTGTAGCTAATTTCAGCGCTAAAATTAGCGCTGAAATTGTGCGATGTCAACGAGGTGGGGAGGACTAGGATCAGCGGATCAAGCAGTCAGACAGGGAGGCATCGGGTGGAGGATTGGCAGGCTGTGGCCAGCGCAATCAACGGCCGGATGGCCGATTTGCCGCTGTCACAGCAGGAGTTGGCCGAGCGGTCCAAGGTGTCGGTTGCCACCCTGCGGGAGCTGCAAAAGGCAACCGCGACCCGCAAGCGCTCGGCGCGCACGCTCGCCGCGATCTCGCAGGCCCTCGGCTGGCCAGACGACTACCTTCGTGCCGTGCTGACCGGGGACCCACCGCCAAACAGTGGCGGGGGCGCGGCGCGGGCGGACAGTTCGTCGCTGGTACTCGCGCGGCTGGACCAGTTGCACGCCGAGGTGCGGCGGCTCGCGGATGCTGTGGAGCGGATGGCGGTCGATGTCGGTCATGGCGATAAGGACACCAGTTCCGAACGCGCATCCGAACGCCGTTCATCAGCCGGGTAACCGTCGTCCACTAGGCATCGACTAGGCGCGGTTGCGCATCGGCGGGTGCCTACGTCAGCGAAGGAGGGCCGTTGTGCCTGCTCGCGCCAGGGATGCTACCCCGAATTTCGCCCTGTACAACCTCCGCGACGCGGCGGGCGAGACTCAGCAGGACGTGGCGGATGGGTTGAACCGCCTAGGTGCGGCGCGCGGGAAGAGACTGGCCGTAACCGCCAATCAGGTCAGCAGGTGGGAGCGGGGGATCACCTACCCGTCCGCGCTCTACCGGCAACTCCTTGCGGAGCACTTCGGCGTCTCCGTGCAGGATCTTGGACTCACCAGGCAGCGCGTCACGCTCCAACAGCGCGACAGTCCCGAGAACGATTCCGGAGGTTTCGCGATCTACCAAGATCCGGTGTCTCACCCGCAGGCCGAGGATAGCCAGGAAGAGTGGCGAGCGGTCCGGCGGAAGCTGAACATTCATCGGGTGCAGCTCGCCCGTGAGGCCGCGCGCCTCTACGACGTGGAGCACCGCGTAGGCGACAGCGGCCTGATTGCGGCACCGCAATGGTTGCCGTCGACCCCGGTCGAGTTGGCGCAGTTCGGAATCGGGCTCGCCCCGGAGGGAACCGCGCCCCTGGTCACTGGAACCGAGGACGCGGCGGCCGGCGTACGGCCATTGGCGTCGGACGGGCGGCGGCACCAGCGCTACAGCCTCGCCCTGCGGGATGTTGAACAGCCGCGGCTGTTTGAGAACCGGCTCGCGTGGCACCTCGCGGGAGTCGACTGGAGCCAGTCCGATCGTGCGCTCACGTTCACTACCGGCACCTACTTCGGCGGTGTCGATGTCTCGGAAGCGCTCGCGCATGAAATGGCGATGTACCACGTAGCCGGCGATGGGAGCGGCATCCTGCCGGCATCCTGGCGAAACCTGGGCTTCCGGCGGCTCGTGGGCGACCCGTTCATGCCCAGCCGTCGACCGACAGCGCCGTCAACCGACACGCTAACCCTCCGGGTAGACGACGACGGAGCGTCTTTCGTCCTGCACAACCGCGCAGCCGGCAACGTGGCCGTAGCCGGGGGAATGCTGCACATCATGCCGGCGGGAGTGTTCCAGCCATCGAGCGTCCTGCCTGCCGCTCAGGTGGCCGACTTCGACCTGTGGCGCAACATGATGCGGGAGTACAGCGAGGAATTCCTCGGCAGTGCCGAGCACGGCGGCGACGGCGAACCGGCGGACTACAGCGCGGAACCACTGGCAGCCTTCGACCGCGCGTATACGTCCGGCGGAGTGCGGGTGTTCTGCCTCGGCGTCGCGCTCGACGCACTCACCCTGTGGGGCGAGATTCTGACCGTCGCGGTGTACGACGGCCCCACCTACGATCACCTGTTCGCCGACATGGTCGATTCCAACGATGAGGGAACCGTGGTCAAGACCGGACGGGTACGGCCAACCTCGGCGCTGCCGTTCACCCGGCACACCATCGACGAACTGACCGCCAGCGGGCGGCTGGCACCGGCGGCGGCCGGATGCCTTGAACTCGCGTGGGAACACCGCCGCACGATCCTGGGGAGAAGCTGACGTGCATGCACTGGTAACTGGTGGCCTGGGATTTCTCGGCCGCGCCGTAGCCCGCGACCTGCTTGCCGCCGGGCACCGGGTCACGGTCATGACCCGGGGTCGCGGTGCTCGAACCGCACCGTCCGGCGTCGAGCTGGTGACAGGGGACATTCGGGACCGTGCGCGGGTCTCCGAGATCGTTCAGCAGGGCGGGTACGACGGAGTCGTACACCTTGCCGCGTTGACCAGCGGGCGGGACTCGTTCGCTGACCCGCTGGGTTACTTCGATGTCAACGCGGCCGGCACGCTGAATCTGCTCATGGCCCTAGACGCCGCGCGGACGACCACCGCGCCGGCTTCTCTGGTCTTCGCCTCCACCAACATCGTCTACGGGTCGCAGCACCACGGCGCACTGTCCGAAGACCTCGACCCGCACCCTGAGAGCCCATACGCGGCGTCGAAGGTCGCGGCTGAGCACATGGTCGCGGCGTACGCGGCGACCGGAGCCGTCGGCGCGGTCATCCTCCGGCCCTTCAACATCGCCGGGGCCGTCGACGGCGTCACCGATACCGACCGCGCGCGGATCATCCCGAACGTCTTCCGCGCGATCACCGGAGAACTCGACCATGTAACCCTCAACGGCGACGGGGCGGCGGTGCGGGACTTCGTACACGTCGCCGACGTCGCCACCGCAATCCGGCTCGCTCTGCCCGTCTGCTCGCCAGGTGCTAGCCAGACCATCAACCTTGGCTCAGGCATCGGAACGAGCATGGCCACAGTGGTAGCCACTGCCGAACAGATCACCGGCCACCCGGTGACCGTCCACCGGCAACCTCCTAAGCCTGAACCGCCGGAGCTGATCGCCGACGTCAGCCGCGCCGAGGCCGCGCTCGATTGGACCCCAAAGAGATCCACATTGGGCGAAATTCTCGCGGACGCTTGGGAAGCATGGCCCCGAGCTCTAATCTAGGCGACTCATCGCCGACCCTTGCGTCGCCTATTGCCGATGCCCTTGAACTTGGAGGTTGGGATCGATTTTGCTCTACGTGGTTCCGGAATCCTTTGAGCCGGAGAAATCTGAACAGCTTGGTTGCTAGTCTTCGCTTCCGACTCCGGAAACATGGTTTGAACCGTAGTACGCTCAGCAAGCTCTGACGCCGCCCTCCAACGGAGGAAGAAGGCGAAATACGGATCGGAGATGTGCAGAGTGGTAAGTTTCGTGTCGTAATCGACTACGGGTTCGCCGTCGATCTGATCTCGCGCAATCTTCGACATCTCGTCGAGAATCCGTGCAATTTCCTGCCCCCGAGGGGCTTCTTCCCCAGCGATATCTCGCATGGCGGCACGGAGAGTCTCATATGAAATGCTTGTAAGCGGGCCAGTGCGGCCTATCGCCATCAGCACGGCACCGTAGATATCCACGACCATGCCGTTCTTGAGACGTCTCGGCTTCCGGTCAGTGCGCTGACGCGGCCCCCTAGCAAGCATGTCGAATGCTGTCTTTGAGGCGGCGGTCGAGCGCTCCTGGAAGAACGAATCCCACAGTGGCTCTTGGAGGAGCGTTGGACTCTCTTGGCGCTCTCTAATACCACTCTGCTTAACGGATTGCAGACAGAAGTCTTGCATTAGATGAGGACTGGCGAAGCATTCCCGGGCGAGGCGTTCACCAATTACCGCAGACTCATCGATCACGTTGAGTGCTGTGAAGCCTTTGCTCGCAATGCCACGCAACTCATCTTGGGACCAAAAGTCAATCTTCATCTGTTGGACACGGCCGGTCATTTCCCTCTCGACCCGGATCACGTCGTACGCCCGGTGCGGCACCGCGATGACAATCACGGGCAGCCCGTCGAAGACCAGATCTTTGAGGGAGCGAACGATTTCCGTCTGAACTTCAACAGGTATATAGTGAAAGTCGTCAATAACTAGGGGTGTCAGCGACTCCCTGAGGGCTCGCCGTGCCGCCACCTCGATCGGCCTGCTTCTGCCAGTCTTATCGGCCATGGCTGTGGCCACCGACTCTTGACCCGCTCGCGACGCCTTGCCGATAGCGGGTACTTGCAACTCGCCGGTCACGGTGCGCGTCTCGGTGTCTGTGTACTGGCGACTGCTCTCATAAACCGTCTGTAGCCCAAGGTCGTCACCGACGTTGATCCACAGGTCCGCCGCGCTCTTGATGTCGCCACCAGAAACTCTGACTGCCTCAAGATCTCGCAGTACCCTTCGGACCAAGACCGTTTTGCCGGTCTTCGTGGGGCCCGAGATGGACAGGATGCGGTGCCTCTCATCGAGGTAGTCCTGGACCATCTCTTCCAGTCCAAGCTGTGTCCGAGGGTTATAGGTGATGTCGGGCAGTCCGCCGACTTTGAAGACCTGACCAGCAAGTAGGCGTGTTGTCACGGTCTAACCGTACGTTAGACGTGTGCAACTTCCTCGATGCCGCGCTGCTGGTGCGCGTCAGGCATCAGAATCTCAGGCCACTGGCCGGCACTCCGTGCCACATGCGTGCCAAGATTGCTCGCGCTACCGCGCAACTGCCGGCACTCGCCCAGGTCAGGCATAGAGTGCGACCGTGGCTCGCACCGCCCTCCGGAGGCGGGGGCGCAGGTTCGAATCCTGCCGGGGGCACACTTGCTAAGAAACCGCTGATCAGCACAAAAAGACCCCTGACCAGGAAAAACGGTCAGGGGTCTTACTCGCGTACCCGGCGGTGTCCGGCCGTCAGCGGCTTGCACCGCCGTACGGCCGGTTGTGGGACGCCGAGGGCGACGCGGACAGCACCGACGCCGTCGGCGCACGGGTGGCCGACGCGCGCCCCCAGCGCGTCCTGCCACCGGGTTTGAAGACGGACAGGATCGTCGCGAACCAGAGCAGCGCGACGAACAGCGCCAGCGCGCAGACCAGCAGGATCCCGGTCCCACCCGGTTCGCCAGCGGGGTCCCCGGTGCGCTCGGTCAGCGTCTCGCTCCACGTGCCTTCGAACGTGGCGAGGATCGGCAGGCTGAGCGCGATGATCAGCTTGGTCAACACCCACCGGTGTCTGACCAGTCCCCAGGGCGTTCCGAGCGAGATCACCGCACCGGTGACGAGCACCAGGAAGACGCTCGGGATCGCCAACGCCTTGTCGAACGTCTCCACCAGGACGTACGCGTTGTGCCGCAACTCGTGGCGGTCCGTCGTCAGTCCCACGATGGACAGGACGAGCATCCCGAGGGCGACGCCGAGCCAGCCGACACTGAGGCCGACGTGCAGTACGAGCCACACCTTGCGCGTCGTCCGCCCGAGCCGCGGGAACCGCGGTTTCAGTCCCACCGTGATCATGGTTGACAGCAGCATCCCCAGCCACGGCGCCTGGTGGGCCAGCAGGAACAGGAACTGGGCGGGCACGAAGAGCAGGTGGAAGACGATCAGGATCCGTCGGGTCAGCGGGGCGGTCGCCGCCCGGCCGAGAGCGAACCAGCCGCCGAAGGAGAGCGCCGCGGCGCTCGCGTACCCCACCACGCCGGCGACCTGGAACAGGGGATGGGGAGCGTCCTGGCGCAGGGCGATCAGGAGCCCCGCGAGGAGCGCGAAGATGCCGAAGCCAACCTGGAGATTCCTGGGATCGAGCCGTCGACGGAACCGTTCTCGGATGAGCATCCGACAAGCCTCGCCAGTGGCGCGGCGCATGGCGTCGTCCGTTGCGGGAAACCAGATCATCACATCCGCCATGGTTGGCCGCACCGCGTACAACTTTCTGCTGACGACCACTGCCGGCCAGGTCACCTACTCTGGAGCACGATGACTGCGCAGCACCTCCAGTTGGCGGCACCTTGGTACCGTCACCGAACCGTCGTCGACAGCGCCCTGGGCCTCGTTGTCGCGATCTTCACGGCGACCGGCGAGTTCGGCACCAACGACTTCTTCGGGCCGACACTCACCGGCCTCGACACCCGATTCCCCCCGTTGTGGCTCGGCGTTCCGCTCGCCGTCGGCGTCGGGCTGTCGACCAGGTGGCGGCGCAGGCTTCCGCTGGTGCTACTGGCCGCGTCCCTACTCGCGAACGCTGTCGTGTCGGCGCACCTGGCCGTCGCGGTCGCGTTGTACTCGTTGGCCGAGCGCGCCCAGTGGCCGAGGGTCGCCGCCGGAACGCTGGTGTCGACGGTGCTGGTCGGCGTTCCGATCTGGCGCTTCGCCGGCGCCGACGGGTCGATCCCGATCACCACGGCGGTGTGCGTCGCACCGGTCCTGCTGGGCATGTACGTGGGTACCCGACAGGAGCTGGTGGAACGCGTCCGGGACTGGACGCGACGCCTGGAACGCGACCAGCAGCAACGCATCGCCAGTGCCCGCAGTGACGAACGGGCCGAGATCGCCCGGGACATGCACGACGTGGTCACCCACCGGGTGTCGCTGATGGTGTTGCAGGCCACGGCTCTGGAGGCGTCGACTGGCGGAGACCCGGTCGCCATCGGGAGGCAGATCGGCGCCACCGGGCGCGAAGCGCTCACCGAACTCCGCTCCCTCGTCGGGGTCCTGCGCAACGACGGCGACGCCCCCCTCGCCCCCCAGCGTGGGCTCGCCGATCTCGCCGCCCTGATCGAGGAGTCACGGACGATCGGCATCCCCGTCCTTCTCGACGTGGTGGACCCGGCGGCAGAACGGCCCCCGTTGCTCGTCGAACACACCGCCTACCGACTCGTCCGAGAGGCGCTGACGAACGTCCGCAAACACGCCCCGGCGGCGCGAACCCACGTCCGTGTCGAGCAGACGCCAAGCTTGTTGCGGCTGTCGGTGCGTAACGGCCGGGGCCGACCGGTCGTCCAGAATGCCTCGCTGCCTGCCGGCGGCCACGGGCTGCTCGGCCTTGCCGAGCGGGTACGCCTGGTCGGTGGGGAATTCACCGCCGGTCCCACCGCCGACGGCGGCTTCGAGGTGATCGCCGAGGTGCCGATCCGCCGGGGAGGAGTGGAGTGACCTCCGCGGCCGGCCCCATCAGGACGCTGATCGCCGACGACGAGTGGATGGTTCGTTCGACGCTGCGCGCCATCCTGGAGGCGGTGCCCGACATCACGGTGAGCGGCGAGGCGTCCGACGGCGTCGAAGCAGTCGACCTCGCTCGGACGACGCGCCCCGATGTGGTCCTGATGGACATCCGGATGCCTCGAGGCGATGGCCTCACGGCGACCGAGCGGTTGGCGCAGCTCGATCCCGCGCCACGTGTCGTCGTGCTCACGACGTTCGACCTCGACGAGTACGTGCACGAGGCGCTGCGCCACGGCGCCGTGGGCTTCCTGCTCAAAGACGCGTCGGCCGAGGAGATGATCGCCGCGGTGCGTAGCGCGGCGCGCGGCGACGCGATGATCTCGCCGCGGATCACCCGTCGGCTGCTGCGGATGTTCGCCGCCCCGAGGCCGGATCGGCGTAGCGACTACGCGCGGCAGCTCTCCGTGCTGACCAGCAAGGAGCACGAAGTGCTGGTCGCCGTGGGCGGCGGTCTGACGAACACCGAGATCGCTCTCACGCTCTACATGAGTGAGGCGACGGTGAAGACCCACGTGAGCCGGATCCTCGCCAAGCTGAGTCTCAACAACCGCGTCCAGGCGGCCATCCTCGCTCACCACGCCGGCCTGCTCGACTGAGCCACAAAAACCGCCCCCGGCGATCCCCGCACCGCGCCACCTCGGACGAAAGGTGCGACGCGGAGTCGGCCGAAAGTCGATCCGACGACCGGATCGATCAACCATCGACTGCCGTATCGAACTCCTTCCACGGATGTGTTGGCCCGCTCGGAAGGGCCACCGTGGAGCACGTTCGCTACGACACCGTGGAGGTTGACAGTGTATTCATCGATGAACCGGCGGTCGGTCCTGCGCTCTGCGGGTGCCGCCGCCGTGGCAGGTGGCGTTGGGCTGGTGTCCGCCCCGGTGGTGTGGGCCGACAACGCTGGAGGACGGCCGGTGCGCCGGATCGACACCCATCACCACGCGCTGCCGGAGGACATGCGTGAGTGGGCGATCGGTCGCGGCCTGCTTCCGGCCGACCCGGAGGCGTGGCCGGAGTGGGCGGACTGGACCACCGCCGGCGCGCTGCGGATGATGGACCAGAACCACATCGAAACGGCCATACTCTCGGCACCGGTGCCGTCGGCGGCCTTCGCGGACCGTGCACTCGCCGCCGAAGGAGTACGTGTCGTCAACGAGTCGTACGCTCAACTCGCAGCAGGGCATCCGAAGCGGTTCGGATTCTTCGCCAACGTCGCGCCGCTGCACCTCGATCTGGCGCTGGAGCAGGTTCGGTACGCGTTCGACTCGCTTGGCGCCGACGGTGTCATCCTCATGACGAGCGCGGGCGGCAGGTACGTCGGGGACCCGGCGTTCGAGCCGCTGTTCGAGGAGCTCAACAGGCGTCGCGCTGTGGTGTTCATCCATCCGGACGCGTTGCCCGACACCACGTTCGCGCTGCCAGGGGTGCCGAACTCACTGGCCGACTTCCTGTTCGACTCCACCCGGGCGGCGTTGAGTCTCATCGTCTCCGGCACTCTGGACCGTCATCCCGACCTGTCGATCATCCTGTCCCACGCCGGTGGCTTCCTGCCGTACCTGGCGGGACGGGCCGAGTCGCAGGGCCGTCAGGGCGAGTTCGCTGACCCAGCCACCGTCCGCAGGGCACTGCGCCGGTTCTACTACGACACGGCGCAGCCTGCCTCCCCGTACTCGATGCCGACGCTGCTGAAGGCCGTCGGCCGCACCCAGATCCTCTACGGCACCGACTTCGCGTCGCGTCCGGACGGCGAGGTCGGCGTCATCACCGACGATCTTGACCGCGATCCCGCACTGGACCGCGCGGCGTGGTCGGCGATCAACCGCGACAACGCGCTGCGGCTGTTCCCCGGGTTGACCCGCCGGATCCAACCCGCCTGACGGCCCCAACCCCGACTCCGGCCCCCACGCGACACCGTCGATCATGAAGTTACTGGCGCCCACGTCGGCGTGTCGGAGCAATAACTTCATGATCGACAAGGCTCGCCGGGGAGATCGTTCAGCCGCCGACGTACGCCGCCAGGTGCTCGCCGGTGACAGTGGAACGGGCGGCGACGAGGTCGGCGGGTGTGCCCTCGAAGACGACCCGGCCACCGTCGTGGCCGGCACCGGGGCCGATGTCGATGATCCAGTCGGCGTGCGCCATGACCGCCTGGTGGTGCTCGATGACGATCACGGACTTGCCGGCGTCGACGAGTCGGTCGAGCAGGCCGAGCAGTTGCTCTACGTCGGCCAGGTGCAGGCCGGTGGTCGGCTCGTCGAGGACGTAGACGCCGCCCTTCTCGGCCATGTGGGTGGCCAGCTTGAGCCGTTGCCGCTCCCCGCCGGAGAGGGTCGTGAGCGGCTGCCCCAGGCTCAGGTAGCCGAGCCCGACGTCGGCGAGTCGGTCGAGGATGGCGTGCGCTGCCGGCGTACGCGCCTCGCCGGCACCGAAGAACTTCTCCGCCTCCGTCACCGACATCGCGAGCACCTCGCTGATGTCGCGCCCGCCGAAGCGGTATTCCAGCACCGACGCCTGGAACCGCTTGCCCTCGCAGTCCTCGCAGGGTGCGGCGACGCCGGCCATCATGCCCAGGTCGGTGTAGATGACGCCGGCACCGTTGCAGCTCGGGCAGGCACCCTCGGAGTTGGCGCTGAACAGCGCCGGCTTCACGCCGTTGGCCTTCGCGAACGCCTTGCGGATCGGATCGAGCAGCCCGGTGTACGTGGCCGGGTTGCTGCGCCGTGAGCCGCGGATGGCGCTCTGGTCGATCGACACCACACCCGCGCCGGCGGGGATCGAGGAGTGCACGAGTGAACTCTTGCCGGAGCCGGCGACGCCGGTCACGACGACGAGCACCCCGAGGGGTACGTCGACGTCCACGTCCTGCAGGTTGTTTGCCGTTGCGCCCCGGATCTCCAGCTTGCCGGTGGGCGTCCGCACCGCCTGCTTCAGGGCCGCCCGGTCGTCGAGGTGGCGGCCGGTGATGGTGCCGCTGGCCCGTAGGCCCTGCACGCTGCCCTCGTAGCAGACCGTGCCGCCGTCCGTTCCTGCGCCGGGCCCGAGGTCGACGACGTGGTCCGCGATCACGATGGCTTCCGGCTTGTGCTCGACGACGAGCACGGTGTTGCCCTTGTCGCGCAGTTGGAGCAGCAGCTCGTTCATCCGTTGGATGTCGTGCGGGTGCAGCCCGATCGTCGGCTCGTCGAAGACGTAGGTGACGTCGGTGAGCGAGGAGCCGAGGTGGCGGATCATCTTGGTGCGCTGCGCCTCGCCGCCGGAGAGGGTGCCCGCCGGCCGGTCCAGCGACAGGTAGCCGAGCCCGATCTCCTCGAACGAGTCGAGGAGGTGTTGCAGGCCCGCCAGCAACGGGGCCACCGACGGCTCGTCGATCTCGCGTACCCAGGCGGCCAGGTCGCTGATCTGCATCGCGCACGCGTCGGCGATGTTCTTTCCCTTGATCTTCGACGACCGGGCCTCCGGGCCGAGCCGGGTGCCGGCGCAGTCCGGGCAGGTGGTGAAGGTGACCGCGCGCTCCACGAAGGCGCGGATGTGCGGCTGCAACGCGTCGATGTCCTTGGCGAGGAAGGACTTCTGGATCGACGGGATCAGGCCCGCGTACGTCAGGTTGATCCCGTCGATTTTGATCTTGGTGGGCTCCCGGTGGAGCAGGTCGTGCAGCTCCCGCTTGGTGAACTTGGCGATCGGCTTGTCCGGGTCGAAGTAGCCGCAGCCACGGAAGATCCGGCCGTACCAACCCTCCATGCTGTAACCCGGGATGGTGATCGCGCCCTCGTTGAGCGAGAGGTTGTCGTCGTAGAGCGCGGACAGGTCTATGTCGGTCACCGCACCCATGCCCTCGCACCGCGGGCACATGCCACCGAGTCGGTTGAAGGTCGCCTTCTCGGTCTTGGTCTTTCCGGCACCACGATCGACGGTGATCGCGCCCGTCGCCTTCACCGAGGGGACATTGAAGGAGTACGCGTTGGGCGAGCCGATGTGCGGCTGACCGAGCCGGCTGAACAGGATGCGCAGCATCGCGTTGGCGTCGGTGGCGGTGCCGACGGTGGAGCGCGAGTTGGCGCCCATCCGCTCCTGGTCCACGATGATCGCCGTGGTCAGGCCATCCAGCAGATCGACCTCGGGCCGCGCCAACGTCGGCATGAAGCCCTGCACGAAGGCGCTGTAGGTCTCGTTGATCATCCGCTGCGACTCGGCCGCGATGGTGCCGAACACCAGCGAACTCTTGCCGGAGCCGGAGACACCCGTGAACACCGTCAGCCGCCGCTTCGGAATCTCGACGCTGATGTCCTTGAGGTTGTTCACCCGCGCGCCCTGCACCCGGATCAGGTCGTGGCTGTCGGCGACGTGCGGGGTGGACGGCTGGGTGGCCGTGCTCATCGGGTCTCCATCTGTCGGGCGCGCGGACTCAGCGGACTTGCTGGATGCGGACCATGTTGCCCGCCGGGTCCCGGAAGGCACAGTCGCGCACACCGTACGGCTGATCGGTCGGCTCCTGGACGACCTCGGCGTCGCTGGCCTCCAGCTTGGCGAAGGTGGCGTCGAGGTCGGTGGTGGCCAGGTTGACACCGAAGTAGCTGCCCTTGGCCATCAGTTCGAGGATGGTCTGCCGTTCGTCGTCGGTGATGCCGGGGTTGGCGGCCGGCGGGTGCAGGACGATTGCGGTGCTGGGCTGGCCGACCGGCCCGACCGTGATCCACCGCATCCCCTCGTAGCCGACGTCGAGGCGGACCTCGAAGCCGAGGATGTCGCGGTAGAAGGCCAGGGATGCCTCCGGGTCGGTGTGCGGCAGGAAGCTCGAGTGAATGGTGATGTCCATGCTGGTCACGCTAGTCGCGCCGCGGTGACCCGCGCTTCTCGATTCCTGACCGGTCTGGTCACCTGCTTCGCCACGCACGACGGCATCCCCGCCGTCGCCTGAGCCGCCTGCCGCCGGTAGACGCTCGGCGGCACGCCCACCAACTCGGTGAAGCGGGTGCTGAAGGTGCCCAACGACGAACAACCGACCGCGAAACAGACGTCGGTGACGCTCAGGTCGCCACGGCGCAGCAGGGCCATCGCCCGCTCGATCCGCCGGGTCATGAGGTAGCTGTACGGAGATTCGCCGTAGGCGAGCCGGAACTCGCGGCTGAGGTGCCCGGCGGACATGTGCGCGCCACGCGCCAGCGCCTCGACGTCAAGCGGCTGCGCGTACTCCCGGTCGATCCGGTCGCGGACCCGGCGCAGCCGCGCCAGGTCGCCCAGTCGCTGGGTCGCGTCGGGTTTGCTGCTCACCTGGGAAATCGTGCCACAACCCACCGACAATCGGCCGCGCGCCGGGCGCGAGCGGAGGTCGTCGGAGCAGGTCAGCCCCCGCTCGCCGGGCGCGGGTGGGGGCGGTCAGCCGGCTTCGCGGCGGGCGCGGGCCCGGCGCTTGCCCTCGTGCATGGCCTGTACCCGGGCGACCGGGATGGTCCGCCCCTCGGTGACCAGATCGGCGGGGAGTGGTTGCGGGGCCGGCATCAGCGCGGCCCACGGGTCAGCGTCGGCGAGCAGTGCGGGCGCGGTCCGGATGGTGAAGTCGGCGGGGGTCACCTCGGTCAGGTCGGCCCAGTCGACCGGAAACGAGACCGGCATTCCGGGGCGCAGCCGGGGGCTGTACGCGGCGGCCACCGTCGCCCCGCCCGCCCGGGTGGCGTCCACGAAGACCCGGCCACCGCGGTCCTCCTTGATGTACGCCGTGGTGGCCAGCGCCGGGTCGAGCCGTTCGGCGCGGACGGCGAGCGCCCGGGTGGCGGCGGCCAACTCCTCGGCCGTGGGTTCGTCGGTCACCGGAACGAACACGTGCACGCCCTTGGCCCCGCTGGTCTTGACGGCGCCGGCCAGACCGGCGTCGGCGAGCGCCTGACGGACCAGCAGGGCGGCGTCCACGGCCGCGCGGAACCCGTCGCCGTCCGGTGGGTCGAGGTCGAGGACCAGGTGGGTCGGGCGGTGCAGGTCCGCCACGGTGGCAAGCGTGGGGTGGTACTCCACCGCCCGCTGGTTGGCGAACCAGAGCAGGGTGCGGCGGTCGTCGCAGAGGGCGTAGGAGATCTCCCGGTGCGAGGCCTCCGCCCAGACCGGCGCCCGGCGGACCCAGTCCGGGGTGTAGCGGGGCAGGTTCTTCTGCATGAACGGCGGCTGGCCGGGGCGGACCCTGATCACCGAGAGCGGCCGGCCCCGCAGGTGCGGGACGATCCGGTCGCCGACCGCGTCGAGGTAGTCGACCAGATCACGCTTCGTCGCGTCGTCGCGGTCGGACAGCGGCTGGTCCAGGTTGGTCAGGGCCACGCCGTCCCGGGTCTCGTCAGCCTTGGTCACCCGACCACCCTCGCGGCCGTACCGCCGTCGGTCAACCGGACGCGGCGCTTCGGTACGGATCGGTTCCGGCACCCACAGTCGCCGGGCCGGACGGGTCGGCGGCCGACGCCGGCCCATCCGGGCGGCGGGGCAGGGTGGTCAGCGCCACCAGCCATGCGGCGACCACGAGACCGGCGGCCACGGCGAAGGCGGTCCGGTAGCCGCCGGCAAGCGCGGCGGCCTCGCCCCAGCCGACGGCCCGCAGGCCGTCGCTGCGGGCGGCGGCCAGGGTGGCGAGCGCGGCCAGGCCGACCGCGCCGCCGACCTGTTGGGTGGTGTTGGCCAGGCCGGACGCGAGCCCGGCGTCCGTGTCGGTCGCGCCGGCCATGGCCAGGGTGGTGACCGCCGGCAGGGTCAGGCCGCCGGCCACCCCGAAGATCAACATCGCCGGGAGTACGTCCACCACGTAGACGCCGTCGACCGGGAGCCGGGCGAGCAGGAGGAAGCCGACGGTCGCCAGGACGAGCCCGACCAGCAGTACGGTCCGGGCACCCCACCTGGCTATCAGCCGACCGGCCAGGCCGAGTGAGACCACGGCGATCACCACCGGGGTGGGCAGGAAGGCCCAGCCGGTCGCGGCGGCGTCCAACCCCAACACCAGTTGCAGTTCCACGGCGAGCAGGAACTGGAACCCGAAGTACGCGCAGACCATGAGGAACTGCACGGCGTTCGCCGCCACCAGACCCGGGACGCGCAACACCCGGGACGGCACCAGCGGGGTCGTCGCCACCCGTTGACGCAGCGCGAACCCGCCCAGCAGCAGCGCCGCGAGGGCCACCGCGCCAAGCGTCCGGAGGCTGGCCCAGCCGTGTACGCCGGCCCCCACGATGCCCAGCACGGCGGCCATCAGCCCGCCGGTCGCCAGCAACGCGCCGGGCAGGTCCAGGCCGGCCCGCAGGCCGATCCCCCGTTCGGCCGGGAGCCGGCGCCGGGCGACGAGCAGAATGACCGCACCGATCGGCACGTTGACCAGGAAGATCGTCCGCCAGCCGGCGGCCTGGGTGAGCACCCCTCCGGCGACCGTGCCGACCGACGCACCGGCCGCGCCGGTGAAGCTGAAGACGGCGATGGCACGGGCCCGCTCGACCGGTTCGGGGTAGAGCCGGACGATCATGCCGAGGCTCACCGCCATGGCCAGCGCCCCGCCGACGCCCTGCCCGAACCGCGCGCCGACCAGCAGGGCCGGCCCGGTCGCGACGGCGCAGGCCAACGAGGCCACTGCGAAGAGCGCTACGCCGGCCAGGAAGACCCGCCGCCGTCCGAGCAGGTCGCCCAGCCGACCGGCGAGCAGCAGCAGCCCGCCGAATGCCACGAGGTACGCGTTGACGACCCAGGCCAGACCGGCGGCGGTGAAGCCCAGGTCGCGTTGCACGGCGGGCAGTGCCACCGCGACGACGGTGCCGTCCAGGATGATCATCAGGCTGCCGGCGCAGAGCACCAGCAGAGCCGGCCAGCGGGATGGGACGCCACGTTCCACGAGCTTCCTCCTTGGTGCACGGTTTGTTACCGAGGTCATCGTCTGTGACCATGAACCGGAGCGGAAGGAGGCACTTTGATGTCCCAGAGGAACAGCGATGTGTCCGAGCTGGTGCAGGCCGAGCTGACCTGCGCGGCCGAGAACGTGCCGTTCACCCCGGGTCAGGCTCGGGCGTGCACCGTCCGCGAGGTCCTGGACCGGGTTGGCGGCAAGTGGAGCATCGGCATCCTCGTGGCCGCCTCGCACGGACCTGTGCGGTTCACCGAGTTGGAGCGGCACATCGAGGGGATCAGCCGGCGGATGCTCACCCTGACGCTGCGCAACCTGGAACGGGACGGCCTGCTGCACCGCACGGTCTACCCGACCGTCCCGCCCAAGGTCGAATACACCGCCACCCCGATGGCGCTGGAGCTCTACGAGTCACTTGTCGCGCTGACCAGCTGGGCCGAGCGGCACCGCCGGGCCATCGCCGAGGCGCGGACCAGGTACGACGCCGAGCACGCCGACTGACACCGCGCCGGGGTGTGGTGAACGCCACCGCTTCTGCCTGACCGATCGGTCAGGGTCTGACCGATCGGTCAGGCATGCTGGTCTGCGGGAGGTGGGCCGGGCATGGTCAGAGCGGTACCCGACACGCACGGCGAGATCCTCGCCGCGGCGGCGCGGAGGTTCACGGTGACCGGCTACCGGGGCACCTCCCTGCAGGACATCGCCCGCGAGGTCGGGTGCTCCAAGGCCACCGTGCTCTACCACTTCGCCAACAAGGAAGCCCTGCTGGCCGAGCTGATGGCACCCGCGATCGGCGTGCTGCGCGACCTCGACGACAAGCTCATCGGCCTGACCGGAGCGGCCGCCCAGGAGGTCGCCGCACAGGGCTTCGTCGACCTCGCGGTCCGGTTCCGGCAGGAGATCGCGGTACTGCGCGGCGAGTTCCCCGAGCTGCTGTGCCAGCCGGCCTTCGCACACATCCAGCAGATCTCCGACCGGCTGCGGGACGCCCTCGCCGGGCACTCCGACCGGCCGGGTGCCCGGATCGCCGCGCTGGTGCTGCTCGCCGGCATCTCCGAGGCGTGCGCCGAGTTCGCCGACATCCCCGACGACGCACTGCGCCTCGCCCTGCTCACCCTCGCCCGGCGGGCCGTCGAACCCGTCGAGACACCCCTGCCCCATCCACCCACGACCGAGGACAAGGACTCCTGATGGCCACCCTGCTCTACCGGCTCGGCCGGGGCGCGTTGCGCCGGCGACGGCTCGTCGTCGCGCTCTGGCTCGTCGTACTCGTCGTCGCCGGCCTGGCCGCGGCGACCCTGCGCGGCCCGACGGCGAGCAACTTCACCATGCCCGGCACCGAGAGCCAGCGCGCGCTCGACCTGCTGGCCGACCAGTTCCCCGCGGCCAGCGGCGCCACCGGCACCATCGCGATCAAGGCACCCGCCGACGGCCAGCTGGCCACCCCGCAGGGTCAGGCCGTGGTGCAGGAGCTCGTCCAGCAGGCGTCGACACTGCCCGGTGTGGTCGGCGCGGTCAACCCGCTCCAGGTCGGCGCGGTCTCACCCAACGGCCGGTACGCGCTGGTCCAGGTCCAGTTCGCCACCGGCGGGGACGACGTCACCGACGAGCAGCGCGAGGCGTACGAGAACGTGGGCGCGGCCGCCAAGGCACAGGGCTGGCAGGTCGCACCGGGCGGCGAGGTGCTCGGCGGCGAGCCGGAGATCGGCTCCACCGAGGCGCTCGGCGTCCTTGTCGCCGCGATCGTCCTGATCATCACCTTCGGCTCCCTGGTCGCCGCCGGCATGACGATGCTCAACGCGCTGATCGGCGTGGGCGCCGGCATGGCCGGACTGTTCGCGCTGAGCGGCGCCGTCCAGCTCACCAGCACCGCACCGATCCTGGCGCTGATGCTCGGTCTCGCCGTCGGCATCGACTACTCGCTCTTCATCACCTCCCGGCACCGGCAGAACCTGCTCGACGGCCTGTCACCGGAGGAGGCGGTCGGCCGGGCCGTGGGTACCGCCGGCTCGGCCGTGGTCTTCGCCGGCGCGACAGTGGTCATCGCCCTGGCCGGGCTCGCCGTGGTGGACATCCCGTTCCTCACCGTGATGGGTCTCGCCGCCGCCGGCACGGTCACCGTCGCCGTGCTCGTCGCCATCACCCTCCAACCGGCGCTGCTCGGCTTCGCCGGCCGTCGGGTGCTGCCCCGCCGGTTGCGCGCCGTGCCCACCGCCACCGCCGCCACCGCCGACGAGGACGACTCGGATGTCACCGACCGGCCGACCGCGCCGACGACGACCACGACCACGACCGAGGAGCGCAACCGGTTCGGCTTCCGCTGGGCACGGATGATCACCCGCTTCCGCGTACCGGTCATCCTGGTCGGTCTGCTCGGCCTGGGGCTGCTCGCGCTGCCCACGCCGGACATGCGGCTGGCCCTGCCGGGCGCCGCGACGGCCGCCGTCGGCTCACCCGCCCGGGTGGCGAACGACCTGACCGTCGAGGGCTTCGGCGCGGGCTTCACCGGCCGGCTCGCGGTGGTGGTCGCCGGTGACACGCCACAGGCCACCTCGGCCGCCGTACCGCAGGTCACCGCCCTGCTCCAGCGCACCGAGAACGTCCTCGCGGTGGCACCGCCGCAGCTCAGCCCGGACGGCCGGACCGCGCTGCTCGGCGTGGTGCCGAAGACCGGCCCGACCGACGAGGCCACCGAGACCCTGGTGCACGACATCCGAGGCGCGGTGGGCGGAATCTCCGACGCGGACGTGCTGCTCACCGGCGTCACCGCGATCGGCATCGACGTCTCCGAGAAGCTCTCCGACGCGCTGCCGGTCTACCTGCTGCTGGTGGTCGGGCTCTCGGTGCTGCTGCTGATGCTGGTGTTCCGCTCGCTTCTCGTGCCGATCAAGGCGGCGCTGGGCTTCCTGCTCACCGTCGCCGCCACGTTCGGCATCACGGTGGCCGTCTTCCAGCAGGGGCATCTCGCCGACCTCGTCGGCCTGGACACGCCCGGCCCGCTGATCAGCTTCCTGCCGATCCTGCTCATCGGCATCCTGTTCGGGCTCGCCATGGACTACGAGGTGTTCCTGGTGTCGCGGATGCGGGAGGACTTCGTCCACGGTGAAACGGCCCGCCAGGCCACCATCAGCGGCATGGGACACGGCGCACGGGTCGTCACGGCCGCCGCGCTGATCATGATGTCGGTCTTCGGGGGCTTCGTCTTCCTGGAGGACCCGGTGATCAAGTCGATGGGCTTCGCGCTCGCCATCGGCGTCGCCATCGACGCGTTCGTGGTCCGGATGACGATCGTCCCGGCGGTGATGTCACTACTCGGCGACCGCGCCTGGTGGCTGCCCCGCTGGCTCGACCGCGCCCTGCCCAACGTGGACATCGAAGGCGAGGGCCTGCGCTCCCACCTCGAGGACCGCACCCCAACCCACGTCTGACCCGCCCCCGCTCCACGCCGTCGATCATGGAGTTGTGGTGCCCGTCGTGCCCCGATCAGAGGCCTTCGTCCAGCACCACAACTCCATGATCGACGCAGTCAGGTGCGCCGGGTGGGTCAGGTGCGTCGGGATCGGCGGGTGCGGCCGACCGTGGGTCAGACGCCGGCCGGGTAGGTCTGCATCTCGCCCGGGACGGCCGGCACCGGCAGCGGGTGCAGAGCTGTGGTGTCGTCGCACCAGATGAACGCGTCGTAGCGGTCGCCGAGCCGTGTCGGCACGTAGTTGCCCCAGGACTCGAACGACGGGTCGTAGACCACCCCGATCGCCCGGTGGTCCACGGTGTCGGTGACCCAGCCCGGCTGGTCCTCGCCGCCGAAGATCAACACCGCCCGCTCCGGCATCAGCTCGTGCAGCCGCCGCTCGATCGACCCCTCCCGGGCCGGGGGCACCACCATCGCCTCGGGCGGCGACCCCCAGCGGGGTGCGGCGATCACCGTGCCCCGGTAGCTCCCGAAGCCGACCAGGGTCACCGCGTCCTCGCCGTGCCGCTCCCGGGCCAACTGACCGATGTTGACCATCCCGTCGGTGGCCATGTCGGTGGCCCGCGCATCCCCGACGTGCGTGTTGTGCGCCCAGACGATGCCCCGGGCATCCGGGCCGTAGTGGTCCAGCAGCCGGTCCAGAGTGTCCTGCATGTGGGTGTCGCGGATGTTCCACGAGTCGGGCCCGCCGGCCACCATCGCCCGGTAGTAGCGCTCGGCACCGGCCACCACCTCCGCGTTCTGCCAGGCCGAGAAGCGGTCCGGGCCGTCGGAGAGGGCGTGTTCACGGGTCCGGGCGAGCAACCGGACGACCTCCTCCTCGCAGCGGGCGGAGACGAACCGGCTCGCCGCGCCGTACTCCTCGACCCTCTTGCCGTACGGCTCGAAGCACCGGTACGCGTCCTGCGCCGCCTCGAGTGACTTCGGGTCCTCCTCCCCCAGGTAGTCGAAGATCGCCTGCATCGACTCCCAGAGGCTGTACACGTCGAGCCCGTGGAACCCGGCCCGCTGCTCCTCCGGCCGCTCCACGTTCCAGGACCGCAGCCAGCTCGCGAACCGGGCCACCTCGGCATTGGCCCACATCCAGGTCGGCCATCGCTCAAACTGGTCGAGTGCGAGCTGCGGTTCGAGTGCGCCACCCGGGGCGGCCGTCACCGAACGGTGCACCCGATCACAGTCGGGCCAGTCACCCTCCACCGCGACGAAGGAGAAACCACACTCCGCGATGAGCCGGCGGGTGAGCTGCTCACGCAACCGGTAGTAGTCGTAACTGCCGTGGGTGGACTCACCGATCATCACCACCCGGGCGTCGCGCACGCGCTCCAGCAACGGGTCGAAATCGCTCGGCGCGCCGAGCCGCTGAACCAGCATGCCAGCGGCTACCCGGCCGCCGCTGCGGCAAACCGTGGGCGCGTCGCGGGCCGACACGCCGGCCGCCGGGCCCGTCGCGGGTGCCAACCCAGCCGGTGTACGACCACCGCGATCGGGTAGCCGCCCGACATGACCGTCACCGGGGTGCAGTTGCAGGAGTACCTGGCCGGGCTCGACTACCCGGTCTCCCGGGAGGACCTGATCCGCTGGGGCCAGGAGAACGGGGCCAGCACGGCAATGCTGCAGATGCTGCAGGCCCTACCAGCAGACCAGTTCGACTCCCCCGACGAGCTGAACGCAGCCCTCTCCACCCCCACCTGAACCGACCCCAACCCCCCACCCCGAACCCCCCCACCCCACCCCCACCCGCCATGCCTGCGGTGATCAAGACGTTTGCGTCATGCCGACCGGCGTGTCGTGACGCAAACCTCTTGATCACCGCAGAAATGGGGGGTGGGGGGGTGGGGGGGGGTGGGGGTTCGGGGTTGGGTTAGGGGTGGGGGACGGGGATGGTGCGGGATTGGGTTCGGGCGGTTTCGGCGGCGGCGATGATGGTGACGACCTCGCGGCCGAAGCGGACGTCGCAGCGGTGGTCCCGGGTGCCGGCCCGCACCTGCTCGATGAGCTGGTCGATGGCGACGCCGAACGCGGTGGCGGCGTCGTTCTCGCCGTACGGGACGTTCTCGATGCCGTTCTCGCCGTAGAAGACGAACTCCCGGGCCATCGACTCGGTCGGGGCGTCCAGGGAGAGCGAGGCGCTGCTCGTGGCACCGCCCTCGTGGGTGAGCAGCAGGTGGACCATCCCGCTCGGCCCGTCCATCGCGGCCACCTGCGTCACCCGACCCAGCACCGGCAGGAGGATCGAGAGGGCGTGCGGGGCGATGTCCCAGAGCGCCCCGTGCTCGCGGCGCCACAACGAGCCGCCGTACGGGCTGCCGTCCTGGAAGATCGACGCGAACGCGGTGGTCCGGCCGTGCTGCCAGCCCCCGGCGGCGGCGGTGGCGGCGAGGAACGCGGTCACGTTCGGCTGGAACCGCTGGGTGAAGAAGACGACCGAGGCGACCCCGGACTCGTCGGCGGCGGCCACCACGCGGTCGGCGTCGGCGACGCTGAGCGCCAGCGGCTTGTCCAGCAGCAGGTGCCGGCCGGCGCGGGCGGCCCGGACCGCGATGTCGGCCTGGATGTCGGGCGGCAGGGCGACAGCGACCGCCTCGCACTGCTCGATGAGCGCGTCGACGTCGGCGTACGCGGGCACCCCGTAGCGCTCGGCGAGCGCGGAGGCGCGCTCCGGGTTGCGACCCCACACCCCGACCAACTCCGCGTCGGGATGAGCGTGCAGCGCCTTCCCGTGCGTCTCGATAGCCCAGTGACCGGTGCCGAACAAGCCGAACCGCAGCACGTGTACCTCCGCTGTTTCCCCGCACCGTGGCAACGCCACGGACGTGATCCACGCTAGTCGCCCCGGCGGTCCTGACGGCGGCGGGTTCGACCAATCGAAGCAGCTCACCCTCGCTTGCGGGGCTGCGGGCGAGCCGCCGAGGGCTGGTGGCACCCGGGGTCCGCCGGGCACCGCCCGAGCCATTCTCGGCAGCCTCAGGTCCGATTGCCGCCAGACACCCCAGGTGGAGCGCGGCAGTCTCGACGACATGGAGACCGCGAATCCAGCGACCACCAGCGGTGTCGTGACGTTCGACCACTGGTACGACTTCACCGAGGGCGGCCCCGTGCACCGGGCGCTGCTGCCGTTTCCGTCGACGGCGCCCGCCCCGTTCGAGGTCGCTCGCTGGTCGGTGGCCCCGAACACCTCCAATGACCTGGACGTTCATCGGTCCCGTGAGGTGTGGGTCATCGTGTCCGGGGTCGGGACCTTGACGTTCGCCGACCGGACGGCCGTCCTGCGGGCCGGAGACGTCGTGGCGATCGACAGCAGGGTGCCGCACCAGATTCGGAACGACGGCCCGGATCCGCTGCTTGCCGTCTCGGTCTACTGGCTGCAAGCCGGGCACTGACGCCGCGCGAGACGCGTGGGCACCGGAGCGGCAGGCGGGAGCACACGTCACATACGGAGAGGCAGGGCAGCCCTTTACTACGACGGTTAGTAGGCTGTGCCGGTGACCGAGGCAACGACCGGGCGTCTCCGGTGACCAGCGTGGGCGCCGACTCACCGGTGGACGGGATCGTCGCGACCGTGCCGATCGTGCTGTCACTGCTCGTCGCGGTGTGGGCGCTGGTGGCGGCGGTACGCCACCGGCCACCGGACCGGGTGCAGGTCGTCGGTCTGGCCGTACTCGAAGTGGCGTTGCTGGTATTGACCGTGCTGGCGCTCGTCGCGGTCGGCGGCGGGGATCGGCCCGGCGAGCCCGGCGCATTCTTCGGCTATCTGGTCACGCTCGTGTGCCTGCCGCCACTGGCCTGGGTGCTGGCCCGGATGGAGCCGACCCGCTGGGGCTCGGCGATCGTCTGCGCGGTCTGTCTGGTGGCCCCGGTGGTGGTGGTCCGCCTGCAGCAGACCTGGGAGGTGCTCGGTGGTTGAGGCAGGGCCGGCTCGACAGCGTACGAACTCCGGGCCGGGTCGGCTGCTGATCGCGGTCTACCTGCTCTTCGCCATCGCGGCGACGAGTCGGGCGGGACTGCAGATCGCGACCAAGTTCGACGAGGCGCCGGTGGCGTACCTGCTCTCCGGGTTGGCCGCGCTGATCTACATCGTGGCCGCGGTGGGGTTGGCCCGCGCCGGGCACGCCGGCCGACGGGTGGCACTGGCGTGCTGTTCCGTGGAGCTGGTCGGGGTGGTCGTGGTCGGCATCCTGAGCCTGGCCGACAAGGAACTCTTCCCGGACGAGACGGTCTGGTCGCAGTTCGGCAGCGGGTACGGCTACATCCCGCTGGTGCTGCCGGTGCTCGGGCTGATCTGGCTCTGGCGCACCCGCCGCGCACCCGCCTGACCCGCCGGCGAGGACCCGGCGACCACAGGGCGGCGACCACAGGGACCGGGCGAGGACCCGGCGACCATCAGGTCGGGCCCCGGCGACGAGGGCGTCCCCGTCCTGGGGAGCGCCCTCGTCCGGGGTACGGGGTCAGTCCCGCGGGCCGCCGGCGACGTAGATGACCTGACCGGAGACGAAGCCGGCGCCCTCGCTCGCGAGGAACGAGATGGTGTGCGCGACGTCCTCCGGCCGGCCCGGACGACGGACCGGGATCTCGGCGGCGGCGTGCTTCTGGAAGTCGTCGAAGTCGACCTTCATGCGGGCGGCGGTGGCCGCGGTCATGTCGGTGACGATGAAGCCGGGCGCGACCGCGTTCACCGTCACCCCGAACGGGCCCAACTCGATGGCGAGCGTCTTGGTGAAGCCCTGCAGACCGGCCTTGGCGGCGGCGTAGTTCGCCTGACCCCGGTTGCCGAGCGCGGAGGTGCTGGAGAGGTTGACGATCCGCCCCCACTTCCGGTCCACCATGTGCTTCTGGGCGGCCTGGCTGAACAGGAACGCGCCGCGCAGGTGCACACCCATCACCGTGTCCCAGTCGGCGTTGGTCATCTTGAACAGCAGGTTGTCGCGGAGCACGCCGGCGTTGTTGACAAGCACGGTGGGCGCGCCCAGCTCGGCGGCGACCCGGCTGACCGCCGCCTCGACCTGGTCCCGGTCGGACACGTCGGCGCCCACCCCGAGCGCCCGGCCGCCGGCCGCGGCGATGGCGTCCACGGTCTCCTTGGTGGCCGCCTCCTCGATGTCGACCACGGCGACGACCATTCCGTCGGCGGCCAGCCGTCGGGCGGTGGCCGCGCCGATGCCACGTGCGGCTCCGGTGACGATGGCGACGCGGGACTCCTCCGACATGATTACCTCCCGGTAATGTGGGGTCGATCGGAGGAGCTTAACGTCAACAGGCCGACCCTCGGCATAGGCGAATCCACCGGTATCCGTGGCCGGAGACCTTCACCGCGCCGAGCTTGCCCAACTCGCCGTAGCCCTGGTCGGCAAGCACGTCGATCGGCAGGTCGGCCTCCGACTCCAGGCTGCTGAGGTCCACCTCGACGTCGTCGGTGCCCAGGTTGTGCAGGAAGACCATCGTCCCGGTCGGCCCGTCGGCCCGGTGCGCGAGCACTCCGGCGGGCATCGCCACGTCGATGTGGGTCGTCGAGCCGGAGCCGATCTCCGGGGCCTCCCGCAGCGTACGGATCATGCGCTCGAACCAGGCGAGCAGCGACTTCGAGTCGCCCCGCTGGGCGGTGACGTTGACGTTCTGGTAGCCGAACTCACCCTTGTCGATCACCGGACGGACCAGCTTCTCCGGGTCTGCCGTGGAGAAGCCGGCATTCGGCTGGTACGACCACTGCATCGGGGTACGGATCGCCTCCCGACCGGGCAGCGACAGGTCCTCGCCCATCCCGATCTCCTCGCCGTAGCGCAGCACCGGCGTGCCGCGCATCGAGAACTGCAGGGCGTACGCCAGTTCGAGGTGCCGCCGGTCGTTGCCGAGCATCGGGGCCAGCCGGCGACGGATGCCCCGGTCGTAGATGCGCATGTTCTCGTCCGGGCCGAACTTCGCGTACACCTGGTTGCGCTGTTCGGTCGTCAACCGGGACAGGTCGATCTCGTCGTGGTTGCGCAGGAAGGTGGCCCACTGCCCGCCGACCGGCAGCTTTGGGGTGTCGCGCAGCGCCTCGATCAGCGACTCCGGGTCCTCGCGGGCCAGGGCGAGCATGAGCCGCCCGTTGAGCATGAAGTCGAAGAGCATGTGGATCCGGTTGCCGGAGCCGCTGGTGTCGCCGAAGAACGTGGGGAGCTGGTCCGGCTCGACGTTCGCCTCGGCCAGCAGGACGGCGTCGCCGCGGCGCCACTGGACGTGCTGACGCATCTCGGTGAGGAACTCGAAGTCCTTCGGGGAGTTCGGGTTGCCCGGCTCGGTCAGCTCGATGATGAACGGCACCGCGTCCATCCGGAAGCCGGAGACGCCGAGCTGGAGCCAGAACGACATGATCTTCTTGACTTCGTCACGGACCTGGGGGTTGGCGAAGTTGAGGTCCGGCTGGAACTTGTAGAACCGGTGGTAGAACCACGCCTTGGCGGTCCGGTCGTAGCTCCACGTCTCGTCCTGCTCACCGGGGAAGACCATGCCCTGGTGGCGGTCGGCCGGCTCGGTGTCGGACCAGACGAACCAGTCCCGGTAGGGCGAGTCCGGCGAGGAGCGGGCGGACTGGAACCACGGGTGCTCGTCGGAGGTGTGGTTGACCACCAGGTCGATGATCACGCGGATGCCCCGGTTCTGCGCCTGGTGCAGCAGCTCGGCGAAGTCGCCGAGGGTGCCGAAGCGCGGGTCCACGTTGTAGAAGTCGGTGACGTCGTAGCCGTCGTCGCGGTTGGGCGACGGGTGGATCGGGTGCAGCCACAGGCAGGTGACCCCGAGTCGGGCCAGGTAGTCCAGCCTCCCGATCAACCCACGGATGTCACCGACCCCGTCGCCGTCGGAGTCGGCGAACGTGTCGATGTCGAGGCAGTAGACGACGGCTTCGGAATACCAACGGTCACCCATGCCGAAGAAATCTCTCCAGTTGATCACCGCGGCAAACCAGCCGGGCCGACCGGCGACCGCCGTGGGTTACCGTGCCCGACATGGAGAACGACCTCGTACCGCCGAGCGAACTGTTGGACTGGTCCCGGGGCCGCTGGCTGCACCCACCGGTACGCGTCGAGGACGGCCCGGCCGGCGAGCTGGTCGTCGAGCCGGCGGCGGAGAGCGACTTCTGGCGGCGGACCAGCTACGGCTTCGTGCACGACAACGGCCCGGCCCTGCTGGCGCCGCTGCCGGTGGGCACCGCCATGGAGGTGAGCTTCCGGCTCGACTTCTCGGCCCAGTTCGACCAGGCCGGAGCGTTCGTCCGCGTCGACGAACGGACCTGGACCAAGGCCGGTGTCGAGGTCAGTGACGGCGAGGCGCAGCTCGGCGCGGTGGTGACGCGCGAGTTCTCCGACTGGTCGGTGGGGCCGGTGCCGGAGTGGGCGGGCCGGGAGGTGACCGTCCGGGTCAGCCGCGCCGGCGACGCGCTGACCGTCCGCGCCCGGGCCGACGACGAGCCGTGGCGACTGGTCCGGCTCGCCCCGCTGGACCCGGCCGCCGACGCGACGGCCGGCCCGTTCTGCTGCGCGCCGTCCCGCGCCGGTCTACGGGTGGTGTTCACTGGTTGGCGGCAGGGGCCGGCGGACACCGCGCTGCACCCGGAGGTGTAGGTCCGGCCCAGGTGGGTATGACCCTCCGATCCCCAGGAGCCGACCGGAAGGACGACCATGGCGTACGCCCAGGCTGGCGACCCGTCCGAGTTCACCGGGTTGACCGGCTGGGTGGCCTCGGTGATCGAGGTGATGGGCCCGGTCGGCGTGGCGCTGCTGGTGGCGTTGGAGAGCATCGTCCCGCCGATCCCCAGTGAGATCGTGTTGGCGCTCGCCGGTTTCCTGGCGCACGAGGGCAAGTTCAACGTCTTCGTCGTGGTGCTGGCCGCGACCGTCGGCTCGCTCGTGGGTGCGCTGGTCCTCTACTGGCTGGGCGCGGCGCTCGGTGAGGAGCGACTCAAGCGCTGGCTGGACCACATCCCGCTGGTGGACAGCGACGACCTGGAGAAGGCCGACAAGTGGTTCGAGCGGCACGGTCGCTGGGCGGTGCTGATCGGCCGGGTGGTGCCGGTGGTCCGCAGCCTGGTCTCCGTGCCGGCCGGGGCCAACCGGATGCCGATGGGTGAGTTCATCCTGCTCACCACGATCGGCAGCGGGGTGTGGAACGGTCTCATCGTGGGGGCCGGTTACGCGCTGGGGAGCCGCTGGCAGGACGTCGCGCGTTACAGCGACTGGTTCAACTACGCGATCGTCGCGGTCTTCGTCGTGATGGTGGTCAGCTGGGTGATCCGTAAGGTCCGCAAGCGCCGGGAACGCGACGACCGGCGGTCGGTGACCGCCGGTCGCTGATCCGGCACCCGCTGTCACCCCGCCCGGCCGAAACCAACGGCCCGCCCCGGGCACGACGTGACGCCGCCACGTTTCCCGGCATCACCACGTTGGGTAACCAGGCGAGGGACCGACGCGGACGGACCGCGAACGGTAGGAACGGACGGGTGATGTCGATGACCGGTCAGGTGGCGGAGGCGCTCAGCGACAGGGCTGCGGCCACCGGGTTGCTCACCGTGGGTGTCGAGGAGGAGTTCCTGCTCGTCGACCCGCACACCGGGGCCGCGGTCCCGGCCGTGGACCTGGTCATGGAGCAGGTTCCGGCCGAACTGCGCGGGCAGGTGGAGCGGGAGTTCCAGACCAGTCAGATCGAGATCGGCAGCCCGCCCGGCCTGGAACTCTCCTCGATCCGACACTCCCTCGGCGTCCTGCGTCGGGCGCTCTCCGACGCCGCCGAGCGGGCCGGCGTACGCCTGCTCGCCATCGGCACCGGCCCGGTGGACGGCCCGGTCCCACCTGTGGTGGACAAGCCCCGCTTCGACCGGATGATCGAGCGGTTCCGGCTGCTCGTCCCCGGCCCCGGCAACAACGGCATGCACGTGCACGTGGGGGTGCCCGACCCGGACACCGGCGTGCAGGTGCTCAACCACGTACGGCCGTGGCTTCCGATGCTGCACGCGGTGACCACCAACTCGCCGTTCTCCCGTGGCGAGGACACCGGCTACGCCAGTTGGCGCTCGGTGGAGTGGGAGCGCTGGCCGTCGGTGGCACCGACGCCGTTCCTGGAGTCGCACGAGCACTACCAGCGGCTGATCCGCCAGTTGATCTCCAGCGGGGTGATGCTCGACGAGGGGATGCTCTACTGGTACGCCCGCCTGTCGGCGAAGTACCCGACGGTGGAACTGCGGATCGGCGACGTCTGCCCGTCGGTGGACGACGCGGTGCTCGTCGCCGCGCTGGTCCGGGCGCTCGTGGCCACCGCCATGGCGGATGTCGAGGCCGGCCGGCCGGCGTTGCAGACCGACCACCACCTGCTGGTCGGGGCGCACTGGCGGGCCGCCCACGACGGCCTGGAGGGCGAGGCCGTCGACGTCACCAACGGTGAACTGCGCCCGGCCTGGGAGCTGTTGGACCGTTTCGTGGAGCGGATGCGCCCGGCGCTGGAGCAGCACGGCGACTGGGCCGAGGTGACCGACCTGCTGGGCGGCCTGCGCCGGCACGGCAGCGGCGCGGCACGGCAGCGCGCGGTGTTCGAGCGCACCGGCCGGCTCACCGACGTGGTGCAGGACGTCGCACGGCAGACCCGCGGCTGATCACCACGTGACAGGATGAGTCCGTGGCGCAACGGCTGATCGTCATCGGCGGGGACGCCGCCGGAATGTCGGCGGCGTCCCAGGCCCGACGCCGCCGCAACCGCGACGACCTGGAGATCGTGGTCTTCGAGCGGGGCAACTTCACCTCCTACTCGGCCTGCGGCATCCCGTACTGGATCAGCGGCCTGGTGCCCGGCCCCGAGGCGTTGATCGCCCGCGACCCGGAGACGTTCCGCACCGAGTACGCGATGGACGTCCGGATGCGCCACGAGGTCACGGCCATCGACCTGGACCGCCGCGAGGTGGTGGCCCAGGACCTGACCGGCGGCGGCGAGGTCCGCGAACGCTTCGACGACCTGGTGTACGCCACCGGCGCGGTTCCGGTGAAGCCGCCATGGGCGGTCACCGACGCGGACGGCGTGTTCGGCATGCAGACCCTCGACGACGGTGCGGCGCTGCGCGAGTGGCTGGACGCCGACCCGCAGCCACGCCGGGCCGTGGTGGTCGGCGGCGGGTACATCGGCGTCGAGATCGCCGAGGCGCTGATCCTCCGCGGCCTCTCGGTGACCCTGGTCGAGGCGGGCGAGCAGCCCATGGCCACCGTCGACGCCGAGATGGCCGAACTGGTCGCCGACGCCATGCGCGGTCTCGGCGTCACGATCCGCACGAGCCTGCCGGTGAGCGGCCTGGAACAACGGGACGGCCGGGTGTCCGCCGTGGTCACCGCCGAGGGGCCGATTCCGACCGACGTCGTGGTCATGGGTCTCGGCGTACGCCCCAACACCGCCCTCGCCGAGGCGGCCGGCCTACCCCTCGGGCCGACCGGCGCGATCCGGGTCGACCGCCGGATGCGGGTGCCCGGGCTGCCCGGGGTCTGGGCTGCCGGCGACTGTGTGGAGACGCTGCACCGGGTCAGCGGGTTGCCGGTGCACGTGCCGCTCGGCACGCACGCCAACAAGCAGGGCCGGGTCGCCGGGATCAACATCGGCGGCGGGTACGCCACCTTCGCGGGCGTCATCGGCACGGCGGTGACCAAGGTCTGCGACCTTGAGGTGGGCCGGACCGGCCTGCGTGAGCGGGAAGCCACGGCAGCCGGCTTCGAGTTCGTCTCGGTGATCGCCGAGTCGACCAACCGGGCCGGTTACTACCCCGGTGCCCGACCGATGACCGTCAAGCTGATCGCCGAACGACCCAGCGGCCGGTTGCTCGGCGCGCAGATCGTCGGTTGGTCCGAGGCGGCCAAACGGATCGACACACTGGCCGTGGCGCTGTGGAACGGCATGACGGTGGACGATATGACGGCACTGGACCTGGGCTACGCTCCGCCGTACGCGCCGGTGTGGGATCCGGTGCTCATCGCCGCCCGAAAAGCGGTCGACGCGCTCGCCGCCCTCGACCGTTGACCCGCGCCCGCCGTGGAGGACCACCCCGTGACGCAGACCCCGATCCGGCCGACCGTACGTCGGCGTCCCACCATGGTCGACGTGGCCCGGCGCGCCGACGTCAGCCTGAAGACGGTCTCCCGGGTCGTCAACGACGAGCCGGTGGGGCAGGAGTTGGTCGGCCGCGTGCTGGCCGCCATCGCCGAACTGGGCTTCCGGCGCAACGACATCGCTCGTAACCTGCGCTCCCGGCAGCTCAACGCCACCGTCGGGCTGCTCATCGAGGAGATCGCCAACCCGTTCTACGCGACCATCGCCAGCGTCGCCGCCGAGATCGCGGCGGCCCACGGCACCATGCTGATCACCGCCTCGTCGGAGGAGGACGCGGAGCGGGAACGCGCCCTGCTCCAGGACTTCACCCAGCGCCGGGTCGACGGTCTGCTCGTGGTGCCGGCGGGCCTCGACCACTCGTTCCTACGCCGTGAGGTCGAGCTGGGCATGCCCGTGGTGTTCCTGGACCGGCCACCGCAGGGGCTGCAAGCCGACGCCGTGCTGCTGGACAACCGGGGTGGCAGCCAGGCCGGGGTGGGCGCGCTGCTCGACGAGGGGCACCGACGGGTGGGCCTGCTGCTGGGTGCGCCGAGTGTGCCCACCATGCGTGAGCGGCTGGCCGGGGCACGGGCGGCACTCGCCGCCGCCGGGGTCGAGCCGGACGAGTCGCTGGTCCGCGAGCGGCTCATCGCTCCCGAGGAGGCCGGGCGGGCGGTCGCCGCGTTGCTCGACCTACCGGAACCACCCACCGCGTTCTTCTGCGCCAACAACCGACTCACCGTCGGTGCGCTCCAGGAGCTGCACCGACGGGGCAGTGACGCCGCCCTGGTCGGCTTCGACGATTTCGAGCTGGCCCACCTGATGCCCCGACCGCTGACCGTCGTCGCCTACGACACCAGGGAGTTGGCCAAGGTGGCCACCGAGCGCCTCTTCCAACGAATCGCCGGCGACGACACCCCGCCCACCACGACAGTCCTCCCCACCAAGCTCCTCAAACGCGGCCTGACCTGACCCCCGGCCCTGCCCGGCCCCCCTCGCCCTGCCCGACCCGCCCGTGCCCAACCCGCCCGCGCCCCGCCCCGCCCTGCTCGGCCCGGCGCGCCCTGCCCGCCCCGGCGCGCCCTGCCCGCCCCGTCGATCATGGACTTGTGGTGCCTCACATATGCCGCAAAGCGGTGTTGAACGCCCACCACAAGTCCATGATCGACCGGTGTCGGTGCCGGTGCCGGTGCCGGTGCCGGTGCTCGTGCCGGCGGCGGCGCGGGTCAGGTCGTGGGGGTCAGGAGGGCTTTCAGCTCCGCTCTTGTGGGCGGGTTGGCGCCTCGGCGGGCGCAGGTCAGCGCGGCCACCGTGGCCGCCTGCCGGAGCACCACACCCCACTGCGGGCCGGTCACCGTGGCGAGCCGGTCGGCCGGCCGGTCACCGAGCGCGTCGAGGTCGGCGAGCGCGGCGAGCAGGCCGCCGGTGAACGAGTCGCCGGCGCCGACGGTGTCGACCACCGTGGTGCGCACCGCTGGCTCCTCGTGCAGCGAGCCGTCGGGCGCGAGCAGCCAGACGCCCTCCCCGCCCCGGGTCACCACGGCGCAGGACACCCCGGCCGTACGCCACTCGGTCATCACGTCGGCCACCGAACGGTCCGGGTAGAGCCAGGCCAGGTCCTCGTCACTGGCCTTGACCAGGTGCGCGAGGCGGATCTGCCGGCGTACCCGCTCCTGCTCCGCCGCCCGGTCGGTGACGATGCTCGGCCGCAGGTTGAGGTCGATGGAGACGGTGAGCCCGTCCCGCTGGTGTTCCCGGGCGAGCAGGCCCTCAAGCGCCTCCGCGCCGGGTGCCAACGCGAGCGCGAGGGACCCGCTGTGCAGCGCGACCGCCGGCGACCCGGCCAGTTCGGGCAGTTCCTGCGGCGTCCACTGCCAGTCGGCGGCGCCGGCCAGCCGGAACTCGTAGCTGGCCTGCCCTGCGGCGTCCAGGGTGGCCACCGCCACCGAGGTGGGCTCCTCGGCACGGACCGCCCATTCCAGGCCCACCCGGTTGGCGCTCAGGTGCTCGACGAGTTGCCGACCGTGGTCGTCGCTGGCCAGCCGGGCCAGCAGTCGTACCGGCTGGTCGAGTCGGGCCAGGGTGACCGCGACGTTGGCCGGGGAGCCACCGGGCACGGCCCGCTGTCCCTCGGCGGTGACGACCAGATCGATCAGTGCCTCACCCGCGACGACGATCACGCGGTCACCTCCCCTGGTGCGAGCGGGCCGGGGCCGCCGAGGCCGTCGGCCGCGCGGGACAGAAGGACCGCCTGGTAGGCGTGGTAGACGTCCGGTCGGCCGTGCCAGACCGTGTCGGCGGGCAGGTTCTGCGCGTCCAACTCGTGCCGCCACCCGGTCCGGTCGACGAGGCTACGGCGGGCGTACGCCCAGAAGGTTCGGTACCAGTCGAGGTAGACCGCGTCCCCGGTGCGCCGGTGCAGGGTGACCGCCGCACCGATGGCCTCGGCGAGAACCCAGTGCATCCGGGAGCGCACGACCGGCCGGTCGTCCCAGTCGATGGTGTAGACGAAGCCGTCCGCGCCGTCGACAGCCCAGCCGCGACGGATGGCGGCGGCGAACAGGGCGCGGGCGTCGGCGAGCAGCCAGCGGGGTGGCTGCGGCAGCACCGCCTCCAACTCCAGCAGCAGCCGGGCCCACTCCAGCCAGTGCCCGATGGTGGAGCCGTACGGCCGGAACGGGTCGGCGGGCTGGTCCCGGTTGTAGTCGGGCAGCGCCGTCCAGTCGGTGGTGAAGTGCTCGGGCAGCCGCCAGTCGTGCCGGGCCGCCTCACCGTGCACGAGGTGGGTGGCGATCCGTAGGGCCCGGTCGGCCCAACTCGCGTCGGCGGTGGCGGCGGCAGCGGCGAGGAACGCCTCGACCATGTGCATGCTGCTGTTGGCGCCGCGGTAGTCCTCGGTGACCGTCCAGTCCCGGTTCCACGACTCACGGACCGCGCCGGCGTCGTCGTCCCAGAACCTGTCCCGTACGACAGCAAGCGCGTCGGCGAGCAGAAGGTCCGCGCCGGGGCGTCCGGCGCGTGCGGCGCTGGAGGCGGCGAGCAGCACGAACGCGTGGTCGTAGCCGGCCTTGCGGTCGTTGACGGGCGCCCCCTGCTGGTCCACCGCGCTGAACCAGCCGCCGTACCGCTCGTCGCGCAGCAGCGTGCTGAGCGCGGCGACTCCGTGGTCGACCAGGGCGGCGGCGTCCGGGTCGCCGCCCTGGTGGGCGAGGGCGGCGACGTGGGTCATCCGGCAGGTGATCCAGGTGTGGATCGGTTCGCCGCGATCCGGGGTGCGGTCGTCGGTGAGCCACCAGAAGCCGCCCTCGGGCCGGACCGAGCGGCGGGCGGTGTCGAGCAGCCTCCGGGTCTGGTCGACGAGGAACTCGTCCAGATCGGGCAGGTCTGGCGACCCTGCGGGAGCGGGGGTCGCTTCGGCGTCGGATCGGGGCACGTCGGTCATTTCAGCTGGTCACCGTCGGGTAGGAAAGGGACATACGGCCAGGATCGGCGGACGGAGCAGGTCCGCGCCGGAAAACCGTCAACGGGACACCGCGAACCGGTGCGGCCGGGAGAGGATCACGCGACAACCCTTTCCCTTTTGTCCGTTGACATCGTTGTCACGCCTCAACCCTGCTCCGGCAGCCGGCCGACTGTCAATTCCGGCTGCGTCACACCGCCCCCGGACAACTCCGGTCAGTAGTAGTCGTCGATCGGTTGACGCGCCTCGTCGAACAGCGCCGGCCCCTCGTAACGGACCGGGGGCAGCGCCGGGGTGGCCGGCTTGACCTCCTCGAACTGCTCGGTCGACAGGGCGTACACCACCCGCCCGAGGCCGGAGCGCTCGATCGCCGTCGCGCACATCGGGCAGGGTTGGCAACTGGTGAACATGGTGGTGCCGGCCGCCACCTCGGGAGAGAGTTCCCGAGCCGCCCAGCGGGCCAGCTTCAGCTCCGGATGGGCGCTGATGTCCGCATCGGAGACCACCGTGTTGTGGTCCTCGACCAGGACGACGCCGTCCGCGTCGACGAGCAGCGAGCCGAACGGCCGTTCGCCGGAAGCCCCGGCGCGGCTGGCGATCGCCACGGCGTGGCGGAGAAACTTCTCGTCGTCTGGGGTCATCGCTCCTCCTGGGATGTGCGGTACGCGGCCACGGCCGCAAGGGTTCGCCAGGCGCGTTCGGGCTGGCGGATCTCGGTCAGGTCGCCGTTGAACGGGTCCAGCACCACCGTCTCGGCACCGAGCGCGCGAAGCTGGTCGAGGTCGGCGACGATCTGATCGATGGTGCCGACACCGGCGAGCCGGTCCGGGGCGGCGATCGGCTCCCGGGTCTCCTGGAGCGCGATCCGGGGCACCAGTGCGGGCACCTGACGACCCAACTCGTCGGCGATCTCCGTCAACCGTCCGACCGCCTCGGCCAGCCGCGTCGGCGTCACCCGCAGCGGGTGCCAGGCGTCACCGAGCAGGACAGCGCGGCGCATGCCGGCTTCACTGTTGCCACCGACCCAGATCGGGATCGCACCCGTGTCGTAGTCCCCGGTGTCCTCCCAGGCCGTACGCATGGTGTTCAGGTACTCGTCGGTCAGCGCACCGCGCTGCCGGAACGGGACACCGAGCGCCTCGAACTCCTGCCGGGCCCAGCCGACACCGACGCCCAGGACGAGCCGGCCGCCGCTGAGCCGGTTGAGGTTCGCCGCCATCCGGGCGGTGAGCAGCGGGTGCCGGTACGGGACGATGAGCACGGTGGTGCCGAGCCGAACCCGGCTGGTCACACCGGCCAGCCAGGACAGGGTGGTGAACGGCTCGTAGAACGGCGCCGGATACTGCTCGGCCACGTCCGGCGTGACCGCGATGTGATCGGAGACCATCAACAGGTCGAACCCGAGACCCTCCACCGTCTGCGCCCACCGTCGCAGGACGTCAGGATCGGTGCCCGGGGCGAAGTTCGGTACGTTCACGCCAATCTGCACCCGTCCACGCTAGTCACAATGGACCGGCGTGGGAACGCCGTGACCCGGCTGAGCCACCCACCAGCCGACACGAACCGCCGCACGGCTCAGGAGGGCCAGTTGGATCTACCCGAGGGTCTCGACTGGGTACGCGGGTCACCCGCCGGCCGCGCCTGGCTGGCCACACTCCCGACCTGGCTGACGGAGTGCGCCGAGCAGTGGTCGCTGCGGCTCGGCCCGCCCTTCCGACAGGCGTACGCCTCGCTGGCGCTCCCCGTCGACCTGCCCGACGGCAGGGCGGCGGTGCTGAAGCTGCAGTACCCCGACGAGGAGAGCCGGCACGAGGCCGACGCGTTGGTGCACTGGGACGGCGACGCGGCGATCCGTCTGCTCGCCCACGACCCCGCCCGGCGCGCCCTGCTGCTCGAACGTTGCCAGCCGGGCACTCCCCTGCACGACCTGCCGCCAGACCAAGCGCTGGGCGCGGTGATCGGGCTGCTTCCCCGGCTCTGGCGACCGGCAGGCGCGCCGTTCACCTCGCTGGTCCAGGAGGCCGCCGGGTGGGTCGACCGGATGCCGCGGGCCTGGGAACGGGCCGGTCGCCCGTACGAGCGGCGGCTGCTCGACGCGGCGCTCGACCTGCTCAGCGGCCTGGCGTCGAGCCAGGGTGAGCAGGTACTTGTCAATCAGGACCTGCACGCCGGCAACATCCTCGCCGCCGACGGGCTCGCCGACCGAGGGGCGTGGCTGGCGATCGACCCGAAGCCGCTGACCGGGGAACGGGAGTTCTCGGTCGTACCCATGATCCGCGGCCCGGAGCTGGGCCACTCGCCGGCCGCCGTTCGACGCCGACTGGACCGGCTCAGCACCGACCTGGGGTTGGACCGGGACCGGGCCAGGGGTTGGACGATCGGGCACACGCTGGCCTGGGGCGTCGCCGACGGCACCGTCTTTCCACAGAAGATCGATGTGGTCCACTGGCTGCTCGACGGTGGCTGAGGCGCAGCGCGGGGTGCGGGAATCAGGTGGCCTGGCAGGTACGGCACCAGTAGAGGTTGCGGCCGGCCAGCTCACCGCGACTGACCTCGGTGCCGCAGACGTGGCAGGGTGCCCCCGGGCGGCGGTAGACGTACACCTCGCCGCCGTGCCGGTCCACCCGCGCCGGCCGGCCCATCGCCTCCGGCAGGTGCGCGTCGCGGACCGTGTCGATCCGACCGTGCGTGACCGCGAGCCGCATCAGCCCGACGAGGTCGTCCCAGAGCGCGTCCCAGCCGGCCCTGGTCAACTGGCGACCCGGCATCGTCGGGGGAAGCCCGGCCCGGAACAGCGCCTCGGTCACGAAGATCAAGCCGGTGCCGGCCACCACCGACTGGTCCAGCAGCAGCGCGGCGAGAGGGGTGGGGCTGCGGGCGATCCGGGTGTACGCCCGCTCCGGGTCGGCGTCGGCACGCAGCGGGTCCGGCCCGAGGCGGTCCCGCAACGCGGCCACCTCGGGTGGGGTGAGCAGCTCACAGGCCGTCGGACCGCGCAGGTCGAGCCAGTGCCGGTCGCTGGCCAGCCGCAGCCGCACCTGCCCGACCGGCTCGGGCGGCTCCCCCGACCCATCGGTGAACTTGCCGTACAAACCAAGGTGTACGTGCAGAGTCAGCTCGCCGGCGTAGTGGTGCAGCAGATGCTTCCCGTACGCCTCGGTGCCCTCCAGCACGGTCCCGCAGAGCCGGGCAGCGCCGTCGGCGAAACGCCCCTGTGGGCTCGCGGCGTGCAGCTTGTCCCCGGCGAACAGCTCGGCGTGCCGGGCCGCCAAGCGGTGGATGGTGTGTCCCTCTGGCACGGGTGCCAAGCATAGACAGCAGGTAGACAGAGCCGACGTACGCCGCCGACCGCTCACGGCTTCCACCGCGTTGGCGCATGCCGCATACTCTCAGCGGTTCCGCCGATGTCTCGGCGTACCACGGGCGGGGGGAGAACGGTCCGATGTCGGTCGGCCACACGACGTACGAGCAGCAGCGGACCGATCCGGTCGGTCCAGCGCCGACCGCGAAGCCGGCCACGTTCCGCCCAGACGTGCAGGGGTTGCGAGCGGTCGCGGTGCTTGCCGTCATCGCCGACCACCTCCTGCGGTACCCGTCGGGCGGGTTCGTCGGCGTCGACGTCTTCTTCGTCATCTCCGGCTATCTGATCACGTCGCTGCTGCTGCGCGAGCACGATCGCACCGGGACCATCTCGTTCCGGGGCTTCTACGTCCGCCGGATCAAGCGGATCATCCCGGCGTCGATACTTGTCCTCGTCAGCACCGTCGTCGCGGCGTCCTTCCTGCTCGACGCCGTGCGGTTCAGTCAGCTTGTTCGTGACGTGGTCGCCTCGTTCTTCTTCATGGCGAACTGGCGGTTCGCCCGCGAAGGCACCGACTACTTCCAGGAGGGGTTGCCGCCGTCGGCGGTGCAGCACTTCTGGTCCCTCGCCGTCGAGGAGCAGTACTACGTCGTCTGGCCCTGGCTGATGCTGGGCATCCTGTTGTTCGGGGTCCGCCGCTTCGCGTGGGGTCCGCGTGCACGGCGGCTGGCGGTCGGCACCACGATTGGTGCGATCACCGTCGCCTCGTTCGCATGGGCGATGTGGGAGACCCGTACCGACACGACCGTGGCGTACTTCTCCACGTTCTCCCGCGCCTGGGAACTCGGGGTCGGGGCGCTCGTCGCGGTCCTCGGCAGCGCTCTTGCCATCCGGTCGGTGGCCGGCCGTACGCTGCTCGGCTGGCTCGGCATGGCCGGCATCGTCGCCTCGCTCTTCCTCGTGCCGGCGACGCCCGGCTTCCCGGCGCCGTGGGCGACCCTGCCGGTGCTCGCCACAGCCCTCGTCATCGCCGCCGGTGCTGGGGGTGACCAGCCGTACCTGTGGCCGCTGACCAACCCGGTGAGCCGCTACGTCGGCGACATCTCCTATTCGCTGTACCTCTGGCACTTCCCGGTCGTCGTGCTCCTCGCGGCGCTCATGCCCAGCGACAGCGTGGCCTACTACCTGACCGCGGCGGTGCTCATCACCGCACTCTCCGTCGTCGGGTACCACGGCGTGGAAGACCCGCTGCGCAAGGCGACCTGGGGCCGCCGCCCGGCGACCGGGACGGCGCCCGCCACCCAGCCGGCCTCGCGGATCCCCACCCACAGGGCGCCGCGTCCACGCCGGCCCGGTGGGCTCACCGCCGTCCTGCGGCCAGTCCTGGTCGCCGCAGCGCTCGTGGTGTCGGTGACCGTCGCGGCGGCCACGCCGGTGTGGAACACCACGCCGGCGGAGGCAAAGCCGCCCGCTGGTGCCGAACGCTGCCTCGGTGCCGCTGCCCGGGACGCCAGCCTCGGCTGCCCGTCGGTGCAGGGCAACTTCATCCTGCCGGCCCCGGCCGACCTGACGAAGGACACCGCCGGCGCCTTCGACTGCTGGATCGCTGAGCGGCAACCGATGCGCACCTGCACCTACGGCGAGTCGGGCCCGGGGACCACCTCGGTGGCGCTGCTCGGCGACAGCCACGCCGCGATGCTGCTGCCGGGGCTTCGGACCCAACTGGCGACGTACGGCTGGAAGCTCGACAGCTACGTCGGCTGGGGCTGCCAATGGATCCGGTCCGGCACCGGCAGCACCTGCGACGAGACGATGAAGGAGATTCAGCAGCGGCTGGCCACCGGCCCGAAGTACGACATCGTCATCGTCACCGCGGCCCGGCACAAGACCGCGCCGGACAAGGACTGGGTGTCGCGGATGTACGCGGAGGCATGGAAGCCGGTCGCCGCGCGAGGGACGAAGATCGTTGTCGTGGCCGACAATCCGGGCGTCTCCGAGGCGGCCCTGGAGTGCGTGCGACGGGTCAACTTCTCGGTCCTCGACCACGACTGCGCCACCCCTGTGTCCCGGGCGTACGCCGAGACCGACGCTCTCGTCGCGGCGGCCGCGATGGTGCCTGGCGTCGAACTGGTGGACCTGCGGCAGTACTTCTGCGACGCGACCTCGTGCCCGGCCGTGATCGGCAACGTGATCACTTACCGGGACACCGTCGGGCACATCACCGGGACGTTCAGCCGTACCCTCGGGCCGCACCTCGCCAGGGCGGTCCACGACGCGGCTGCCGCCTGACAGGCCAGGCGGCAGCGGCACCGCGCCCCCGCCGGACAGACCGCCCGCGCCGGTCCGGGTGGCCGTACCCAGGATTGGTGTCAGGAAACGCCCAGGTGGGTATTCGAGGGGCGACACCGCGTGGGTGCCACCCTTTCCGTCGGCCACCACGCATTCATCAGGAGGTGTGTAGTGGTCAGAATTCCTTCGCTGTCCCGCCGGTCCGAGCCGGCACCGACGTCGGACGAGAACCTCGACGGCCGCGTGGACGGCCGCGACACCCCGGTCACCGCAACCGGCCAGTCCGACGACCCCGCCGACTACCGCGCCGACGGCCGGGTCGGCGAGGCCGAGCGACGGGCCAGCGAGCGGGCGGCGGTGGCCCGAGCCGCCACCGCGCGACCGGTCCAGGCCGAGCCCCGCACCGGTCGCCCGGTGGCACCCGAACCCAGCAACGGCAGCACTCCTCCGGTGGCACCCGAGCCCAGCAACGGAAGCCCCCACCCGGTCGCGCCCGAGGCCCGCACCGGCACCGTCAACAAGGCGGAGACCAAGCCCGTGCCCTCCGCCGTCGCGACCACGACGCGCACCGCCGAGCGGGACGCCGACGTCGACAGCACCACCCGGCGGCCCGACATCTCCGACCGCCCGGTCTCCCCGGCCCCGGGCACGACCACGCCCGAGCCGCCGGTGACGCGCGGCCCGAAGCCGCGGGCCAGCCTGCTCGCCACCCTCGGCCTGATCGTCTCGGTCGTCGGTGCGACGTTCGTGCTGAGCGGGACCCTGGCCGGGTACGGCATCGGGCTCGGCGCGTTCGGTGCGGTGCTCGCGGTGCTCGGCCTGATGGCCACCCGCCGTCGGCACGTCGCCGGCACTACCGACGCGCTCTTCGGCGTGCTGATCGGGCTGGCAGCGGTCGTGATCGGGGTACTCGCGATGACCGGCCAGTTCGACTGGCCGACCACCGACGGCGACTGGGTGTCGCGTTTCCGCGAGTGGCTTGACTCACAGTTTGTGGATCGTTTCTAGCGGGCACTGTTCCGCTCGCCGGTGATGCACCGGCGAACAGCCGGCGGTTCGCCGGCAGCCCGACCAGTCCGGTGGTTCACCGGCCGGGAGACACCCTTTCAGGGGCGGCGGTTCGCCGCCCCTGAAGTGTTTCCGGGGTACGACGGTTCCGACTCGGAATCGTCGAACGGGATCTCACCTCCCTGGGTCCAGGTCCGGGAAACCACGTCCGCCGCCCCCTTTGCTCTGCTGCCTTATATGCGCCACCGGGTGCCCGAGGCGGCCGGCAGGTGGCCCGGAGGCGTCCGCCGTCTGGCGCCTGGCAGGGGTCCGCCGCGTGGCGCGAGCAGGTGGCAGGCAGGGGTCTCTCGTGTGCCGCGAGCAGGCGACCGCCAGGGGTCTCTCGTGTGGCGCGGGCAGGTGGCCGGCGGATCCACTACTCGTTGCCGAGGGTGCCCTTGCCTGGTGGTGCAGATAAGGCAGCAGAGCAAAGGCTGCGAACGAAACCCACGGCCCCCGACCGCCCGGCCTCCGGCGCACCATCCGACGCCTCACGCTGAAACGCAACGAATCACAGCAGATGGCCCTTCATACGCAACGGATCTACGTTCTGCGCAACTCTCGGTGGTGGATCCTGCCGCTGAGGCCGCATACCGTTGAGCAACGGCGCCAGCCCGTGGGCCACGGTGGCCGGGCGCGCCCGACCCCTGGGAGCAGGACAATGACGATGGACGCCACCAGCCAGCGCCTGTTGATGTGCCGGCCGACGTACTTCGCCGTCGACTACGCCATCAACCCCTGGATGGACCCGACCGCGCCGGTCGACGCCGCGCTTGCCGTCCGGCAGTGGGAGCAGCTACGCCAGACGTACCTTGACCTGGGCCACACCGTCGAGGAGATCACTCCGGTGCCCGGCCTGCCCGACATGGTCTTCGCCGCCAACGGCGGCACCGTGATCGACGACAAGGCGATGGCAGTGCAGTTCCGGGACCCGCAGCGCGCCGACGAGGCGCCCGCGTACCGGGCCTGGTTCGAGGCCGCGGGCTTCGAGATGTACGACCCGAAGCACGTCAACGAGGGCGAGGGCGACGTCCTGCTGGCCGGCGACCACCTGCTGGCCGGCACCGGCTTCCGCACGGCGCACGCCGCGCACGCCCAGTTGCAGGAGGTCTTCGGCTACCCGGTGATCACCATGCAGCTCGTCGACCCGCGCTTCTACCACCTGGACACCGCGTTGACCGTGCTCGACGAGCGGACCGTGGCGTACCTGCCCGAGGCGTTCTCCGCCGGCAGCCGGGCCGTGCTGCGTCGGCTCTTCCCCGACGCGGTGCACGCCACCTCGGCCGACGCCGAGGTGCTCGGCCTGAACGCGGTCAGCGACGGCCGGCACGTGGTGCTGCCCGCGCAGGCCACCGACCTGGCCGCCAAACTGCGCGACCGGGGCTACGAAACCATCGGGGTCGACCTGTCCGAGCTACGTAAGGCCGGCGGCGGACCGAAGTGCTGCACGCTGCGACTCCGTCAGGGAAAGGCAAGCAAGTGATCGTGGACGACAAGCTGCGTACGCCGGGAGCGGTCCGGGACGCCGAGCGCTGGACAGCGCACAACTACCACCCGCTGCCGGTGGTGATCTCTTCCGCCGAGGGCGCCTGGCTCACCGACGTGGACGGCCGCCGCTACCTGGACTGCCTGGCCGGCTACTCCGCGCTGAACTTCGGCCACCGGCACCCGCAGCTCATCGCCGCCGCGCACGCCCAACTGGATCGGCTGACGCTTACCAGCCGGGCGTTCATCCACGACCAGTTCGCCGACTTCTGCCGGGAGCTGGCCGAGCTGTGCGGCAAGGACCTGGTGCTGCCGATGAACACCGGCGCCGAGGCGGTCGAAACCGGGATCAAGGTGGCTCGCAAGTGGGGCTACCAGGTCAAGGGGGTGCCCGCCGGGCAGGCCAACATCGTGGTCGCCGAGGGCAACTTCCACGGCCGCACCACCACCATCGTCAGCTTCTCCACCGACGAGGACGCCCGCGCCGACTTCGGGCCGTACACCCCGGGCTTCACGGTCGTGCCCTACGGCGACCTGGATGCGCTGACCGGCGCGATCGACGAGAACACCGTCGCCGTGCTGCTGGAGCCCATCCAGGGCGAGCAGGGCGTCGTGGTGCCGCCGGAGGGTTACCTGCCGGGCGTGCGACAGGTCTGTACCGAGCGCAACGTCCTGTTCATCGCCGACGAGATCCAGTCGGGTCTGGGGCGTACCGGCAAGACCTTCGCCTGTGACCACGAGGGCGTCGTGCCCGACATGTACCTGCTCGGCAAGGCGCTCGGCGGCGGCATCGTGCCGGTCTCCGCGGTGGCCGCGAACGCCGACGTGCTCGGTGTGCTCAAGCCCGGCCAGCACGGCTCCACCTTCGGCGGCAACCCGCTCGCCTGCGCGGTGGCGATCGAGGTGGTCCGACTGCTGGCCACCGGCGAGTTCCAGCGCCGCTCGGCCGAGCTGGGTGAGCGGCTGCGGGCCGGCCTGGAAGGGCTGGTCGGCAAGGGCCTGGTCGGGGTACGCGTGCGGGGCCTCTGGGCCGGTCTGGACATCGACCCGGCGCTGATGAGCGGTCGCGAGGCGTGCGAGCGGCTGGCCGCCCGTGGAGTGCTCGCCAAGGACACCCACGGCTCCACCATCCGCCTCGCCCCACCCCTGGTGATCACCGAGGAGGAGATCGACCTGGCGGTGACCGCGCTCGCCGAGGTGCTGGCCGGCTGACGGACCGCACCGGCCGAGATCTGCGCAACTACAGGGAAAGTGCTGCCTCGACACCATCTGAGGCAGCACTTTCCCTGTACGTGTGCGGATCTCGCCGCGTCAGGGACGAGGTAGGCGCATCGCCATCGTCGGGGCCTCGGCCATCACCGAGGTCGGGGTGAACGGTGCGCCGGTGGGTAGCTCCTCGGCGCGGCCGATCTGCACCCCCGGGTACAGCTCGATCATGTCGTTCTCACCAAGCACCCGGGACTGCTGAGGGGCCAGCGGGATCCGGTCCGACTCGGTCATCGAACCGGCCGGCCGGATGCCGGAGCCGTTGGTGCTGACGTCGGTGACGATGACCTCGCCGACCCGCAGCTCGAAGCGGACGTGACCACGGCTGATCCACCGCCGCGCCTCGTCGTTGAGCCACTGCCCGAGCATGATGCCGCCGTCCTGCTCGGGAGCCCGACCAGCCACGATCGGCTGGTCCTCGCTGAGCACGAACCGCCGCCGGACCAGACCGCCGACCCGCACCGCCAGCACCTCGGTACGCGGACGTGGGCCGGCGTCACCGAGCCGCACGCCGTGCCGGGGGCAGGTGGGCACGCCGTTGCGCAGCGCGGGCGGCGGCTGCGCGGCGGGGCTACGGTCAGCACCCCCGGCCAGGTCGGCGAACGCGCCACCCCCACCGCCGCCGCCGAACAGCGCGCAGCCCGACTCCGGGCAACGCCACTGACGGGCCAGCAGCTTCACCCCGGTCGGCGACCGCTTGCCGGCGACCGGCGCGTGCCCGCCACCGACGTGCGCGATGAACGCCGGCCCGCCAGCACCCGGCACCGGAGCCACCACCCGACCGGGCTGCTCGACAAGCCACGGGAACCGACCACGCAGCCCGTCGAAGCGGACCCGGCTGAGCAACGGCAGCCCGAGCAGGTCGGCGACCTCGAGCATCCGGTCCCCCGGGTTGTCGAGCACCTCGACGAGCCCGTCGTCGGCCCAACGGCGAACGACCATCCGCTCGTTGGAGGTGAGGTCGGCGTCGGAGAGCAACGCCCGGTGCACCACCGCGTAGACCTGGACGCTGTCCTCCTCCAACTCGCGGGAGAGCGCGTCGATGACCATGCCGAGGCGGAGCAGGCTTGCCGGCCGGCCACCGTCGATGTCCTGGTAGCGGATCACCTCGGCCAGGTCGACCACGGCCCGGGCCAGTGACGGGTCCGTGCAGACCCGCCCCTCGATGGCATCCAGAACCTTGCTGATCTCGAATCTCATGCCGCACTCCGGACGATGTCGTCGATCCGCCGGGTCGGGGACCAGCCCGTCAGCCCGCCCAGCTCGTCTCGCACCGCTTCCGCGGTGAGCAGGTCTGCCATGCGCCGACCCTACCGGGGACGACGGCCGGCATCGACCAGCGGTAGCGGGGTGTCGATCGACCCGGTACGCGCAGGCGGGGGCGGTGCCGTCCGGCATCGCCCCCGCCCTCCCCCTGGTGTGTTCAGCCGCGCAGCGGCCGCCCCACCTCGTGCAGGTGACCGAGTGCCTGCCGGTACGACTCGACAAGCCCGGTCTCGGCGTACGGAATGCCCTGCTCGACGCAGTAGGCCCGGACGATCGGCTGGGCCCGGCGCAGGTTGGCGCGGGGCATGTTCGGGAAGAGGTGGTGCTCGATCTGGTAGTTGAGGCCACCCAACGCGGTGTCCACGAGTCGACTGCCGCGTACGTTGCGGGAGGTCAGCACCTGCTTGCGCAGGAAGTCCAGCTCGTCCTCGGCGGTGGGCATCGGCATGCCCTTGTGGTTCGGCGCGAACGCGCAGCCCATGTAGAGGCCCCACAACGCCTGGTGCACGACGGCGAAGAGCAGCGCCTTGACCGGGGACATGACCGCGAGCAGCAGCGCGACATAACCGACGGTGTGCGCGATGAGCAGCGCCGCCTCGGCCGCCCGGTGCCGCATCGGCACGGTGTACCCGCCGTTCGGCTCCCGGCCGACGATCGCCCGGATGCTCGCCACGTGCAGGTTCAGGCCCTCCAGCAGGAGCATCGGGAAGAAGAGGTACGCCTGCCGCCGGGCCAGCCAGCGACCAAAACCCCGCGTGCCGAGCGCCTGCTCGTACGTCCACACCAGGGCGCCCGCGCCGACGTCCGGGTCCTCGTCCTCGTGGTTCGGGTTGGCGTGGTGCCGGTTGTGCTTGTCGACCCACCAGCCGTAGCTGAGCCCGACCGTCGCGTTGCCGGCCAACAGCCCCACCAACTCGCTGGGCCCGCGCCGACGGAACATCTGGCGGTGCCCGGCGTCGTGGCCGAGGAACGCGACCTGCGTGGTGGCCACCGCCATCAGGGCTGCGAGTGGAAGCTGCCACCAGGAGTCGCCGAGCAGGAACACGGCCACCCAGCCGGCCACGAAGGCACCGAGGGTGAGCACGATGCGGGTGGCATACCAGCCGGGGCGCCGCTCCAGCAGGCCCGCCTGACTGATCCGTCGGGACAACTGTGCGTAGTCACTACCTCGCCGTCGTACCGGCGGTTCCGCCACCGCTCCGAGCGCCATCGCTTGCCCCCGTTCCGCTTGCGCCCGTGCCACGGTGGTGCGGGCTCACTGTCGAGTCTCCCGATGGTGGTAGCGCTGAGTAACCCCGACAGCCCCCGAATGAGGGGTAGGGCAGGCCCTACCCCTACGGGTTCGGCTCAGCCGAGCCGGCCCACCGCGGCGCGCAGTCGGGCCAGGTCACGTCGCCGCCGCTCGTACGTGGCGGCGAGCCCCACCAGCGCCAGCCCGCCGACCCCCAGGTAGATCCACCGGGGCAGCAGGTCCCAGCCCCGGGCCACCTCGTGCAGCGCCAGCAGCGTCAGCACACCGCCGCCGAGCAGCACCGGCGCCTGCCAGCGGCGGGTCGCGCCGGCCAGCACCGCGCCGGTCGCCGCCGCGCCGAGGAGCAGTCGCCGCCACGGCTGCGGGTCCGGCCCGACAAGCACCGACACGAGGCTGGGCAGCAGGGCCGCGATCAGCCCTGGGCCGAGAGCCGGCCAACTGGTCAGCCCTGGCCGGGTACGCAGCGCCAGCAGCCCCGCGCCGACGGCGAGGGCCGCGGCCGGCAGGGTGTACGCCTCCAGCACGGTCACCCCGCCGGCGGCCAGCAGCACCCAGGCCCCGAGCAGTTCGCTGCCGGCGGCGATCCCGGCGAACGCCCACCGCCGACCGGCCGGCTCCCCCCTGCGCAGCAGCCGCAGCGCGACGGCGATGCCCCAGAGCACGAGGACGGTGGCGAGGTGCCGTGCCACGTCGACGGCGAGCACCGCCGCCACCAGCGCGACGGCCTGCGCGGCGGCGTCCAGGACGCGTCCCAGGCGGATCCCCGCCGGAGTGAGCGCGGCGGCGGCCAGCACCAGCGCGGCCACCGCCAGCAGCGGGTACGCGGCAGCCCGCAGCGGCAGCCCACCGGCGAGCGGGGCGGTCACCGCGAGCGCGGACGCCGCGCCGACGGCGGCGAGCGCACCGGTGACCCGTACCTCGAACCTGCGCGCCCCGACGGCGACCACGACCGCCGCCACCAGCAGCACCCCCTCGGCCGCGAGCGTCCCGGCCCGGGTGGCCAGCAGGCCGAGCACCCCGGAGGCCACCAGCACCACGCCCACCGGCGCGGCGACCGGCGTGAGCGCCGGACGGGTCGCGGCAAGCGCGGTGAACAGCAGCGCGGTCAGGCCGGCGAGCAGGACGGCGGTCGGCAGCACCGGCCACGGCGCGCCGATCGCGACGAGCAGCACGGGCAGCGCCGCCGCGACGAACGGCAGCACGGCCGGCACCGGCGCACCGGCCCGTCGTCCGGCCAGCGCTGCGGCCACCGCCAGCACGACAAGCGCCAACCCGACCGGGAGCACCGACGGGTCGGCGACGACGGTCGGCACCCCCGACCACACCCGACCCCGGCCGCCGGGAGGCGACACGAGCGCGGCCAGCACCGTCGGCAGCGCCGCCAGGACGGCGACCGCGGCGAGCGTTCCGCCCGCCGCCAACACCAACGCCGACCAGGCCGACCCACGTCCGCCGGCGGCCGACCGGTCTCCGAGAGCCACCTGGCCGGGGGCACTGGGCGACGCCAGCAGGTAGCCGACGACCGCGAGGCCCAGCGCCCCCAGCGCGGCGTACAGCACGAGCGGCTCGTCCCCCGCCACGACCAGCGGCGCGAGGCCGGGCACGATCACCGCGACGACCGCGCCGGTCACCGCGTACCCGATCAGCTCCCCGCGGTGGCGACGTGCCGCCAGCGCCGCGACAAGCGACAGCCCGGCGGCGGCCAGCGCGAGCCGCGCCTGCCACCAGGGCGGTGCGCCCGTGGCGAACAGCGCCACCGCCGCGATCCCGGGCAGCGCGAGCTGCCCGGCCAGCAGACCCACGCCGGCCACCTCCCGGTACGCCCCGGCCCCCCGTGGTACGGCCAGCGCCAGCCCGACCACGGCGAGCACGCCGAGCGCCACCAGAGCACCGACGGGGGCGGCAAGGGCCACCAGCAGCCCGTGCCCGAGCAGGGCGGCCCCGCCGAGCGCCCGGGTGCGCAGAGCGACAGGCGCGGCGCCGGGGCGGGCCAGCACGGCGAGCAGCAGCGTGACTCCGCCGATCAGGTCGATGGCCACCACCTGCGGCCAGGCGGCCGTCCAGCCGGCCGGGGCGGCGAACAGCACCGCCACCGCACCGGCCGTGCCGAGCACCCCCCGCACGGTACGGGGCAGCAGGAGCGCCGTCGCGCCGATCGCCAGCGCCACCGCAGGTGCCAGTTGCCAGCCCCAGCGCAGGTCCGGCCCCGTCCCGGCCCCGTCCCACGGCGGCAGCGACCGGCCGACGGCGGCGACCGCCAGCCCGATGGTGATCAGCACGGTGACCTGCGCCGTGCCCGCCGCGACGAACAGCGCACCGGCCCGCGGGCCGGTCCACCGACCGCCACCACCGTCCGCTGCCGCCCCGACCGTCGCCGGCAGGAGCCGCACGGTGGCGGCCAACCCGAGCGCCACCGTCGCCGCCGCGAGCAGCAGCAGGGACGGCCGCAACTCCGCCACCGGTCGCAGCAGGGCGGCGGCGAGCACCGGCACCAGCAGCCCGGCCGCCACCGCCCGCAGCGCCCGCCCCCCGACGAGCCGGGCCGCACCGAGCCCGGTGAGCGCGACAAGCACCAGCGGCACCCCGGCCAGCAGTGGCGAGCCCCCCGCCCGACCACCGACGAGCGGCACCACCGCGCATGCCGACGCGCCCACAAGCGCGCCGACGTGACCCGCGCCGGCCAGCACCCGGCCGACGAGCTGCGCCGCCCCTCCCCGACCACGCAGCACGGCCAGCACGGCCAGGTTCAGCGACGCCACCCCGAGCAGGACCAGCGTCCACCCCGCCGCACCCAACCCCGCCTCGGCGGCGAGCAGCGGCAACGCCGGCTGGGCGGCCACCAGGGCGGCGAACCACGGCCCCGTCAACCCGCTCCACCTGCCGTACGCCACGGCGACCGCCGCGCTGGCCCCCCCGACCAGCGCGGCGTACCGACTGCCCGGCCAGCCGGCCACCCCGGCCAGGTCCACCGACCAGGCCGCGTAACCGTCGAGCACCACGAGCAGCAACCCCACCGCGGCGAACGTCTCCGCCGTACCACGCAGCCCTCGGCGCACCGCAAGCAGCGGCACGCCGAGCGCGAGCGCGGTGAACGCCGCAAGGATCAACGCCCGCCCACCGACCCCCACCGCCGCCCAGGCGACCGCGGTGAACACCACCGCAGCGGTGCTCAGCAACAGTCCACCGAGGACGAACAGCAGACCCTGGACCGTCCGGGTCGAGGCCTCCGCCGCACCCGGCCGCGAACCCGCCGCCACCCCGGGACCCGGTCCGATGGACGGCACCGGCCCGGCCACGGACGCCGGCCGCGCCACGACCGGGGCCGCCAACCCGGCACGGACGACCGCCGCCAGCTCGGCCCGCCGCCGCGACACGGCCGTCAGCCGTCCGGCCAACTCGGTGTACGCGAGACGCGCCTGCTCCACCTTCGGCGTGAGCTCGGCGGCCTCCCGGCTCAGCCGGACCACCTCGGCGGCGATCGGGTCGGGTGCGCGCCGGCAGCCGGAACACCCGGCGCTCAGGTCGGCCGGTGCGCCGCAGGCGGGGCAGGGGTAACGGGTGTCGTCGTCCACCCGGTCATCATCGACACCCGGCCGGGGCGCGACCCAGAGTGCGCGTACTCAGGATCGGGTGTGCTCGTACACCCAGGTGGCGTAGTCGGGGTTGCCGCTCTCCATCCTGGACACCAGGATCTCCGGCACCTCGTACGGGTGGCTGACCCGGATCTGGTCCAGCAGAGCCGCGAGGCGGTCGGGCGCGGTCTTGAACTGCACCGACCACTCGGTGCTCGTCTCCATCCCGGACCGCCACCAGTAGGTGCTGTCCACCTGACCACCCACCTGGGCGCAGGCGGCGAGCCTGCCGGCGACGGCCGCGGCCGCCAGCACGTCGGCGACCGCACGAGCGTCCACCACCGTTGTCACCACGCAGATCTCGTCCACGCCCGCACCCTACGCGGACATACGGCGCTGAGCCCGCCTTTCGCTCGCGACCGTTACGCTCCGCATCGCCGCGCTCACCGGACCTCACCTCCGCTCGCGACTGCGGGGCTCCGCTTCGCTGCACTCCTCGCGCTCACCGGACCTCGCTTTCGCTCGCGACTGCGGGGCTCCGCTTCGCTGCACTCCTCGCGCTCACCGGTTAGCGGCGATCCAGGCGTCTATCTGCGCCCACCAGTCGAAGAGCCAGTCGATGCGCTGCTGCCGTCCGGTCGGCACGTCCTCCGGTGGCACGGACCAGAACCGCATCACGATCCGCTTGTCCATCGGCAGTTCCCGCCACACGTCGGCGACGGTGAGCATCCGGTCCAGTCCGGTGTGGGCGACGAAGATGACCCCGGCGTCCGGTGCGGCGTCGAGCGCGGCGAGCATCCCACCGGGCTGCGGGGCGAGCACGTGGCGCATCCGCTCGGCGCGCAGGGCCATCCGTTCCAGGCCGAGGGAGCGCAGCCGGGCGATGGCGCGCAGGCGTCGCCGGGGAGTGAAGTTGCCGCCCTCGGGGAAGATCACGAACGCGTCGTTGTCGTCCAGGCCGGAGGCGAGGTGACCGACCTGGCGTACCGTCTCCTCGCCGCGCTCCGGGGTCGGCGCGATGAACCGGTTGGGCAGACGGTTGAGCAGCACGTCGATGGCCGGATCCCACTGGAGGCTGTCCTTGAGGACGATCCGTGGCTCCCGGTGGAACCAGTTGACCAGCCCGTGGATCAGGATGAACGAGTCGCCGGGCCCGGCGTGCCGGCAGAGCACCAGCTCGGGTCGGCCGGGTAGCGCAGTGTCCGGGTCGGTGCCCACCACGTCGATCGTCAACCGCAGCGTCCACCGCGCCTGCCAGAACAACACCCGCAGGAACCAGCCGGCAAGCACGTAGTGCGCGCGCTGGAAGGCCGGCGACCGGGTCCGCCAGCCGCAGCCGGAGACGACCCAGAGCAGGAAGAGCGCGATCAGCGCGGCAGCGTCCCAGACCAGGTAGAAGCAGCCGATCCAGAGCAGCCGAAGTGGACGCAGACGGCCCGGGACCAGCGGGGACGCGGCTGCGGCGAGCAGCGCCCAGACCGGCAGTGTGGTGACCACGAAGAAGGCGAGCAGCACGACGGCGGGTGCGAGCAGCAGCCGGCGCAGCCACCGGGGAGGCAGCGGCATCACCGCTCCTGGTGGGTGGCGAGGTACCGCCGGGAGGCGGTGTACGCGCGGCTGATCCGCCGTCCCACCGCCGCCATGTCCCGGTACGCCCACGGGGTGTCGTCGCGGGGGTTCAGCCCGCCGGTCGGCAGGACGTGCACCTCCACCCCCTCGGGCAGCGCCGCCATCTCCCGGAAGAACCGGTGCCGGCGGGAGATCTCGAACGCGACCTGGGCGATCTCCCACGGCCGACGGGGCGGGGTCAGCTCCCGTTCGATCCGGCCCACCTGCAGGACGTAGATCCGGCGGGCGCCGACGGTCACCGCCTCGCCGATCGGGATGGAGTTGACGATCCCGCCGTCCACGTAGTGCGCGCCGTCGATCTGCATGGGCGGGAGCAGGCCCGGCACCGAAGCCGACGCCATCACCGCCGGCACCACCGGACCACTGTCGAACCAGTGCTCGGCGGCGCGCTCGATGTGCGCGGCGCAGCACCGGAACGGCACCCGCAGGTCGGCGAAGGTGGTGTCCACCCCCAGCTCGGTCTCCAACAGGCGACGCAGTGGCCGGGGTGAGTGCAGGTGGGTGCGGGCGGCGAAGCGGCGCAACTGCCTGGCGACCGAGTCGCCGTACACCTCGCTCGCCTCGGGTGAGGCCCAGAGCCGGACCAGCCGGTCGGTCACCGCCTCGGACGGGTCGGCGGCGACGAGCGCGCCGTTCACCGCGCCGATCGAGGTGCCGAGCACCATGTCGGGTTGGATGCCGGCGCGGAACAGCGCGCGCAACATGCCGACCTCGACCGCGCCGAGCACTCCCCCGCCGCCGAGCACGAACGCCACCGGTCCCGCCGCCATGCCTCTCATCCTGGCACGGGCCCGCCGCCGGCCGTCGGGCCGGCGGTCGGCGCACGGTAGGCACCGTCCACCGACGGTCGGCGGCGACGGCGTTGACAGGCCGATCGCATTCGCGCAACCTGATACCGCTCCCACCCCTGAGGCAGGTGCGATCCGTGAAGGCAGCACTGCATCCGGGCCGATTGCTGGCTCGCAGATACCGACTTCTGGACCAGATCGGCGCCGGCGGCATGTCGGTCATCTGGCGTGCCCGGGACGAGGTCCTGGACCGGGTGGTCGCGCTCAAGGTGCTCGCCCCGGCACTCGCCGCCGACGCGCGTTTCCGGGGCATGGTGCGCGAGGAGGCACGGGCCGCCGCCCAGCTGGTGCACCCGCACCTGACCTCGGTGCACGACTACGGCGAGACGGTCGACCCGGACGGTTCGATCACGTCGTTCGTGGTGATGGAGCTGCTCACCGGCGAGGAGTTGAAGCTGCGGCTGACCGAGGGGCCGCTGCCGTGGCCCGAGGCGGTCCAGGTCGGCGCGCAGGTCGCGGACGCGCTGGCCGCCGCGCACCGGCTCGGCATCGTGCACCGGGACATCACCCCGGCCAACGTGATGATGACCGCCACCGGCGTCAAGGTCCTCGACTTCGGCATCGCCACCCGGATCGGCGCACCCGACGAGGACGAGGACGGCGAGACCTTCGGCACCCCGGCGTACGTCGCCCCGGAACGTCTCGACGGCGCGCCGGCCCAGCCGTCCACCGACGTCTACTCGCTCGGCGTACTGCTGCACGAGGCGCTCACCGGCCGGGTTCCCTACCCGGCGGACACCTGGGAGCAGCTCAGCACTGCGCTCGCCACCGGTCCCCCACCGACCCTCGCCGACCTACCGGACCTGCCCCCGGCGGTGGCCCAGATCTGCCTGCGCAGCCTCGCCCGCACCCCGGCCGACCGGCCGACCGCCCGGCAGGTCGCCACCACGCTCCGCGAGCACTCGCTGCCCGCGGAGCCCCCGACCGCGACCGTCCGGGTGCCCACCCAGCCGCTGCCACCGCAGCCGCCAGCCGTCGCGACGGCAAGCGTCCCGGTGGCGACGCGGCCGGATGGCGACACATCGGATGGCGGGTCCTCCGTCGGCGCGGCCGAGCCGACGACCGGGTCGGGCTGGTCGCGGCGGCGGTTGGTGCTGCTGCTGGTGCTGGCCGTCGGGTTGGCGCTGGCCGGGGTGGCCCTGCTGCCCGAACAGCAGCCGGGCCGCCGGGCGCAGCCCTCCACCGGCCCGGTGACGCCCCCGTCGACCGACCCGCCGGCCCCCGAGTCGTCCGCGCCGATCACGTCGACCCCGACGACCCCCGCACCCACGACGAAGCCGACCACCGCGACGCCCACCTCGAGCCCGGGCACCCTGACCGAGGCCGCCAACCGGGTCGACGGGTTGATCGGCGCCGGGCTGAGCGCCGGCGAGATCCGCGACGACGTGGCCCTCGACCTGCGCAACGAGCTGCGCAACCTGACCGTGGCGGTCAGCTCGGGCCGGGAGAAGCTGGCACCGCCGGTGGCCCGGCTCCGCACGAAGGTCGCCGTCCGCCTCGGTGAGGGCGGCATCAGTCCGGCGTACGCCGCGCGGCTCGACGCCGCCATCGCCGAGCTGGGCGCGACCGGGGCCTGACCCGGCGAAACGGCGGGTCAGCGCACCGGCACCCGGGCCGGTTCACGGACGCCGTGCCGACTGAGGGCGAAGCGCCGGTAGACCTGCGCGTAGTCGCTCGCCATCCGCTCGACGGAGAAGTTCCGCGCGACGTGCGCCACGCAGTCCTCCGGGTCGATTCGATCCGCCGCGAGCAACGCGGCGGGTAGCTCCTCGGACCGCTCGACGACGAGGCCGGTTAGCCCCGGGCGGACCAGCTCCGGCACCGCACCCCGGTCGAGTGCGACCACCGGGGTGCCGGTCGCCATCGCCTCCAGCATCACCATGCCGAACGGCTCGTCCCACTGGATCGGCATGATCAGACAGCGGGCGTCGACGAGCATCCGCAGCGTGGCCGCCCGATCGGCGTTGAGTACGACAGTGACATCCTCGTCGACCATCGGGGCGACGACCTGCTCGTAGTAGCGGCGCTCGGCCGGCTCGTTGCACTTGCCCGCCAGCACCAGGGGCAACCCGGCGGCCCGGCACGCCCGGATGGCCATGTCCGGGCCCTTGTCCGGGCTGAACCGGGCCAGCCACAGCACCGGCCCCGCGCCCGGTGTGTGCTTGCGCGGAAAGCCGCGGATGTCCAGCGCGTTGTGCACCGTGCCGGCCCACGGCAGGTTCGGGTTCAGCCGGCGTTGGGCGTGCGAGATCGCCACCAGGGCCACGCCCGCGTCGATGTCGCTCAACACGTCGCCGTACTCCCCGACGGGGTTTCCGTGCACCGTCGCGACCGTCGGCACGGCCCGGCGGCCGGCGACCAACGGGCCGATCGTGGTGTGGTCGTGGATCACGTCGAAGTCGGCCGGGTTGATCAGCCGCTTCACCCGCGCCAGGTGGGCCAGCTCGGGCAGTGACTCGCCGAGCCGCTCGTACTGGACCTCCGCGACTGTCGAGACGAAACCGTCGGCGGCCGTGCCGTGGTCACCACCGGCACCGAACAGGGTCACCGAGTGCCCCTGCCCGCACAGCGCGTCCACCAGGGCGGCGACAACCTGTTCAAGGCCGCCGTAGCCGGGCGGCGGTACGGACAACCACGGCGGAACCACCATCGCGATGCGCAGCGACCGCTCGTCGGGGCGGCCCGCAGGCGGGTGGTTCACGGCCACGAGTGAGTCCTCCCCGTTGCTCCCCGGTGCGGCGGCACCGCCGGTCGAGACGGTCGGCGGCGGTTTCCCGGTGGCGTCCCGGGTAAACCGGACACGGCGGACGATCACCCGCCGACCAGGAGTTGGTCGTGCACCACCCGCACCCCGGGTGCGGACCACGCCACCCGCTCGACCTGGTCGCGTTCCCACCAGGAACGGACCACCCCGGCGAGGACCAGCGTGTCGCCGTCCACCTCGACGGTCACCCGCTCGCCGCCGAGGGTGCGCAGCAGCGCCCGTTGGACGTCCCGCCGCAGCCGTTCGGCGTCAGGTGGCGCCGCCGGTCGTACCTCGATCAGGTTGGTGATCCCCCGTACGCCGTCGAGTCGGCGTACCTCGCCCTCGGCGGCCCGCCGCTGCCACCCGAACTCGACCTCACCGCGCAGCATCAGCCAACCGTTGGCCACCGTCACGTCCAGCCGCTCGGCGGGCACGAAGCTGTCCCACTCCAACGCCCGGGACGCCGCTGTGGCGATCTCGGCGTCGGTACGCCCGGGGGTGCCCGGCAGCCGCACCTCCATCTCGTCGGCCACCGCCCGTACGCCCCGAACCCGCTGGGCGCATCGGGTAGCCGCCCAGCCGCGAGCGGCGCCGTCCACGAACCCGGTCAGGGTGACCACGCCCTGCTCGACGGTCACCCCGATCTCGTTCGGTTGCACCCGGGCGTCCCAGGCCAGCTCGGCCAGGACGTCGCGTTGGATCCGCGTGTCGTCGCGGACACCCACCACCTCGGTCATGGCACCTCCCGCGTGCGGTCGCCGACTTCTCGCCCACCGAACCTGCCGGGCGGACGGGTGACGGCGGTTCACCCGATCCGGGTGAACCGCCGTCCGGGCGGAAAAGAGCGGCGGGTGACGGAGCCGACCCCCTCGGCCCCGCCACCCGCCGCCGGAGGGAGGAAGCAGGTTCAGATGGCTGTCATTCCGTCTCGGCGAGCGTCACGGTCACCGACTTCTCGACACCGTTGCGCTTGAACTGCACCTCGACGCGGTCGCCGACCTTGCCGGCCTGCACCGCGCCGACCAGGTCGTCCGAGTCGTTGACCGGCTTGTCGCCGAACCGGGTGACGACGTCGCCGCGCTGGAAGCCGGCCTTCTCCGCCGGGCTGCCCGGGGTGACCGACGCGACGAGCGCGCCGCCACCCTCGGCCGGGTTGACGCCGACCCCGAGCGACGGGTGGCTGACCTTCTCGCCGCGCTGGAGCTTGCCGGCGACGTCCTTGGCCTTGTTGCTGGGGATGGCGAACCCGACGCCGATGTTGCCGGTGCTCTGCCCGGAGGTCGCGATGGCGGTGTTGACGCCGATCACCTCGCCCCGGGTGTTGACGAGCGCGCCACCGGAGTTACCGGGGTTGATCGGCGCGTCGGTCTGGAGCAGGCCGGAGATCGAGCTGACGGTCTGGCGCTGCTGCTGGGTCGGGTCCTGCGGCTGGCCCTCGCCGGCCCGGATGGTGCGGTCCCGGGCGCTGAGGATGCCCGAGGTCACCGAACCCTGCAGGCCGAGCGGGCTGCCGAGGGCGAGGACCTGGTCGCCGACCTGCATGGCGTCGCTGTCACCGAACTTTGCCGGTTTGAGGTCGCTCACCCCGTTGGCCTTCACCACGGCCAGGTCGGTCTTCGGGTCGGTGCCGATGATCTTCGCGTCGGCGGTCTTCCCGTCGGCGAAGACCACCCGCACGGCGTCGCCCGCGGCGGACGCGACCACGTGGTTGTTCGTCAGCACGTAACCGTCGGCGCTGAGCACCACGCCGGAGCCCTCACCGCTGTCGGTGGTGATCGAGACGACGCTGTCCTGCACCGAGGCGGCGATCTTCGGCAGGTCGGCACCGTTGATCACCGGCGCTGCCGTGTAGGTGCGGGTGATGCCGCCGCCATCGCCGTCGAGCGCGAGCGCGAGCGCCCCACCGGCCACGCCGGAGCCGAGCATCAGGGCGAACACCGCGACGCCGGCACCGGCGAACTTGGCGATCCGACCGGGCCGGGGACCGCTGCCGGGCGGCGCGACCTGCGGGCCCCACGGCGGGACCGGCTGGCCCGGGTGCTGCTGGTGCTGACCCGGGTGCTGCTGGTGCTGGGCGTACGGCATGCCCGGCTGGCCCCCGCCGGCCCAGCCGGACTGCTGGCCCTGGTACCAGGGGGCACCGGGGTAGTGGCCTGGGGCAGGCTGCGGGTAGCCGGGCTGGCCGGGCTGCGGGTGGCCGGAGACGGGGTACGGCGGCGCGGACGGCGTGACGGCCGGACGCTCGTAACCTGTCGACGGCTCGTACCCGGTCGGCTGCGCGGCGGGCGGCGGACCAGCGGGCGCGGCGGATCCGGCGTACCCGGCCGGGGTGACGGCGGTGGTCGGCGCGTCGTCGGCGGGCGTCGCGGCCGTCGTCCCCGCGTCGCCGGCGGGCGTGGTCGACTCGGCACCGGTCGGGACGACCGGTACGGGAGTGGTCGGGGAGTCGGACTGCACGCGCTCGTCGCGCGGCAGCTCGGCGGTGGGGTGCGACGGCTCGGCGTCGGTGGGGGCCGGCCGGCGCTGCGGGTCGGACTCGAACTCGGTCATGGCACTACCTTCTCCCTCGGCACTGCAATCAACCTGGAACCGTCCTGGAAGTTGGCTGAAAGTCACTCGCCCGCGCCGTCAGTCTGCGGCAGCAGCGGCAGCCGAACCCGGAAGGTGGCCCCGCCGCCGGGTGTCTCGGCCACCTCGACCGACCCGTGGTGGGCGGCGACGAGCGCCGCCACGATGGCCAGGCCGAGGCCGGTGCCGGTGTTGCCGTCGGCCCGTCGGGTGCGGGCCGCGTCGGCCCGGTAGAACCGCTCGAAGACCCGTTCCGCCTGCTCCGCGGAGAGGCCGGGGCCGGTGTCGGCCACCTCCACCACGGCGAAGCCGCCCGGTTCGGCGCGCAGCCGTACCCGGATCTCGGCCTCCGGTGGGGTGTGCGTGAGCGCGTTGGTGACCAGGTTGCCGATCACCTGCCGCAGCCGCGCGTCGTCGGCGGAGACGACCAGCGGCCCCGATTCGGGCGCGATCTCCAGCTCGAGCCGCCGGTCCGGTGCCATCGCCCGGGCGGCCTGCACGGCGTCGGACGCGAGCACCGGCAGCTCCACCGGGGTCAGTGAGAGCGGCCGTTCCATGTCCAACCGGGCGAGCAGCAGCAGGTCCTCCACCAGCAGCCCCATCCGGGACGCCTCGTCCTCGATCCGGCGCAGCAGGCCGGCGGTCTCTTCCGGTTCGCGGGCCGCGCCCTGCCGGTACAGCTCGGCGAAGCCACGGATGGTGGTCAACGGGGTCCGCAGCTCGTGCGAGGCGTCGGCGACGAACCGCCGCATCCGCTCCTCGGAGCGGATGGCCCGCGCCTCGGACGCCTGGGCTGCGGCGGCGGCGTTCCGGGCCGTGCTCTCCGCCCAGCGCGCCGAGGTCTCCGATGCGGCTCGGGCGGTGAAGGCCGCCTCGATCTGGGTGAGCATCGCGTTCAGCGCACGGGAGAGCCGGCCCAGCTCCGACGTCGGCTCGGCCTGGCCCTCCTCCGGGTCGGGCACCCGGCGGGTCAGGTCACCGCCGGCGATGGCGGCGGCGGTGCGTTCGATCTCCACCAACGGTTTCAGGCTGGTCCGGACGATCGCCGCGCCCACCGAGGCCAGCATGATCAGCACCGCTCCCCCGACCAGCAGGTCGATCCAGGCCAGCCGCTTCACGGCGGAGTCGACGTCGGTCAGGTGCTCGCCGATCGCCGCCTTCTGGCCGTTCGGCAGCTCGGTGTAGAGCATTCGCCAGCGCAGCGAGCTGTCCCGCGCGCGGACGGTCCGTGGCTTGCCGTCCTGGGCCTTCTCCTGCGCTTCGAACCCGGCCGCGTCGCTGGGCCACGGCGGTAGGTCCTCCGTCGTGAAGCGGGACTTGTCGTACGCGAAGTTGTTCACCTGGCCGTTTGTCGTGCTGGTCAGCACCACCACGTAGTCGCTCGGCAGCGAGACGACGTTCGACGAGGGCATCATCGACTGAATCCGGCCCGCCGAGTCGCGCAGCTCAAGGTCGATCTGGTCGACCAGGTAGCTGTGCAGGAAGTACGCGGTCGAGACGCTGATCACCACGAGCGCGCCGGAGACCAGGGCGAGCACCGAGGCGACCAGCTTGATCCGCAGTGGGACGCTGCGCACCCGCCCCTTCGCCTGCTGGACCGCGTTCACGCCGCCGGCTTGCGCAGGACGTACCCCACCCCGCGGAGAGTGTGGATCAGTCGGGGTTGGGTGGTGTCGACCTTGCGCCGCAGGTACGAGATGTAGGACTCGACGATGTTGTCGTCGCCCCGGAAGTCGTAGTTCCAGACGTGGTCGAGGATCTGCGCCTTGGACAGCACCCGGTTGGCGTTGAGCATCAGGTACCGCAGCAGCTTGAACTCGGTCGGCGAGAGCTGCACCCGCTGGCCGGCGCGGTGCACCTCGTGGGTCTCCTCGTCCAACTCCAGGTCGGCGAAGGTGAGCCGGGACGGGGCCTGCTCGCCGGTCGTGGTGCGGCGCAGCACGGCGCGGATCCGGGCGGTCAACTCCTCCAGACTGAACGGCTTCGTGACGTAGTCGTCGCCACCCAGGGTCAGCCCACGGATCTTGTCGTCGGTGGCGTCCCGGGCGGTCAGGAACACCACCGGGGTACGCGTGCCGCCCTCGCGGAGCATCCGGATGACCTCGAAGCCGTCCAGGTCGGGGAGCATCACGTCGAGCACCACCAGGTCGGGCCGGTGGTCCTTGGCGGCGTGGAGCGCCGCGCTGCCACTTGTCGCGGTGGCCACGTCGAAGCCCGCGAACCGCAGGCTCGCGGAGAGCAGTTCGAGGATGTTGGGGTCGTCCTCGACGACGAGCAGTCGCGCCTCGGTCTGGGTAGCCGGCATGCGCCCATCATCGGTGACGTCACTGCGCCAGCGCTGGACGCTTCCTGGAAAAAGGCTGTGAGTCGCCGGTCGTTCGGCGAACGTCGGTCAGCGCAGCAGGCGACGCAGCCCGTCGAGGGCGCCGTCGAGCAGCCGGATCGCGGTGCGCAGTTGAGTGTCGCTGAACTGCCGGGCACGCACCAGCCGGCCCACCTCGCCGGTGAAGGCGGCAAGCCGCCCGTCCAACTCGTCGAGCAGCTCGGCCTGCCCTCCGGCCGTGGACGCCGAGCGGGGCGGCGGTGCGGGCGCCTCCCACCGGGCCCGCCGGGTCTGCCTGGTGGCCTCGCTCAGCTCGCGTTTGAGATCGCGCACCGATCCGCGTACCTCACTGCGGATCTCGCCGGCCAGGCTGGAGAGATCCGCCACGGCGGCCGCGATGTCCGTCTCCAGCGCGGTCAACTCGCCGGCCCGCTGACGCAGTTCGGCACGGCCGGCGTCGGTGATGTCGTACGTCTTGCGGCCACCGGCCGCGGTGTGGCTGACCAGACCCTCGGCCTCCAGCCGTTGCAGGCGGGGGTAGATGGTGCCGGCGCTCGGCGCGTACAGCCCGAGGAACCTGTCCTCCAGGAGGCGGATCAGCTCGTAGCCGTGCTTCGGGCCGTCGTCGAGGAGCTTGAGCAGGTAGAGCCGGAGCCGCCCGTGGCTGAACACGGTGGTCACCGCAGCCCCTCCCCGTCGTCGTCGACCGTTCGGGCGAGCAGGGCGATGCTCCCCGAGGTCGCGGAAGCCGAAAGTTTACCGTCCCCGCTGCCGAGCACCCCCTCGCTGCTCGGCAGCGGGAACGTCGAGGTGCGTAGCTGCGGAAAGCCGCTGGTGATCCGGCCGGAGGCGGTGTTCAGCCGGACGGCGAGGTCGCTGTCCGCCCGGACCCGGACGGTGATGCTGCCCGAGATGGTGGTCAGGCCGATGTCGCTGCGCCGGGGGTTGTCCAGGTCGCAGGTGATGGCCCCGGAGACGGTCTGCGCCCGCACCCGGTCGGCGGCGCTGTCGGCGAGGATCACCTCCCCGGAGACCGTCTCCAGGGTGAGGTCGCCGCGGACACCGAGGGCTTCCACCGGCCCCGAGGTGAGCTTCGCGGAGGTGCTGCCGCGCAGCCCCATCAGGGTGATCTGACCGGCGACGACGTGGACCGTGGTGTCCCGGCGCAGGCCGGAGGCGACCACCGAGCCGGCCACCAGCCCCAGATCGGCGAGGACGTCGGCGGACACGGCGATGGAGACGTCCACCCGGGGGTAGCGGTGGATCATCCGGAGCCACCGCAGGACGTCCGACCAGCCCCGACCGCGCTCCTGGCGGATGCTGAGCCGCCCGTCGGTGTGGTCGATCAGGACCGGCCGACGGTCGACCTGGGTGACGTCGATCCGGGTGGGCCCGTCGGCGGCGACCACGTTGAGCCGCCCGCTGATCAGTCGGACGTCCAGCCGGGTGACCGGAGCGTCCAGGGTGAGCCGCTGCGGGCTCTCGATTGTCCATCCGGCCATGGCGTCCCCCTCTCGACGACGCGCGGGAGGCACGCCGATCAGGAGAGAATGTAACGCGATACATCGCGACATCACAAGACTGTCGCGACCCCACCCGCGCCCACGCACCAAGATCCGCGCAACATCCCTGTTGTTGCTGCCTCAACCAAGCCGGAGGCAGCAACATCCCCGACGTTGCGCGGATATTGCTCGGCGGTCCCGCCAGGCGCGGGCACCCGGCGCGGGGCAAGAGCACCCGGCACGGGCACCCGGCGCCGGGGGGCGCTCAGGCTGCCAGGTCCAACTCCTGGTCGCTGACCGGCATCGGCAGAGGCACGGCGGGGGTCGCCGTCGGCACCGCCCGCAGCCGGGCCCGCGCCGCCCCACCCGTGGGCAACAGGTGTACGGCCGACTCGGCGGCCCGGGCCAGCAACCGCCGATCGGCGTCACGGGCCGGGTGCAGTGCCCCGGCGATCGTCACCGAGACCACCAGATCCCGGGCCATGAGCACCCGCGCCATCGAGCGGAGCAGGGTGTCGGCACCGAGGAACGCGGCTGCCGTGGTGGTGGACCCGGTCGCCGCACAGTGGTAGGTCAGCCGCAGCGGCACCACCGGGCTGCCCGCGTCGATGGCCGCCTGAAACGTCGCGGGCCGGAAACCCCCACCCGGGCGGCAGTCGGTGGCGCCGTCCCCGGCACACCACGTCGTACCCTCCGGAAAGACCGTCACCGACCGACCGGCGCGCAGCGCGTCGGCGACCCGGTCGACGGTCCTCGGCAGCGCCAGCGGCCGGGAGCGGTCCACGAAGACCGTGCCTGCCGCCGCGGCCAGCAGACCGACCATCGGCCAGGAGCGGATCTCCTTCTTGGCCACCATCCGGGTGGGCGCGACCGCCAGCACGGCGAGGATGTCCAGCCAGGAGACGTGGTTGGCGACCAGCAGCGCCCGCCGCCGGGGTAGCCGACCCCGGACCACGAGGCGGACGCCGAAGGCGCGTGCGGTGGCCCGCGCCCATCCGCTGACGAGCGCCTGACGCTCCCGACCCGGAAGTACGGGCACCAGCAGCGCCACCACGATCCCGGCCAGCAGCATGCCGAGCGCGGCGACCAGCCGGAGCACCCGGCGGGCCACCGGCACCGTGGGCACCTCGTCGGCCGCCGGCAGGCAGTCGTCGTCGCAGCCCGAGGCGGGCCGCCACAGGTCGCGCGGCACGGTGGTCACCGCTGCTCCCCGCCCAGGAAGTGCCGCAGGTAACGCGGGTTCATCCGGTCCAGGGAGAAGAGGACGTAGAAGTCCGCGCACCCGAAGTCGCTGTCGTACGACGGCTCACCGCAGATCCACGCGCCGAGTCGGAGGTAGCCCCGCAGCAGCGGCGGAACCGCGACCCGCCCGGCCGGGGCAGTGGTGACCGGGCCGGCGGCGGCCGCCTCGGTGAACCAGGGCCGTAGTGGGCGGACCCGCAGGGGCGGCGGTGACAGGTGCCGGTCCCGGGCCTGGGTCCAGACCTCGGCGACCGTCCGGCCACCGTCGGCCACCGGCACCGACGCGCAGCCGCCGAGCCAGCGGGAGCCGCGCAGGTGCAGGTAGCGGACGATGCCCGCCCACATCAGGTTGATCACCGCGCCGGAGCGGTGGTCCGGGTGCACGCAGGACCGACCCGCCTCGACCAGGTCGCCGCGGAGCGGGTCGAGCGGGCTCAGGTCGAACTCGTCCTCGGCGTAGCGCCGGGTGGTGCGCCCCGGCGGCAGCAGCCGGTAGGTGCCGACCACCTGGCCGGTGCTGTCCTCGCGGACGATCAGGTGGTCGCAGTACGCGTCGAAGGGGTCCACGTCCAGCCCCACCTCGCCGGAGAGGAGGGTGGCGCCGAGTTCGGTGGCGAACACCTCGTGGCGCAGGCGTTGCGCGGCCGCGACCTGGGTGGGGTCGTCGGCGATCAGCAGGGTGTATCCGCTGGTCTTCAGGGGTGCGTCAGCGGCATGCAGAACGGCCATGGGACCTGTGTAAGGGCCCCGGTTGCCATTCACGGGGACCACTGGTGTCGGCAGGATGAACGCCGGCCGGCAGATGGCTCCCATCGCGCTCGTGCGAGGCTGCGGTACGGCCCGGCGACGACGCCGGCACGCCCCACCGGAGGCCGACGATGCGCATCGAATCCCAGTACAACGGGCCGGCCGGCTCCGGTAACGGCGGCTGGAGCGCGGGGGTCTTCGCCGCCGAGGCGGGCGGTGGCGGGGCGGTAGAGGTGACGCTGCGCCGGCCACCACCACTGGAGACCGAGCTGACCCTGCTCGACGGCGAGGTCCGGGATCCGGCCGGCGAGTTGGTGGCCGAGGTGCGCCCGGCCGGGGTGGTCGACGCCGTCGTACCCCCGGTGGACCTGGACACGGCGGTGGCCGCCGCCGCCCGCTATCCCGGCCTGGTCGAGCATCCGTTCCCCGACTGTTACGTCTGCGGGCCGCAGCGGGCCGACGGGTTGCGGATCTTCCCGGGCCGACTGCCGGACGGGCGGACCGCCGCGCCGTTCCGCGCACCCGAGCAGGTCAGCGGGGCCACGGTCTGGGCGGCACTGGACTGCCCCGGTGGTTGGGCGGTGCTCGCGCCGGGCCGCCCGTACCTGCTGGGCCGGATCGCCGCCGTGGTCACCGCGCTGCCCGCGCCGGGCGACGAGTGCGTGGTGACCGGGGCGTTGCAGGGTGTCGATGGACGCAAGGCGCTTGTGCACACCAGCCTGTACGGCCCGGACGGCGTGCTGCTCGGCGCGGCCCGGGCGACCTGGATCGCCCGCTGAATCCCGGTCGTAGTCCGCAGGGATGAGCCCCCTCCACCGCGCGACGGAGGCGAACGTAGCGACCGCGCCTGATTGACCTTGTTGCCACGGCCCGTCACGCTGTGCCACGGCGTACTCGACGCCCCCCACGGGAGGAGAACGATGACTGACGGGCAGCGAAGCCCCACCAGCGACGGTCAGATCGTGGTGTCCGGTCTGACGAAGCAGTACAAGAGCGTGCGGGCGGTGAACAACCTGTCCTTCACCGTGGCGCCGGGGCGGGTGACCGGCTTCCTCGGCCCGAACGGCGCCGGCAAGACCACCACGCTGCGCATGCTGCTGAACCTGGTCACGCCGACCGCCGGCACGGCCACCATCAGCGGGCAGCGGTACGCCGACCTCGCCGACCCGCTGCGGCAGGTCGGAGCGGTGCTGGAGGCGTCAAGCGCGCACAAGGGCCGCACCGGCATCAACCACCTGCGGGTGATCTGCGCGGCCGCGGGTCTGCCGAGGCAGCGGGCCGACGAGGCGTTGGCCCTGGTCGGGCTGAGCCCGGCGGCGAAGCGCAAGTTCAAGGGCTACTCGCTGGGCATGAAGCAGCGCCTCGGTATCGCCGCCGCGATGCTCGGTGACCCTCGCGTGCTGATCCTCGACGAGCCGGCCAACGGCCTGGACCCGGAGGGCATCCGGTGGATGCGCGGGTTCCTCAAGAACCTCGCCCACGAGGGCCGCACCGTGCTGGTCTCCAGCCACCTGCTGTCGGAGATGCAGCTACTCGCCGACGACGTGGTGATCATCGCGGCCGGGCAGTTGGTCCGGCAGGGTCCGGTCGAACAGGTGCTCGGGTCGATGGCGCAGGGCGCCCGGGTCCGGGTGCGCACCCCGCAGGCCGAGGCGCTGACCGCGGCGCTGAAGGCGCAGTCGGCGACAATCGAGACCGACGAGCACGGCGTGCTGCTCGTCGCCGGGGTGGACGCCCCGACGATCGGCCGGGCCGCCCTGACCGCCGGGGTGGAGCTGCACGAGTTGACCACCGAACGGCCCGACCTGGAACGGGTCTTCCTGGAGCTGACGGCCGGAAAGGCGGGCATCCGATGAACCTCGTCCGATCCGAGCTACTCAAGATCCGCACCACGAACACCTGGTGGATCTTCGCGCTGATCAGCCTGCCGCTGTGGGCGCTCACCCTGCTCATCAACTGGCTGCAGGCCGACACCCTGACCAGCGGGAACCTCGGCGACGTGCCGCCCGACCAGATGGACACCCTGACGGCGGCGGCCCACCCGGACGCGCTCTCGTCGAACCTCTTCACCACCGGGCAGTTCTTCGGTCTGCTGATCGTGATGCTGCTCGGCATCATCGTGGTGACGAGCGAGTTCTTCCACCAGACGGTGACCACCACGTTCCTCACCAACCCGCACCGCACCGCCGTGATGACCGCCAAACTGGTTGCCGCGGGCGTGCTGGCGCTGCTGTTCTGGCTGGTCACGACCGTGTTCAACCTGGTCGCCGGCTCGGCGGTGCTGAACGCGGTCGGGGTGGAATCCCAACTGGGCAACGAGGCCGCCTGGCGGGCGATCGGGTTGAACCTGCTCGCGTACCTGCTCTGGGCGGTCTTCGGCGTCGGCATCGGGGTGCTGATCCGCAGCCAGATCGGCGCCACGGTGACCGGCATCCTGCTCTACCTGGGCGGCTCGATCGGCGCCATCGTGGTGATCAGCATCCTGGCCGAGCGCTGGGGTGACTGGATCAACAACCTGCAACTGCTGGTGCCGTCGCTCGCCTCGTCGCTGATGGTCACCGGGGCGGACATCCCGGGCAACCCGCCCCGCTGGGCCGGCGCGGCCGTGCTCATCGGGTACGCGGTGGTGACCGGCGTGGTCGGCACCCTGCTGATGCGCCGGCGCGACATCTCCTGATCGGCACCGGGGTGGCGGCCGTGCGGCCGCCACCCCGGTTCCCCTTAGCAGGCGTCGGGAGAGCGCGCAGCGGTCTGTGAACTTCTGGCATCTTCTGTGAAACCGGCCACGGGACCGAGGCGGAAATGCCTGCGGGATCGGTACGGCGTAGCCTGGGAACCGTCTGGTCCGCGTTCCTAATCGGGCGCGCCGGACGCACCGCGTGCCACACAAACCCGCGTGAAAGAGGCGATTACCGGCCGTGTCGACCCAGCAGACTTCGCAGGAGAACCCACTGGCGGGTTTCGGCCCGAATGAGTGGATCGTCGAGGAGATGTACCAGCGTTACCTCGCTGACCCATCGAGCGTCGATTCGGCCTGGCACGACTTCTTCGCCGACTACAAGCCGGCACCGGGCGCGGCAACCCCGCGCGGCGCCGAGTCGGCGAACAAGCCGGCCGCCGCGCCCGAGCCGGACGGTCAGCCGGAGGCAGCCGCAGCGGTCGCCCAGCCCAGCGCCCCGGCCAAGCCGGCGACCGCGAGCAAGCCGGCCGCCGCCCCGTCGGCGCCGGCCAAGCCCGCCGCGCCGGCCACCCCGAAGGCCGCGCCGGAGAAGGCCGCCCCGGCCAAGCCGGCCGCCAAGGCCGCCGCGCCGACCGCCGACGGTCCGCAGACCACGCCGCTGCGCGGCGTCGCCGCGAAGATCGTCCAGAACATGGACGCCTCGCTGAGCGTGCCCACCGCCACCAGCGTGCGCGCGGTCCCGGCCAAGCTGCTCGTCGACAACCGCATCGTGATCAACAACCACCTCGCCCGTGGGCGGGGCGGCAAGGTGAGCTTCACCCACCTGGTCGGCTACGCGATGGTGCGCGCGCTGGTGCAGCACCCGGAGATGAACAACTCCTTCGCCGAGGCCAACGGCAAGCCGGCGGTGGTCCGCCCGGCACACGTCAACCTCGGCATCGCGATCGACCTGGCCAAGCCGGACGGCAGCCGCAACCTGGTGGTCCCCTCCATCAAGGGCTGCGAGCAGATGGACTTCCGGCAGTTCTGGCAGGCGTACGAGGACGTGGTCCGGCGGGCGCGGCGCAACGAGCTGACCATGGAGGACTACTCCGGCACCACGATCTCGCTGACCAACCCGGGCGGCATCGGCACGGTGCACTCGATGCCGCGGCTCATGCAGGGGCAGAGCGCGATCATCGGCGTCGGCGCGATGGAGTACCCGGCCCCCTACCAGGGGATGTCCGAGGCAACTCTCGCCGAGCTGGCGGTCAGCAAGATCATCACGCTGACCAGCACGTACGACCACCGGATCATCCAGGGCGCGCAGTCCGGCGAGTTCCTCAAGGTGATGCACGAGCTGATCCTGGGCGAGCACGGCTTCTACGACCAGATCTTCACCGCGCTGCGCATCCCGTACGAGCCGGTGCGCTGGATGCGCGACGTCGCGGTCAACTCCGAGGGTCAGATCAACAAGACCGCCCGGGTGCACGAGCTGATCCACGCGTACCGGGTGCGCGGTCACCTGATGGCCGACACCGACCCGCTGGAATTCAAGATCCGCAAGCACCCCGACCTGGACGTCCTCCAGCACGGGCTCACCCTGTGGGACCTGGACCGCGAGTTCCCGGTCAACGGCTTCGCCGGCCGCCAGCGGATGAAGCTGCGCGAGATCCTGGGCGTGCTGCGCGATTCGTACTGCCGCCGGGTCGGCATCGAGTACATGCACATCCAGGACCCGGAGGAGCGGCGCTGGGTCCAGGAACGGATCGAGCGCAAGTACGAAAAGCCGTCCGCCGACGAGCAGAAGCACGTGCTCAACCGGCTCAACGCCGCCGAGGCGTTCGAGACCTTCCTGCAGACCAAGTACGTCGGCCAGAAGCGCTTCTCGCTCGAGGGCGGCGAGTCGCTGATCCCGCTGCTCGGTGAGGTGCTGGAGTCCTCCGCCGAGAACGGGCTGGACGAGGTCGTCATCGGCATGGCCCACCGGGGTCGGCTCAACGTGCTCGCGAACATCGTCGGCAAGCCGTACGAGAAGATCTTCTCGGAGTTCGAGGGCCACCTGGACCCGCGCTCGACGCAGGGCTCCGGTGACGTGAAGTACCACCTGGGCCAGAACGGCAAGTTCACCACCCCGGACGGCGAGCACGCGGTCAAGGTGTCGGTGGTGGCCAACCCGTCGCACCTGGAGGCCGTCGACCCGGTGCTTGAGGGCATCGTCCGGGCCAAGCAGGACCGGATCGACCTCAAGCTCGAGGGCTACACCGTGCTGCCGCTGGCGGTGCACGGTGACGCCGCCTTCGCCGGGCAGGGCGTGGTCGCCGAGACGCTCAACCTGTCGCAACTGCGTGGCTACCGCACCGGCGGCACGGTGCACGTGGTGGTCAACAACCAGGTCGGCTTCACCACCGCCCCGGAATACAGCAGGTCCAGCCTCTACAGCACCGACGTGGCCCGGATGATCCAGGCGCCGATCTTCCACGTGAACGGCGACGACCCGGAGGCCGTGGTCCGGGTGGCCCGGCTGGCCTTCGAGTACCGGCAGACGTTCAACAAGGACGTCGTGATCGACATGGTCTGCTACCGCCGGCGCGGGCACAACGAGGGCGACGACCCGTCGATGTCCAACCCTCAGATGTACAAGATCATTGATTCGAAGCGTTCGGTCCGCAAGCTCTACACCGAGGAGCTGATCGGTCGCGGCGACATCACCGTGGAGGACGCGGAGGAGCTGCTCCGCGACTACCAGGCGCAGCTGGAGAAGGTCTTCAAGGCCACCCGGGACGCCGCCTCGGCCCCGCGCCAGCTCAACCGGCCGCGCCGCGAGGAGGAGCCGGAGCCGCAGGTCGACACCGCCACCGACGCGTCGGTGGTCAAGGCCATCGGCGAGGCGCACATCAACCTGCCCGAGGGCTTCACCCCGCACAAGCGGATCCAGCAACTGCTCGACCGGCGGGCCAAGATGTCCGTCGAGGGCAACATCGACTGGGGCTACGGCGAGATCATCGCCTTCGGGTCGCTGCTGCACGACGGGGTCACCGTCCGGCTCGCCGGTCAGGACTCGCGTCGCGGCACCTTCGTCCAGCGGCACGCCTCGGTCGTCGACTCCCGCACCGGCGACGACTACCTGCCGCTGAAGTCGCTCACCGGCGACGGCGAGCGCTCCCGGTTCTTCGTGCACGACTCACTGCTCAGCGAGTACGCGGCGATGGGCTTCGAGTACGGCTACTCGGTGGAGAACATCAACGCCCTGGTCGCCTGGGAGGCCCAGTTCGGCGACTTCGTCAACGGCGCCCAGTCGGTGATCGACGAGTTCATCTCGTCCGGTGAGGTTAAGTGGGGCCAGCGCTCCGCCGTCACCCTGCTGCTGCCGCACGGCCACGAGGGTCAGGGCCCGGACCACACCTCCGGCCGGCCGGAGCGGTTCCTGCAGATGTGCGCCGAGGACAACATGCGGGTGTCCATCCCGACGACCCCGGCGAACTACTTCCACCTGCTGCGCCGCCAGGCCCTGTCGCCCAAGCGCAAGCCGCTCGTGGTGTTCACGCCGAAGTCGCTGCTGCGGCACAAGCTCTGCGTCTCGTCGGTGGAGGACTTCACCACCGGCACCTTCCAGCCGGTGCTGCGCGACACGGCCGCCCCGGCACCGGAGGCGGTGAAGCGGGTGCTGCTCTGCTCCGGCAAGGTCTACTACGACCTGTTCCAGGCCCGGCAGGAGCGCGGCGTCACCGACACCGCGATCCTCCGGCTCGAGCAGCTCTACCCGCTGCCGGTCGAGGAGATCCGGGCCGCCCTGGCGCAGTTCCCGAACGCGGAGGACTTCGCCTGGGTGCAGGAGGAGCCGGCCAACCAGGGCGCCTGGTCGTTCGTCGCGCTCAACCTGCTGGAGCACCTCACCGACGTTCGGCTGCGGCGGATCTCCCGCCCGGCCGCGGCCGCCCCGGCGGTCGGCTCGGCCAAGACCCACGAGGTCGAGCAGAACGCGCTGATCGAGGCGGCTCTCCCCCGCCCGTGACCTGACCCGAGCACGAGAGCCGGGGCAGGGCCGTTTCACCACGGTCCTGCCCCGGCTCTCGTCGGTCCGGTCGCCCGGTCGACCACCCGCCCACCACCGCCCGGTTCGAGCCGGGCCGAGCACGAGGACGTACCCATGTACTTCACCGACCGTGGCATCGAGGAGCTGGTCGAGCGCCGGGGCGAAGAACAGGTGACCCTGGAGTGGCTCGGCGAGCGCCTGCGCGACTTCGTCGACCTCAACCCCGACTTCGAAACCCCCATCGAACGCCTGGCCACCTACCTGGCCCGCCTGGACGACCCCGACGACGACGACGCCTGATCCGGTTCCACCCACGGTGATCAAGAGCTTACGGTCACCATGGGGGCCGGACGTGACGCAAACTTCTTGATCATCGGGCAGGGGGTGGGGTTGTGGCTCGGAGTGTGTATCTGACCAGCGTGGGGTCTGGCGGGGGCAAGTCGACGATCGCCCTCGGGTTGGCGGAGCTGCTGTCTCGCCAGGTCGGGCGGATCGGCGTCTTTCGGCCACTGGTGGCCTCCAGCGGCCAGGACCCGATCCTCGCCCTGCTCAGTGAGCGGTACCGGGTCGAGGTGCCGCTCACCGAGCTGGCCGGGGCGAGCTACTCGGAAGCCACGGCATTGGTCGCCGACGGTCGCCGGGAGCAGCTGATCTCCACAATCGTGGAGCGCTACCGGGCGGTGGAACGGCAGTGCCCGGCGGTGGTCGTGGTGGGCAGCGACTTCGACGAGCCGGGCGACCCGGCGCACCCCAGGGAACTGGCCTTCAACGCCCGGCTGGCCACCGAGTTCGGCAGCGTGGTGGTGCCGGTGGTGGACGGCTTCGGGCAGGAGCCGGCAGCGGTCGCGGCGGCCGTGCGGGGGGCGTACCACGATCTGGCCGACCTGGGCGCGACGGTGCTCGCGGTGATCGCCAACCGGGTCTCCGAGCCGATGACGCTGCCCGACCTGCCGGTGCCCGCGTACGCCATCCCGGAGGTGCCGAGCGTGTCGGCGCCGACGGTGGCCGAGGTGGCGGCGGCGCTCGGCGCCACCCTGCTGGCCGGGGACGACGCCGCGCTCGGTCGCGACGTGCTCGATTTCGTGGTCGGCGCCGGGCACGTGCCGACCGTGCTGGGCCACCTCACCGAGGGTGCCCTGGTGATCACCCCTGGGGACCGAGCCGACCTGCTCGTCGCCGCGAGCGCCGCGCACGTCGCCGGGCAGGTCTCGGTGGCCGGGCTGGTGCTCACCCTCGGCGAACAGCCCGACCCCAGGGTGATGCGGCTGGTGGAAGGGCTCAACACCGGGTTGGCGGTGCTCTCCGTCGCCAGTGACAGCTACGACACGGTGGCCGCGTCCAGTCGCATCGAAGGCCGACCCAGCACCGCCAATCCCCGCAAGGTGGAGGCCGCGCTCGGCGCGTTCGAGCGCTGCGTGGACACCGACGACCTGGCCCGCCGGCTGCGGGTCAGCCGGTCGGCACGGGTCACCCCGCTGATGTTCGAGAACGAGCTGATCGACCGGGCCCGCTCGAAGCCCCGGCACCTGGTCCTGCCGGAGGGCTCCGACGAGCGGATCCTGCGGGCGGCGGAGATCCTGCTGCGCCGGGGAGTGGCCGAGCTGACGTTGCTCGGTCGACCGGACGACATCGCCCGGCGGACCCGTGAGCTGGGCATCGACCTCGGCGACGCGCAGGTGGTCGACCCGGTCACCAGCGGGTGGCGTGACGACTTCGCCGACGAGTACGCCCGGCTGCGCGCGCACCGGGGCGTGACCGCCGAGTTGGCGCACGACATCGTCGCGCAACCCAACTACTTCGGCACCCTGATGGTGGCCACCGGCCGCGCCGACGGCATGGTCTCCGGAGCGACGCACACCACCGCCGCGACCATCCGGCCGGCGTTCGAGATCATCCGTACGCTGCCGGACGTCTCGGTGGCCTCGAGCGTCTTCTTCATGCTGCTCGCCGACCGGGTGCTCGTCTACGGCGACTGCGCGGTCAACCGCGACCCGGACGCGGCTCAGCTCGCCGACATCGCGATCTCGTCGGCCGACACCGCCGCCCGGTTCGGCATCGAACCCCGGGTGGCGATGCTGTCGTACTCCACCGGCAGCTCCGGCGCCGGCGCGGACGTGGAGAAGGTCGCCGCGGCCACCGCGCTCGTCCGGGAGCGCCGGCCCGACCTGCTGGTCGAGGGACCCATCCAGTACGACGCGGCGATCGACCCGGCGGTGGCGGCGACGAAGTTGCCGGGCAGCCCGGTCGCCGGCCACGCCACGGTCTTCATCTTTCCGGACCTGAACACCGGCAACAACACGTACAAGGCGGTGCAGCGCTCCGCCGGGGCGGTCGCCGTCGGCCCGGTCATGCAGGGCCTACGCCGGCCGGTGAACGACCTGTCCCGGGGCGCGGGAGTGCCGGACATCGTCAACACGGTGGCGATCACCGCCATCCAGGCGGCCACCGAGGAGGCGTCGTGAGTCGCGTGCTGGTGCTCAACTGCGGGTCGTCGTCGGTGAAGTGGCGCCGCTACGACGGTGAGCAGGCCCTCGACCACGGCACCGTCGAGCGGATCGGTGAGCCCGGTGGCGGCCCGGCGAACCACGCCGATGCGGTCCGACGGATCCTGGACGGGTTGGACCTGACCGGGCTGGCGGCGGTCGGGCACCGGGTGGTGCACGGTGGCCGGACCTTCAGCGCGCCGGTGCTCGTCGACGACGCGGTGCTGGCCGCGATCAAGGACCTGGTGCCGCTCGCCCCGCTGCACAACCCGGCCAACCTGGCCGGCATCGAGGTGGCCCGCGCGGCGCTGCCGGACGTGCCGCAGGTCGCCGTCTTCGACACCGCCTTCCACCACACCCTGCCGGAGGCCGCCGCGACGTACGCGATCGACCGGGACACCGCCGAGCGGTACGACATCCGGCGGTACGGCTTCCACGGCACCTCCCACGCGTACGTGTCCCGGCGCACCGCCGAACTGCTGGGTCGCCCGTACGAGCAGGTCAACACGATCACCCTGCACCTGGGCAACGGGGCCAGCGCCTGCGCGGTGGCGAACGGTCGCAGCGTCGCCACCTCGATGGGCATGTCCCCGTTGGAGGGGCTGGTGATGGGCACCCGCAGCGGCGACGTGGACCCGACGGTGATCTTCCACCTGCGCCGGGAGGCCGGGCTGTCCGTGGACGACATCGACGACCTGCTCAACCACCGCAGCGGCCTGCTCGGGCTGACCGGCGTCAACGACATGCGCGAGGTGCTGGAACGGCGGGCGGCCGGTGACCCGGCTGCGGCGCTGGCCTTCGACGTGTACTGCCGGCGCATCACCGAGTACGTCGGGGCGTACTACGCCCTGCTCGGCCGGGTCGACGCGGTCACCTTCACCGCCGGGGTCGGCGAGCACGCCGCGCCGGTGCGGGCCGCCGTGCTGGCCGGCCTGGGCCGGCTCGGCATCACCGTCGACGACGCGCGCAACGACGGCGACGGCGACCGGTTGATCTCGCCCGACGGCGCCGAGGTGAGCGTCTGCGTCATCCGCACCGACGAGGAACGCGAGATCGCCCGGCAGACCCGGGACGTCGTCGGCGCGGCCTGACCGCAGGGCGCGCACCCCCGGGAGGCCCGAGGGTGCGCGCGAGTCGGTGCAGCCCGTTCAGCGATACGCCAACCAGGCGAATCCGTCAGCCGGTCGCCAACCAGGCGATCACGTCAGCCGGTCGCCAGCCAGGCGACGAGTGCCACCAGCACCACGACGACCACTGCCGCACCGATGATGAGCGGCAGTCGGGACGGGGCCTCCGTCGACGCTCCAGCCTCAGGCGTCTGGTTGAAGGCGCGGAACGCCTCGGTGTTGCCGCTGGGGTCCGTGTAGTTCTCAGGCATGTCGGTGACCCTAGCGAAGCTGGTCACGCGGCACAGTCCCCGGCCCACGGCGTCCCAGGGGTGGACCCGCCCGGCGGAGGTGACCCGACCGGGTGGCGCTGCACCCGAGCCGGACGGCGGGGACGCCACGCCCGGCCGGGCACCTACCGTGGAACGATGGGGGCGGGCCGGCTGATGGCCGTACTGGTGAGCGCGCTGCTGGCCGGCTGTGCGCCGGCCGTGGCGGGCGGGGCCACCACGCAGGTCTCGACGCGTCGGGCGCCCGAGGGGTCGTACGCCGTCGGCGTGCGTACGCTCACCCTCGATCCGCGCTCGGCGCGCCCCCTGCCGGTGACGATCTGGTTCCCGGCGTCGGCCGATCAGGTGGCGACCGGGCGGTTCCCGGTGGTGATCTACAGCCACGGGTTGGGCAGCCTGCCGGAGCTGCACGCCGGCCTGACCACCCGCTGGGCGGCCGCCGGTTTCGTGGTGGCCGCACCCGCGTACCCGCACACCAGGCAGGGTGCCGCGCACTTCACCCGGGCAGACGTACGCCACCAACCGGCCGACGCCTGGCGGCTGATCCGGCACCTGGGCAGGCTCGACCGGAGCCGGACCGATCCTCTCGCCGGGCACCTCGACCTCGCCTCGGTCGCCGCCGCCGGGCACTCGGCGGGCGGCTTCACCACGTCCGGCATGTTCAGTGCGGGCCACCCGGCCCGGCTGCGCGCCGGGATCGTGATCGCTGGCGGCGGGTTGCCGGGCAGCTTCGCCGGACCGTCCGCGCCGGTGCTCTTCGTGCACGGTACGACCGATCCGGTGGTGCCGGTGACGGTCGGCCGGGCCGCGTACGCGCGTACCCCCGGACCGGCCGCGTTCCTCAGTCTGCTCGGCCAGGACCACGGCGCGTACCTCACGCCGGGCCACCCGGGCTTCGCCCCGGTCGTCGCCACCACCACCGACTTCCTGCGCTGGACCCTCTACGGCGACCGGGCCGCCGCTGACCGGCTCCCCACCGACGCCCACTCCCCCACCCTGACCCGCTACGAGTCCCGCCCGGCCCACTGACCCTGTCGAGGCCGGTACGGTCGTCCGATGGACGATCTCGCGGGTCGGCAGTTGGCGAGCATCGCCGAGCTGGTCGAGGTGGCAAGGGCGAACGGCATCCCGGTGTGGCTGCGCGGCGGTTGGGCGATGGACTTCCAACTCGGCGCGGTGAGCCGCCCGCACGTCGACGTCGACTGGTACTGCTGGCGTGACGACGCCGACCGGCTGGCCGACCTGTTGCTGGCCCGGGGCTGGCTGCCCGACCCGCGCCTGCCGGTGGAGTTGCAACTCGACCTGTTCGCCGGCGACGTGGAGGTCAGCATCGCCTACCTGGGTCGGGACGCCACCGGTGGGCCGACCGTGGGCTCCGGACCGTGGGCCGGCACCCCGCTGCCCGCCGGCATGTTGGACGCCCCGCCCGGCCGGATCGGCCCGCTCACCGTGCCGACCATCTCGGTGGCGGCGCAGGTCGAGTTCAAGCAGATGTACCCGGTCTGGATGCCGGAGCGCGCCCGCCGTCCGAAGGACGCCGACGACCTGGCCCGCCTGCGCGACCTCGTCCCGGCGACCCGGCACTCCCCCTGAACTGTGGGTGAGCGGGCGGGCACACCGCGCCGAAGTTCGCCGGGCGGGTCCACGGGGCGAGGCACAATCGGATTCATGCCACGTCGCGTCACCCCCGCGCTGCTGGCCAGCGCCGTCCTCATGGCCGGGCTGGTCGGCTGCTCCGCGGACAACCGCCCGAGCCGTAGCGAGCAGGCACCGCCGGCCGAGCCCAACACCGCCGCCACGCCGACGCCGCAGGTTCCCGCCGGCAAGGCCCCGCAGCGCGCCTTCGCGGTCGGCGTACGCCAGCTCAAGCTGAACCGGGACGGCCGAGCGCTGCCGACGACGCTCTGGTACCCGGCGGCCGGGCAGTCCGGCGGCGCGGCCAAGCGGTCCGCGACGGCGGCGGACGGCCGGTTCCCAGTGGTGATGTTCAGTCACGGCCTGGGTGGGCGACCTGACGACTACGCCACGCTGCTGACCCGCTGGGCGGCGGCCGGTTTCGTGGTGGCCGCGCCGACGTTCCCGCACACCTCGCGGGGCGCGGACAACAACGTCCTCGATGTGCTCAACCAGCCAGCCGACGTGTCGTACGCGCTGGACCAGGTGTTGGCGCTCGACGGCAAGGCCGGCGACGCGTTGCGCGGCCGGTTGGACGGCGAGCGGGTGGCCGCCGCCGGGCACTCGGCGGGCGGAGTGACCACCATCGGCCTGTTCACCGCGAGCCGGGACGAGCGGCTGGACTCGGGCGTGGTCTTCGCGGGCACGGCGCTCGGCGTGGGCACCGCGTTCGCCGGCGCGGCCGCGCCGCAGTTGTTCGTGCACGGTGAGCTGGACGAGGTGGTCGAGTACGCGGCGGGCAAAGCCGCCTACGACAAGGTGCCCTGGCCCAAGGCGATGCTGAGCCTGCCAAAGGGCGACCACGGGCGGGCGCTGCTCAGCGACGGCGCGACGCTGCGGGTCGTCTCGGACACGTCTGTCGAGTTCCTGCGCTGGTCGCTCTACGGCGACGCCGACGCCAAGAAGCGCATCTCCACCGACGCCACGCGCGGCGACATCGCCACCTTCGACGACCACCTCTGATCCCGCGCACCCCGCACCCCGCGGATCTTGCGCGGATCGCGGCGCGGCGCGGGGCGAGCGCAGGTGGGCGTCAGGCCTCGTGGTCGATGACGACCTTGCCGAAGGCGTCGCCGGAGTGCAGGCGTGCGAAGGCGTCCTCGACCCGGCTGAACGGGACGACGCTGTCCACCACCGGGCGCACCTCGCTCTCGGAGCAGAACTCCAGCAGTTCGTACAGCTCACCGGGCGTGCCCATCGAGGTACCCAGGATCTCCAACTGCATCGCGAAGACCCGGCGCAGGTTGACGGTGGGCTCGTGGCCGGCGGTCGCGCCGGAGACCACGATCCGGGCCATTGGCGCGGCCGACTTCAGCGAGTGGTCGAAGGTGGCGGCGCCGACCGTCTCGATCACCACGTCGACGCGTTCCGGCAGCCGCGCGCCGGGCTCGTAGGCGGTGGCGCCGAGGGCCGAGATCCGGTCGCGCTTGGCGGCGTCGCGGCTGGTCGCGTACACCCGTTTGCCCATCGCGACGGCGAGCGCGACGGCCGCGGTGGCCACGCCACCGCCGGCGCCCTGGACCAGGACGCTGTCGGCGTCCGCGACGCGGCCCTTGGTGGTCAGCATCCGCCACGCGGTCAGCCAGGCCGTGGGCAGGCACGCCGCGTCGGTCGCCGCCATGCCGTCGGGCAGCGGGATCAGGTTCGATCGGGGTACGACCACCCGCTCGGCGAGCGTTCCGGAGAAGTGCTCGGAGAGGATGGAGACCCCGCGCGGGTCTCCCGGAGTGACGACCACCGGGTACACCACCACGGGGCGGCCTTCCGGGTCCGACCCGACCGCGTCGCAGCCGAGGGTCATCGGCAGTTGGGCCTCGGTGAGGCCGACGCCGCGCAGCGACCAGAGGTCGTGGTGGTTGAGCGAGGTGGCCCGCACCTGCACGGTCACCCAGTCGTCGTCCGGCGGGGTCGGCTCGGGCTGCTCGCCGACGGTGAGCGCGGCGAGCGGGTCGGCGTCGTCGAAACGGGAGGCAAAGGCAGCACGCATGATCGGCACGGTAACAAGCTGAGCGCTCGTTAAGAAGGCGTGCGGCCGGGCCAGCGTGCCCCGGGCCGGGCCAGCGTGCCCCGGGCCGGGCCAGCGTGCCCCGGGCCGGGCCTGGGCGCGACCCGGGGGCGCGTACCGGCTACCGGCGGGCGACGCCGTCGCGCCGGGCGGCTTCGGCGACCGCCTCGGCCACGGCCGGTGCGACGCGCGGGTCCAGCGGGGACGGGACGATCGCCTCGGCGGTCAGCGACTCGGCCACGACGCCGGCGATGGCGTCGGCGGCGGCGACCTTCATCGCCTCGGTGATCCGGGTGGCACCGGCATCCAGCGCACCGCGGAACACCCCGGGGAAGGCCAGCACGTTGTTGATCTGGTTGGGGTGGTCACTGCGCCCGGTGGCGACCACCGCGACGTGTCGGGCGGCCACCTCGGGGTGCACCTCGGGGGTGGGGTTCGCGAGCGCGAACACGATGCCACCGGGTGCCATGCCGGCCACCGCCGCCTCGGGGATCTGCCCGCCGGAGACCCCGACCAGCACGTCCGCGTCGCGCAGCGCCTCGGTGATGTCGCCCTGGCGGCCGTCGGCGTTGGTGCTCGCCGCCAGCTCCGCCTTGGTGCCGGTCAGCTCGGTGCGGTGCCGGCCGATGATCCCCTTGGAGTCGCAGACCACCACCTGGTCCGGGTCGACACCCCCGGCGATCAGCATCTTCGTCACGGCCACACCCGCCGCGCCCGCCCCGCTGACCGTCACCCGCAGGTCACCGAGCTTGCGGTCGAGCAGCGTCGCGGCGTTGCGCAGGGCGGCGAGCACCACGATCGCCGTGCCGTGCTGGTCGTCGTGGAAGACCGGGATGTCCAGCGCCTCGTCGAGCCGACGCTCGATCTCGAAGCAGCGCGGTGCGCTGATGTCCTCCAGGTTGATCCCGCCGAACGAGGGGGCCAGCGCCCGCACCACCGCGACGATCTCGTCCACGTCCTGGGTGTCCAGGCACACCGGCACCGCGTCCACGCCGGCGAACTGCTTGAACAGCACCGCCTTGCCCTCCATCACCGGCAGCGCGGCCCGCGGGCCGATGTTGCCCAACCCGAGCACCGCCGAGCCGTCGGTGACCACCGCGACCGTGTGCGACACCCAGGTGTAGTCGTCCACCAGGGCGGGGTCGGCGGCGATCGCCTCGCACACCCGGGCCACCCCCGGGGTGTACGCCAGGGAGAGGTCCTCCCGGCTGGTGAGCGGCACGGTCGAGGTGACGGCCATCTTGCCGCCCCGGTGCAGTTGGAAGACGGGATCAGCGGGGTCCACGGTGGACGAAGACATGGTGACTCCAGGATCTGTCGACGCAGATGTGAGGCGGCCGGGCCCGCCGCGAGGTGGGCGGCGAGCGGTGGCACGCGGTGCGGGGGGTCACCCGGGCACTTTCCGAGCATAGTGTCGGCACCACGCCCCTGATGTGAGCAGGGTCATAACTGGCGTCGAGGCACCCGTCCGGGGCGCGGCCAGTAGCGGGCCACCACCCGCCCGTGCACGTCGGCCACCCCGTAGGCGCGGGAGTCGTCGGTGATCAGGTCGTTGTCGCCGCGCAGCCACCAGCCGCCGTCCTGCGGCCGGACCGCACGCTTGACCACCAGCAGATCGGGCCGGGTCCGGAAGACCGCCACCACCACGTCGCCGGCCCGGGTCGGGCGGCCGTCGGGGCGTACCAGCACCGCGTCGCCGTGCCGCAGCGTCGGCGCCATGGACGGCCCGGTCACCAGAACGGGGGCCAGTGGCCTCCGCAACCGGGGCACCTCAGCCGGGTGATCGGCGGCCATTGGTTTCACCTCCACCCGGTCCGGGGAGCATTCCCAGGAGTAATGTCGCCTTTGATCATCGCAAACTTCCCATGGAGGATCCTGATGCGACTTCCGCGCATCCTTGCGCCCCGCGTCACCGCGAGCGCTCACTGCGACCTGCCGTGCGGTGTCTACGACCCGGCCCAGGCCCGGATCGAGGCCGAGTCGGTCAAAATGATCTGCGAGAAGTACCAGTCGAACACCGACCCGGAGTTCCGCACCCGCGCCGTCATCATCAAGGAGCAGCGCGCCGAGCTGGTCAAGCACCACCTGTGGGTGCTCTGGACCGACTACTTCAAGCCGCCGCACTTCGAGAAGTACCCGAACCTGCACAGCCTGTTCAACGAGGCCACCAAGCTCGCCGGCGCCGGTGGCGTCAAGGGCAGCCTCGACCCGGCCACCGCCGACAAGCTGCTCGCGAAGATCGACGAGATCTCGAAGATCTTCTGGGAGACCAAGAAGGCGTGACCTCTCCGGTCATTCCGACGATCCGGCCGGCACGTCCCGAGGACGTGCCGGCCGTCGTCGCCATGGTGCACGAGTTGGCCGAGTACGAACGCGCCCCGGAGCAGTGCCACCTCACCACCGACCAGTTGAGCGCGGCCCTCCACGGTCCCGCTCCGGCGCTCTTCGGTCACGTGGCGGTGGACGAGCACGACGAGCCGGTCGGTTTCGCGTTGTGGTTCCTCAACTTCTCCACCTGGGCCGGCGTGCACGGCATCCACCTGGAGGACCTCTACGTCCGGCCGGCAGCCCGGGGCACCGGGGCCGGTCGACTGCTGCTCGCCGCCCTTGCCGACATCTGCGTACGGCGCGGTTACCGGCGGCTGGAGTGGTGGATGATCAACTGGAATCCGGCCGCCGGGTTCTACGCGTCGATCGGCGCCGAGCAGCTGAACGAGTGGGTTCCCTACCGGCTCAGCGGTGACGCGCTCCGCGAGCTGGCCGACCGTGCCCCCACCGCCGGCACGCGTACGGGCGACTGACCGGGTAGAGTCCCCGACCGGGGGGATGAGGCGTGACTCAACTGACTGGCCAGCCAGCGACCGACGACGACGTGGTGCACCTCACGGTGCCCGCCGACGGCGGCTACCTCGGCGTGCTTCGCACCGCCACCGCAGGTCTCGCGGCCCGGTTGCAGTTCGCGCTCGACGAGATCGAGGATCTGCGGATCGCCGTCGACGAGGCGTGCGCCATGCTGCTCGCCATCGCCACCCGCGACGCCGAGTTGGAGTGCCGCTTCGCGGTCACCGACGACGCACTGACCGTCGAGGTGACCGTGCCGACCGTGCGCGGCGCCACCCTGCCCGCCGAGTCGTCCTTCGCCTGGAAGGTGCTCACCGCGTTGACCACCTCGGCGTCCGCCACGTCGACCGACGGTCGGGCCACGATCGCGCTGCTCACCCGCCGCTCCGGCGGCTACTGACCGGCCCGCCGCTCCGGCGCGGTCACTCGAAGCCGAGGGCGCGGGTCGTCGGAGGGCAGACCAGCAGCCAGGCCACGCCCAGGCCGAGCGCCATCAGCGGCACGCCCAGCCAGCCCAGACCAGCCTGGATCATGAACCATCCGATCGGCAGCAGCATCAGCTGAAGCACGATCGCGGGGGCCCGTGCGCCCGCCTGACGGCGCAACAGCGCGCGGCCCAGCGCCCAGAGCGCCACCGCCGCCCCGATCGCGAACACGGTCACCAGCAACGCCGCCAGCAGGTCGGTGCGGGTGGCGGTGAGGTCGGCCCAGACCAGCCAGACGGCGATCAGCCCGACGACGGCCGCTTCCGCCCAGAGCAGCCGTGCCGCCCAGCGGAGCGTGACGGGGATCGGGTCCGAGTCGATGGTCACGCGCGCCACGATACCCGGGCTGCCGGAAGGTACAGTGCCGCCCATGCGGGCCGTCCTGGTGGTCAATCCGAAGGCCACCACCACTAGCGAACGCAGCCGGGACGTGCTTGTCCGGGCGCTGCGCAGCGAAGTTGACCTCAGCGTGCGCTACACCCGTCGGCGCGGCCACGCGGTGGCGCTGGCCCGGGAGGCAGCCGCCGAGGGGGTCGACCTGGTCGTCACCCTCGGTGGCGACGGCACGGTGAACGAGGTGGTGAACGGCCTGATGACGGCCGAGCCGCCGGCTCGCACCGGCAATGCCCCGATGGCCGAGCGACTGCCCGCGCTGGCGACCGTCCCCGGTGGCTCCACGAACGTGTTCGCCCGCGCGGTGGGTCTGCCCCGGGAGTGGCCGGAGGCGACGAGCATGATCCTGGAGGGGCTGCGGCTGGGCCGGAGCCGGACGGTGGGCCTGGGCCTCGCCGACGACCGCTACTTCACCTTCTGCGCCGGGTTCGGCCTGGACGCCGCGGTGATCCACCGGGTGGAGCAGGCCCGACGGAAGGGGCGGGTGTCCACGCCGTCGCTCTACCTGCGGTCGATCATGAACCAGTACTTCTTCGCCTCGGACCGGCGGCACCCGGCGATCGTCCTGGAACGTCCGGGCGAGCCGGCGGAGGCCGAGCTGGCCACCGTCATCATCCAGAACACGGCGCCCTGGACGTACCTGGGCGACCGGGAGGTCAACCCGAACCCGGCGGCGTCGTTCGATCTCGGGCTCGACGTGCTGGCGTTGCGTCAGCTCCGGGTGGCAAGCACAACACGGACGGTGACGCAGTTCCTGTCCCGGGAACCTGATCCTCGCGGTCGTCAGGTGTTACGACTCCATGACACAGCGGAGTTCACGCTGGTCTCCAGCCGGCCGCAGGCGTTCCAGCTGGACGGGGACTATCTTGGCGAGCGGGAGAAAGTCAGATTCACCTCCGTTCCGGCCGCACTGAGAGTAATCTGCTAGGTCTCGGGGTACTGCCCTTGGTCGACGCGGTGGCCACAACCGATCGACACAGTCGCCGCCACACCGAGGACGGTGCCGGAAATGTCAGCAATGTCACGCGGACTGTACTATATTGATCCTCGACTGTGGCACGGCGGGTAACCAGGAAAGCACTGGTATCCGGACAAATGGGTTGTGGGCTTGCTCACCGCCCGGAGTTTTTCCGAGCGTCACCCTTGACATCGCGACTGTTCGTGAAAGTATTCACAAGCGAACTTGAGTTACCGGGACATTGGCTGGATATGCTCGTCAGGTTGAGCTGTTCCAGCAGGTCCCCGGCGCTGACAGCCTGCTCACGCACTGCCGAATGGACGAACGCTAACTGTCACCTCGGCACTGCGGATGCATATAGGAAAAGCACGACCAAGCAATTGTTGCCACCCATCCAGAATGAGGAGTGTTGCCGCCATGGACTGGCGTCACCATAGTGTCTGCCGCGACGAGGACCCGGAACTGTTCTTCCCGATCGGGACGTCTGGACCTGCTCTCCTGCAGGTCGAGCAGGCCAAGGCCGTCTGCAGGCGCTGCTCCGTGACCGACCAGTGCCTCCAGTGGGCACTCGAGTCTGGTCAGGACGCCGGCGTCTGGGGCGGAATGAGCGAGGAGGAGCGGCGCGCCGTGAAGCGGCGCGGCGGTCTCCGGGTGCTGCGCGCTCACTCCGCCTGATCCCCAACGACACGCTGTACGCCCCGGTGGGTTCGCCCGCCGGGGCGTTCCGCTGTCCGGCACCGGATCACCGGGCCGGCACGGGTCAGCCCGTCGACGCCGGCCCGGGGCGGTCGTCGACCCGACGCAGCACCAACTGGACCAGCTCCGGTGCGTCGGTCAACGGCGCGGCCACCGCCACCGCACCCGCCCCCCGGGCCGCGTCCGCCACCGCGTCGTGGAACAACCCCGGAGCCAGGAAGTACGCGGACACCGCGACCCGCCGCGCGCCGGACGCCCGTAGCCGGGACACCGCCACACCGGCCAGTGGTGGCGCCGCCGACGCGTACGCCACCCGACACGGCACCCCGAACTGCGAACCGAGCGCATCGGCGACCCGACCCACCGAGCGACGTGCCCGCGCGTCCCGGGTGCCCGCGGCGGCGAGCACCAACGCGTCGAAGTGGCCCGGACCCGTCTCGCCCAGCCGGCGAGACAGGCCGGCCAACAGCGCGGCATCCGGGGTGTCGCCCGCCGGGCCGAGCACGTCCGTCACCCGTACCGCGAGTGGTGGCCCGGACCGCGCCGCCTCGGCGACCGCCGCCGGAATGTCCACCCGGTTGTGGTACGCGGCGGTCAGCAGCAGCGGCACCAGCACCGCCCGGCGATGACCGGCCTCCGCCAGGTCACGCAGCACCTGGGTCGGCCCCGGCTCGGTGTGGTCCAACCAACTCGCCAGGACCTGGGTGCCCGGCCGGGCCGCCGACACCGCCCGCGCCAGTGCCCGGGTGGCATCGGCCGCTCGTGGATCACGACTGCCGTGCGCGACAAGCACCACCGGGGCCGCCCCGCCGGCCACCGATGGGCCGGTCGGGGTCGTCGCCGGGGAGGTCAGACGTGCAGACCGCACTCGGTCTTCTCGAACATGGCCCACCGACCGGCCCGCGCGTCCTCGCCGGCCTTCGTACGGCGGGTGCACGGCCAGCAGCCGATCGACCCGTACCCCTGCTTGAACAGTTCGTTCACCGGCACGTTGAACCGGGCGATGTAGGCGTCCACGTCCTGCTGCGACCAGGCCGCGATCGGGTTGACCTTGACCTTGCCGCGGCGCGCGTCGAAGGTCACCACCGGAGTGTTGGCCCGGCTCGGCGACTCGTCCCGCCGCAGACCGGCGGCCCACGCGTCGTACCCGGTCAGTGCCCGCTCCAACGGCTCCACCTTGCGCAGCTGGCAGCAGTCGTCCGGCGACTTGTTGAACAGCCGGGGGCCGTACTGCCCGTCCTGCTGGCCGACGGTGAGTCGGGGCCGGATCGACCTGACGTTCACCGGCAGCGTCCGGGCGACCTCGTCGCGGACCCGCAGCGTCTCGGGGAAGTGCAGCCCGGTGTCGAGGAAGACCACGTCCACCCCGGGGGCCACCCGGGAGACCAGGTGCGCCAGCACGGCGTCGGCCATCGAGCTGGTCACGCAGAACCGCGCACCGAAGGTCTGCGCCGCCCAGCGGGCGATCTCCAACGCCGGTGCGCCCTCCAGGTCCCGAGCTGCCCGCTCGGCCAGGACCCGCAGCTCGTCCGGGCTGCGCCGGGCCGGGTCGGCCGGCGTCGAGCCACCCGGACCGACCAGGCGCAGGTTCGCGGCCGAGACGAGACTCATGAGGTCACCGCCCGGCTGAGCAGCCCGGTGAACTTCACCGAGAAGACCCGGGTGCAGGCGTGGCACTCCCAGGCGCCGTGCCCCGCCTCGTGCGGCCGCAGGTCCTCCTCGCCGCAGTACGGGCAGTACAGGGGTGCCGCTCGGTTCTCGCTGCTCACCGCAGTTCCTCCTCGTCGACTCTGATCACCCAGTTGGCGAACGTCTCGCCCTCGCTCCGACCGGCCAGGTAGCGGAGGGCCAGCCGCTCCACGTACTCCGGAAGCTCCTCGGCGGTGGTCTTCAGACCGCGCAGCTTGCGACCGAACCCGGCGGTCTGCCCCTGCGCCATGCCCAACCCGCCGCCCAGGTGCACCTGGAAACCCTCGACCTGGCGGCCGTCCGGGCCGACCACCAGTTGACCCTTGAGCCCGATGTCGGCCACCTGGGTGCGGGCGCACGCGTTCGGGCAGCCGTTGATGTGGATCGAGATGTCCGCGTCGAAGTCGCGCAGCCGCTGCTCCAGCCGGGCCACCAGCTCCTCGCCGCGGGCCTTGGTCTCGACGATGGCGAGCTTGCAGTACTCGATGCCGGTGCACGCCATCGTGCCGCGCCGCCAGGCGGACGGCCGGGCCTCCAGGCCGATCCCGCGCAGCGCGTCGACGAGCGACTCCGTCCGCTCCGACGGCACGTCGAGCACCAGCAGCTTCTGGTACGGGGTGAGCCGCACCCGGTCGCTGCCGTGCGCCTCGACCACGTCGGCCAGCTGGCTGAGCTGCGCGCCGGACACCCGCCCGACCACCGGGGCGGCGCCCACGTAGTGCCGCCCGTCGGCCTGCTCGTGCACGCCCACGTGGTCGACCGGCTTCGACGGCAGGATCGGCGCCGGACCGTCGAGCAGCGTGCGGCCGAGGTACTCCTTCTCCAGTACCTCGCGGAAGCGCTCCACGCCCCAGTCGGCCACCAGGAACTTCAACCGCGCGCGGTTACGCAGCCGGCGGTAGCCGTAGTCGCGGAAGATCCCGACCACCCCGGCCCACACGTCGGGCACCTCGGCCAGCGGCACCCAGACGCCCAGCCGCTTGGCGAGCATCGGGTTGGTGGAGAGACCCCCGCCCACCCAGACGTCGAAGCCGGGCCCGTGCTCGGGGTGGTCGACGCCGAGGAAGGCGATGTCGTTCGACTCGTACGGGGTGTCCACCAGCCAGGAGATCGACGTCTTGAACTTGCGGGGCAGGTTGGAGAACTGCTTGTCACCGACGTACCGGGAGACGATCTCGTCGACCGCCGGGGTCGGGTCGAGCAGCTCGTCGCGGGCCACTCCGGCGACCGGGCTGCCCAGCACGATCCGCGGGCAGTCACCGCACGCCTCGGTGGTCTGCAGGCCGACCGACTCCAGTCGACGCCAGATCTCCGGCATGTCCTCGACCCGGATCCAGTGGTACTGGATGTTCTGCCGGTCGGTGATGTCGGCGGTGTCCCGGGCGAACTCCCGGGAGATGTCCGCGATCACCCGAAGCTGGGCCAGGCTGAGCTGCCCGCCGTCGATGCGGACCCGGAGCATGAAGAACTCGTCCTCCAGCTCGTGCGGCTCCAGCACGGCGGTGCGCCCGCCGTCGATGCCCGCCTTGCGCTGGGTGTAGAGGCCCCACCAGCGGAACCGACCCCGCAGGTCCTGCGGGTCGATGGAGGCGAAGCCGCGGTGCGCGTAGATGTTCTCGATCCGGGCCCGGACGTTGAGCGGGTCGTCGTCCTTCTTGATCCGCTCGTTGGGGTTGAGCGGCTCGCGGTGGCCGAGCGCCCACTGACCCTCACCCCGTGGCCGGCGCGGCGCTCGGGTCGGGCGAGCCGTCGGGTCCTCGGAACGGGCCGGGATGCTGCTGACCGCCATCGCGGCGTCCTCCGTTGTCTGCTGTGCCTCGGGATACGCGGGGCGCGGCGGCCGGCCCGCGCGAGCGGGCGGGACAACGGTGTCTTCAGACAGCCGGCGCGGAGCGCGCCCGAGACGGATTGGTCGGGCGTCGTCAGTAGGCCGGACAGATCGCGCTGCGCACGCGGCCGTAATCGACGTGGCGGCGTGCCACGAAGCGGCGGACGACTGCGGCGGTCATGGGCCCATGCTGCCACACCCCAAGGGGGCCGGCCAATGTCCGCGTGCGGGATCCCACATCACGGGCCAGCGCTCAGCCAACCAGTTGGTCACCGAGGACAGTTCGGGCGTAACGCACCACCCGCCCCTGTCGGACGCCGGCGATCAGGCCGTTGTCCCGCAGCGTGGTGAGGTGGTGCGACGCGGTCGCCGGCTGACGCCCATGGAGGGGGTGGCCGTGGCAGGCTCGGACCGTGGGGCAATTGTCCGAGAGGTCGGGCGGGGCGGTGTGGGAGAACCTGCGCCGCCTGCCGGTCTGGCTGCCCCCGGCGCTGGTGACCCTGGTGGTGACAGTGACCGGGCTGGGCTCGGCCCAGCTCTGGCGCGACGAGCTGGCGACGTGGAGCGCGGCCACCCGGTCGCCCGGTGACCTGGCCCGGCTGGCCGGCACCATCGACGCCGCCACCGGGCCGTACTACCTGCTCATGCACGGCTGGACCACTCTCGTCGGCGACTCCACGATCGCCCTGCGCGCACCGGCGGTGGTCGCGATGACCGTGGCCGCCGGGCTGCTCGCCGTGCTCGGTGCCCAACTCGCCGACCGGCGTGCCGGTCTCTTCGCCGGGCTGCTGTTCGCGGTGCTCCCCGGCACCTCCCGGTACGGGCAGGAGGCTCGCCCGTACGCGCTGGCCACCATGCTCGCCGTGCTCGCCACGGTGCTGCTGGTGACCGCGCTGCGTCGCCCGAGCTGGGCCCGTTGGGCCGGTTACGCCGCCGCCGTCGCCGCCCTCGGGCTCATCCACCTGATCGCGCTCACCCTGCTCGCCGCCCACGCACTTGTCGTCGTCATCGCCTGGTGGCGCGGCCCGGCTGCGGCCGATCCCACGGGTGCACGGGACCGGCGGGTGTGGCGGTGGCTGGTCGCGGTGGTGCCGGTCGCGCTGCTTGCCGGCCCGCTGCTGGTCAAGGCCCGGACCCAGCAGTCCCGGCAGTTGAACTGGGTGCACTTGGCCCGATTGGACGACCTGACCGCGCTGCCCGGCGGCGTCACCCAGAGCGGTGTGGTCGGTGGCCTGCTGGTCGGGGTCGCCGCGCTGGGCGCGGCCCGGCTCGGGCGTCGCGCCCTGCTGCCGGTCAGCGCGGTGCTGCTGCCCGTACTGCTGCTCTTCGTCGCCGGCACCGTGGTACCCCTGTGGGTGCCCCGATACCTGGTGTTCGTGGTGCCCTTCGCGTGCCTGCTGGCGGGCGCGGCGCTGGCCGCGGTGGCCGCGCCGGCCGCCCTCGTCGTGGTGGTCCTGGCCGGCCTGCTCGGCCTACCCGACCAGGCCGCGCTGCGACGGACCCACGAGTGGCCGCGCAGCGCGCCGGTGGACTACGCCGGGGCGGCGCGGGTGATCGCCGACGGTCAGCGCCCGGGGGACGCGGTGGTCTACTCACCCCGGCACAGCTGGCTCTTTCTCGACCTCGGCATCGAGTACCACCTCGACGACCCGCCGCGCGACGTGCTGGTCACCGAGGACGAGGTGCGTCGCGGCGACCTGTGGGCCGCCGAGTGCCCGCAGCCGGCACAGTGCCTCGCCGGTACGACACGGGTGTGGCTCGTCGTCTCCGGTCGACACGCCCAGCCCCTGGCCACCGTGCCCGATGCCAAGGGCGACGCGCTGCGTGCGGACTTCACCGTCACCCAGGTCTGGCAGCGCCCCGGCCTGACCGTCGCCCTGCTGACCAGCCGCCCCGACCGCTGACCCGACCCCGGGGTGCCGGCCGGCGACCGGGCCCGCCCACCTCGATGCGCCTGATGCCTCTCAGTCATCCTGATGACTGAGAGGCATCACGCCCATCCCGACATTCGCTCTCGCTGCGGACCCCGTCCCATCGGAGGCGGCAGGGCGGGTCAGGGTTGGGAGCGACCGTCCTGAGCGGTGCGGGCCAGCGGGACGGCAAGCACGGCCTCGGTGCCGCCGTTGGCGCCGGCGCGCAGTTCGATGGTGCCGCGCAGCTCTCCGGTGATCAGGGCTCGGACGATCTGGAGGCCGAGCCGGCTGCCGCGTTCGGCGTCGAAGTCGGCGGGTAGGCCACGCCCGTTGTCGGTCACCGAGACGTGCAGCATCTTGCGGAACCGGTGCGCCGAGACCACCACCTCGGGTCGCAACGACGGGTCGACCTCGGGAGCGGCGACCGGCACCATGCCGGAGGGCGCGGGCACGGGTAGCTCATCCGCCTCGTCGGCCGGCGGGAAGCCGTGCTCGACGGCGTTGAGCAGCAACTCGTTGAGGACCATCACCAGTGAGGTGGCGATCTCCGCCGGCAGCACCCCGAAGCTGCCCCGCCGCCGCATGCCGACGCTCACCTCGGTGGCCGCGACCTCGGTCGCCGCGCTGGCCACCCGGTCGACGATGCCGTCGAACTCCACCGCCTCGTCGCTGGACATCGAGAGTGTCTCGTGCACCAGGGCGATCGAGGCGACCCGACGGACCGACTCCTCGAGCGCGACCCGCGCTTCCGGCATCGCCACCCGGCGGGCCTGCAAACGCAGCAGCGCGGCCACCGTCTGGAGGTTGTTCTTCACCCGGTGGTGGATCTCCCGGATCGTGGCGTCCTTGGTGATCAGGGCCCGGTCCCGGCGGCGGACCTCGGTGATGTCCCGTACCAGCACCAGCGCTCCGATCGGCACCCCGGCCGGCATCAACGGCAGCGCCCGGGTGAGCATCGTGGCGCCCCGCGCGTCGATCTCCCGTCGCGGCGGTCCCTCGCCACGCAGCGCGGCCAGGATGCCGTTCGCCGCCTCGGTGCCCTCCAACGGATCGCCGGCCAGCCGGCGGTGCAGCGCGGCCAGGTCCTCCCCCACGAGGTGGGAGGCGTACCCCAGTCGGCGGTACGCGGACTGCGCGTTCGGGCTCGCGTAGGTGACCTTGCCGCCGGCATCGAGCCGGACCAGACCGTCACCTACCCGGGGCGCGGAGGTGGTCTCGCCGGGATGCCTCGGCGGCGGGAAGGTGCCGTCGGCGATCATCTGCGCCAGGTCGTCGGCCGTGGTGAGGTAGTTGAGTTCCAGTTGGCTGGGCGTACGCGCGGTGGACAGGTTGGTGTCCCGTCCCACCACGGCGATCACCTCGCCGGCCTCCCCCTCGGCGGTACGCAGCCGGACCGGGATCGCCTCGTGCCGGGCCGGTACGTCGCCGTACCAGACCGGGTCGCCCTCGCGCCAGATCCGGCCCTGGGAGTACGCCACCCCGAGGTGGGCGACCTCCGAGCCGCCGACGATCCGGCCCACCTGGTCGTCCTGGTAGGCGGTCGGCGCGGTGGTCGGACGAACCTGGGCGACGCAGAGGAACGTGCCGTCGGCGTCGACGGGCACCCAGAGCAGCAGGTCAGCGAAGGAGAGATCGGAGAGCAGTTGCCAGTCGCCGGCGATCCGGTGCAGGTGGTCGATGTCGGCCGGACGGAGATGGGTGTGCTCCTCGGCGAGGTCGCGCAGCGTGGACACGATGACCAGGGTGCCACGCCGCGCCTCACATCGTCGCGGTGACCTTCTTCAACCCGCGCGGCGCGTCCGGGTCCTCGCCTCGGGTGAGGGCGAGGGCGAGGGCCAACCGCTGCATCGGCAGGATGTCCAGCAGCGGTGCGTACCGCTCGTCGACCTCGGGGACGGCCAGCCGGGTGGCGCCCGGCACGTCGGCGGAGCCGACCACCACGACGTCGGCGCGACGTTCACCGAGGCGGGGCAGCACCTCTCCCATCGACCGCCCGCCGGGGCCGGAGCCGACCACGGCCAGCACCGGGACCTCCGGGTCGGTCATCGCGAGCGGACCGTGCAGGAGGTCGGCCCCGGAGAAGGCGAGCGCCGGCAGGTACGACGTCTCCATCAGCTTGAGCGCGGCCTCCCGTGCGGTCGGGTACGCGTACCCCCGGCCGGTGGTGACGAGCTGACGGGCGAAGCGGTAGCGGGGCGCGAGCTGGGCCGGGGTGCCGTCGGCCAGGGTGCGGGTGGCCAGCTCGGGCAGCATGTCGAGCGCCTCCCGTTCGGCCTTCGGCAGCACACCGTCGCCGGCCCGGATCCCCTCCACGAGCATCAGCAGGGCGAGCAACTCGGCGGTGTACGTCTTGGTGGCGGCCACCGCGCGCTCGTGCCCGGCGGCGATGTCGACGCTCAGCTCGGCCACGTCGACCAGGGGCGAGTCGGGGGCGTTGGTCACCGCGAGGGTCAGCGCGCCGGATGCTCGGGCGGCGCGCAGCACCTCGGCCAGGTCGGGCGAGCCGCCACTCTGGCTGACTCCGACGACGAGCGCGTCGGACAGGTCGGGCCGGCCACCGAACAGGGTGACGACGCTTGGCGAGGCGAGCCCGGCGGGCAGGCCGAGCCGGATCTCGGTCAGGTAGGCCCCGTAGAGCGCCGCGTGATCGGAGGTGCCCCGCGCGGTGAAGACCACGTGCCGCGGCCGACGTTCGGCGATGACCGCCGCCACCCGGGCGATCTCGGCGGCGTTTGCGGCGGAGAGCAGGCGCGCGTAGCCAGCCGGCTGCTCGTCGATGTCGGCGGCCATTCCAGCCCCTGCACGTGTCACGGAAACCCCTCCCCCTGCGCGGTTGCCGCGCGATTCTTGCTCAGTCTTGCACTTTTAAGCGTGTCTCAGCAATCTAACGAGCAGGACTGCGCAGGTGATCACCAGTTGATCTCAATATCAACTACGCTTTCCCCGATGTACCCGGTCTAGCCCGGACGAGAGGACGACGTGCCCGAGGGAACGGACGACCCCGCGCTCTCCGCGACGGAGGAGCTGGCGCTGGCCCGGCTGGCCCTCGACGAGGGCGACCTGCACCACGCCGCCGGCCACCTCGCCGGGGCCCTGGCGCAGGCTCCCACCCTCCCCGAGGTGCACGAGGCGCTGGCCCGGCTCGCCGCGACGAACGGTGGGGGCCTCGACCTCTTCCCCCTCAACCACCACACCTTCGTCGGTGCGGTCGTCGCCCGCGCCCACCTGCTGGCCACCGCCGGCCGCCCCGCCGAAGGGCTGGAACTGCTGGCCGCGGCGACCGCGTACGCGCCCAGCACCGAGTGGGCCGGCGTGCCCTGGGTCACCGCACCCGAGCTGGCCGAACGACTGGACCCGGAGCACGTCGCCCGCGTCCTCATGCAGGTGTGTGCCGCGCTGCCCGACCCGGTGCCGAGGGTCGGCCGGGCCCCGCTGACCCCGTACCTGACGCTCGCCCGCAACGCGGCCACCGTGCACCCCGACCACGGCCTGCTGCTGGGCGCGGCGTCCGCGCTGGCTCGGCGCCTCGGCGAGGTCGAGCTGGCGGTCCGCTGGGCCACCCGGGGGGTACGCGCGCAGCCCTCGAAGATGGGCGAGGTGTGGCTCGGGTACGCGTACCGCAGCTCGGGCCGGACCCGCGACGGCCTCGCGGCCCTCGGTCGGGCCGTCAAGCTGGACCCCGACGACCTGGCGATCTACGCGGACATCGCCGGCACCCTGGCCGAGATCGGCCGGCTGGACGAGGCGTTGGAGTGGACCGAGCGGGCGCTGGCGCGTGACCCGTCGTTCGACTGCGCGGTGCACACCGCGCACCGGCTACGGCACCTCCGCGACGGCGACCTCGCCCACCTGGTCGCGCTCGCCGACTTCGTGCGCGACCACCCGGACGACAGCCACGAGCACGGCGACCTGGCCCAGTGCTGCCGGGGGCGGCCCTGGCTGGGCCAGCTCACCCCGGCCGGCGGGCCCCTGCTCGACGCGATGCGCCAGGCGGTGGCCGATGACGACAACGGCCTGGGCGCCGAGGTACGCCTACCCGCCGCCGCCCCGCCGAGCGCGGTCGGGACAGCGATCTCCACCGCTCCCGGGCTGCGGATCGAGGTCGTCGGCGCACCTGAGCCCGACCCGCGCGAGCCCCGACGGGCGTCCGCTCAGCGATTGTGGCACTACGTGGACGCCGTCCCCACGCCCGCGCTGGCGGCACCCTCGGCGGCGGCCGTCGAACGGATCGGGCAGGTCGCCCACCCGGCGTGGGCGCACCCACCGGCGGCGTACGACGCGGCGGTCGGGTTGGCCGGGCTCGACCTGGCCGACCTGCTCGGCCTGCTTGTGCATCCGCCACCGGCGCCGGCCAACGCGGTGGGTCGACTGTTGGCGGCCCACGACCCGTCGGTGTGGGTCCGTGGTGTGCAGGTGTGGGCCTGTCTCGGGCTGCTGCACCACCGCACCGACGAGCCGTGGGAGGGCTCGACCCGACGCCGGGTGCTGCTCGATCTGATCTGGGGCGTCGAGGACTGGGTCACCGAGGCGGCGCTGTTCGCCCTGGTCACGGCCGCCTGGGTGGATCCCGCGGTGCGCCCGGACGTGGCCCGGGTGGTGGCGGAGCGGCTTGCCGACGCGGCTGCCGTGGCACGGACCCGACCGGTTCCGATCGCTGTCTCGCTGGCGCACCTGGCGCTCGCCGCTCCGCAGTTGGACCCGGCGACGGCCACGCTGGCCACCGAGCTGCTGAACGCCCACAAACCCAGGCTTCCCAGCCCCCGCAACCCGCTGCGCCGCCTCTGGCAACGCCTGAACCGCCGCAGCTGACCCGCCCCGCCCCACCCCTTCCCCCGCGATCTTGCACTTACTGTTGGCGCTTTGTCGCAAACAGGGCTTGTGCACCCGCACAAAGTGCAAGATCGCGGGGGGAAGGTGGGTTTACCCGACGGGGGCCTTGCCGAGGGCGACCTCGGCGTCCTCCTCCGGGGTGGCCTGCGGCGGTGCCTCGTTCGCGGTGCGCAGCGGGATCTCCTTGATGAACCAGGCAAGCACCGGGATCACGACCGTGAACAGCACCGCCCAGAGGAAGACGTGCGAGATCGCGTCGGCGAGACCACCGAGCACCAACTCGCGCGCCTGCGCGGGCAGCTCCTTGAGCTTGTCCAGATCGACCCCGCCGCCGCCGGAATCGCCGCCGAAGGCCCGGCCGCCCTCGGAGTTGGCCAGCCGGTTGGCGAAGATCGCGCCGAACAACGAGATGCCGAACGATCCGCCGATGGACCGGAAGAACGTCGCCGCACCGCTGGCCGCGCCGAGGTCCTTCTGCTCGACGCTGTTCTGCGCGATCAGCATCGACGTCTGCATGAGGAAGCCCATGCCGACGCCGAGCACCACCATGTAGAGCGACGACGTCAGCTTGCTGGTGTTGGTGTCGAGCATGGACAGCAGCACCATGCCGCCGGCCATCACCACACCACCGATGATCGGGTACGCCCGGTACCTGCCGTTCTTGGTGATCGCCCGGCCGACGACGAGCGAGACGACGAGCATGCCGAACATCAGGGGCAGCAGCAGCAGACCACTGTTTGTCGCCGACGCGCCCTGCACGGTCTGCTGGTACAGCGGCAGGAAGTTCATCGCGCCGAACATCGCGAAGCCGAGCAGGAAGCCGATCACCGAGATCAACGCGAAGTTGCGGTTGGCGAAGAGCCCCAACGGCAGGATCGGCTCCTGCACCCGGCGCTCCACGAGGCCGAACGCCACCAACGCGACGACAGCCAGCACGGCCAGGCCGAAGATCTGCGGGGACGTCCAGTCGTACTCGTTGCCGCCCCAGGTGGTGACGAGCACGATCGCGGTGATGCCGATCGAGAGCAGCCCGGCGCCGAGCCAGTCGATCCGGTGCTCGGTGCGGTACTTCGGCAGGTGCATGGTGGTGATCAGCACGAGCAGCGCGACACCGCCAAGCGGCAGGTTCACGTAGAACGCCCAGCGCCAGGAGAGGTGGTCGGTGATGAAGCCACCGACAAGCGGTCCGGCGACCATGGCGATGGCCATGATGCCGGCGATCATGCCCTGGTAGCGCCCACGCTCGCGGGGCGGGACCAGGTCACCGATGATCGCCATCACGCCGACCATGAGGCCACCGGCGCCGAGGCCCTGCACGGCCCGGAAGGCGATGAGCTGGACCATGCCGTCCTCCGGGCCACCGAGCATGCCGGAGCCGGCCATGCCGCAGAGGGCCGAGCCGACGAGGAAGACGACGACCGAGGTCAGGAAGACCGACTTACGGCCGTAGAGGTCTCCGAGCTTGCCCCAGATGGGGGTGGAGACGGTGGTGCCCAGCACGTACGCGGTGACCACCCAGGTGAAGTGGTTGAGGCCGCCGAACTCGTTCACGATCCGCGGTAGCGCCGTGCTGACGATCATGTTGTCGAGCATCGCGAGCATCATCGCGATCATCAGACCGAACAGCACCACCCGTATGTTGTTGGGTCGCGTGCCGGCCTGTGGTGTTTGAGTCATGGGTAAGCTCCCCCCGAGGATTGTCGTACTTACTTGCCGCCCGGCTAGTCACCTTACTAGCCGCACGGTAAGTTGGGTACGAGCAACCGGTCAAGCCATTTGGAGGGTGTGGGTGAGCGAGAGCACAGGCGGCGGAACGCGGGAACGGATCAAGGCCGTCGCGCTCGAACTCTTCACCGAGCAGGGTTACGAGAAGACCTCGCTCCGGGAGATCGCCGAGCGCCTCAACGTCACCAAGGCCGCGCTCTACTACCACTTCAAGAGCAAGGACGACATCGTCGCCAGCTTCGTCGAGGACCGGCTGGAGCAGATCGACGCGCTGACCGCCTGGGCCGAGTCGCGGCCCGCGACCCTGGACACCCGGCGCGAGCTGGTCGCCCGCTACGCCGAGACGATGTTCGGCGGCGAGATGCCCTCGGTGATGCGCTTCTTCGAGCAGAACCAGACGGTGCTGAAGAGTCTCGTCGCCGGCCAGCAGATGCGCGGCCGGATGATGACGCTCGCTGACGCGCTCTGCCGGGGCGACGACTCCCCCAGAGCCCAACTGCGCGCCACCCTGTCCCTGTTCGCGGTGCACGGCAGCTGGTTCGCGCTGCGCGCACCGCACATCAGCGACGACGAACGCCGCAAGATCGCCCTTGAGGTGGCAGACGAGTTGCTCGCCGCCATCGGGGTGCCCGACGAGGAGAGCTGAGCCCGCAACGGCAGGCTGACGGCGCGTTTCAGCCGTGCGTCAGCTCCAGCCGCAGGCCGAGCAGGTCGACCCCCGCCGCCGGCGACCAGTCCTTCTCCGGCGCGCGGACGAACCCGCGCCGCGAGTAGAGCCGATGCGCCGGATCGGCCATCCCGGCCCGGACGCAGATCACCACCGCCGTGCAGCCCAACCCGGTGGCCCGGTCGACACACGCCTCGACAAGCGTGGCGCCAACGCCCCGCCCCTGGGCGCCGGGGTCGACCGCGAGCATCCGGAACTCCGCCTCACCCGGCCCGGACAGCTCGGCGTACGGGGTGCCCGGCAGCACGAACGTGACCGAACCGAGGACCGCCTCGGTCACCTCGTCGACCGCGACCAGCACCGCGCCACTGGCGGCTCGGGTCGACACGTCGGCAAGCACCTCGCCGTACCCGTGTTCGCCCTTGAGCTGACCGTCCGCCTCGTACGCGGCCACCGTCAGCCGGGCGACCGCCGGGAAGTCGACCGGCTCGGCCAGCCGGACCCGTAAGCCGGTCAAGCGATCACCGCGATCAGGTCACCGTCCTGCACGACATCGCCCTCGTGCACGGCGAGCTGCTGGAGCACGCCATCGGACTCGGCGATGACCGGGATCTCCATCTTCATCGACTCGAGGATCACCAGGGTGTCACCCTCGGCCACCGTGTCACCGGCCGTGGCGACGACCTTCCAGACGTTGGCCACCATCTCGGCGCGGATCTCCTCGGCCATGTCCAGGCCCTCCCTCTTCGCGACGTGCCTGCCGATGTATCCAATCATGGGTCGACGGGCGATGGGTGCGCAGCGGCACAGCCGGGATGGCAGGCCCGCCCTGGGGAAGGCCACGGGTGCCGACCGCACTACCATCAGCGGGTCGGACCCGACGCCGGACCACCGGTGGCTGCATCGGCGCCGAGGTCGCGCGCAGGACGGATCCGACCCATCACGAGGAGGTCAGCATGGCGAAGAAGTCCCGGAAGAAGAAGGCTCGTAAGAAGAGCGCCGCGAACCACGGCAAGCGTCCCAACTCCTGACCGGATCGACGGGCCGGCGGCCCGTCGCCGCTCAGCCGGCCGAGGCCGGGTACGCCGGTGGCCCGGGTCGACATCGACCCGGGCCACCGGTCTTGCCAGCTCACGCCGACGCGCAGTCGGCCAGCTCAGCCGCTCAGTCGGCCAGCTCACGGGAGTCGCTGGTCTCGAAGACCACCAGCTCGGTGAGCTTGACCCGCAGCCGCTCGCGCAGCTCGTCCGGCGCGGTCTCGTTGCCACAGCAACGCGCCACCAGCGCCCGCACCTCCTGCTCCAGCCCGTACTCGCGCAGACACGGCCCGCACTCGTCCAGGTGGTGCCGGATCAGTGAGCGGCGCTCGTCGGCGCACTCCAGATCCAGGTAGAGATACACCTCCGCGAGCACTTCGCGGCAGTCCGTCTCGTGCGGCTCCCCACAGCTCACGTCACACCTCCCGGCCGGCAGCGGCGGTCGAGCCCTTCGACGAGCGGGCCGCACTGAAGCCCCGCTCCCCCGCGTAGCGCTCGAGCAGCTTGCGCAGATTACGACGGCCCCGGTGCAGACGCGACATGACGGTGCCGATCGGTGTGCCCATGATGTCGGCGACCTCCTTGTAGGAGAAGCCCTCGACGTCGGTGAGGTAGACGGCCAGGCGGAACTCCTCCGGCAACTGCTGGAGGGCCTCCTTGACGTCACTGTCCGGAAGCCGGTCCAGTGCCTCCGTCTCGGCGGAGCGCAGCCCGCTCGAGGTGTGCGACTCGGCCTCGGCCAACTGCCAGTCGGTGATCTCCTCCGTGGGCGCCTGGATCGGTTGGCGCTGCCGCTTGCGGTAGGAGTTGATGTAGGTGTTGGTCAGGATCCGATACAGCCAGGCCTTCAGGTTCGTGCCCTGCTCGAACTGGTGGAAGGCCGCGTACGCCTTCAGGTAGGTCTCCTGGACCAGGTCCTCGGCATCCGCCGGGTTGCGTGTCATCCGCAGCCCAGCAGCGTAGAGCTGATCGACGAATGGCATCGCGTCCCGTTCGAATCGGGCCCTGCGCTCGTCCGTCTTCTCGGTGGTCAACCGCACATCCCCTCGCGTCGGATGCTTTCCCGCCGAGGATACGCGCACGGACCTGCCCGCAGATTCACTTCCGGCCGGTGTGCCCGTGCTCACCGCACCCACCCCGCCCGGTCCCGCCGTAGCGGGCCACTCCGGGCCATCCAGCAGCCGCTTCAGCTGCCGGGCGTCCCGTTCGTCCCGTTCCAGGCTTCGTGTCTCGGTTGGCACCGGTCACCCCCCTCGCAGAAAAGTCGTCCGGGGGTTGTAACGCGAGATGACCAGTGGGGCATTCCGGCCGGCTCTCCCGTTCCTGGTCCCGGCCCCGACGGCGGCCGGCGCTGGGACCAGGAAGGGCCTGGGAGGACTGGTGTCACCGGCCCTGATCGGGCCGGCGGCACCATCGGATGCAACGACCCGTGCCCGCGCTGGAAACGGTCCCACCGGCGAGCCGGTCAGTTGTCCGCCCAACCCTGGGCGTGCAGCCAGTCGCGCACCGCAGCGGCGGTGCCGGGCGGGTCCCGGCGCAGATCGTGCGTCTCACCGGCGCGGCTCACCACCTGCACGGCCGCCCCCGGCTCGGGCATCCCGAACGGGTCCCGGTCGCCGTTGACGACGAGTGTCGGCAGGCCGGTGTCCAGTTCGGCGGCCCGTGAGCGCTCCGGACGGCCCGGCGGGTGCAGCGGAAAGGCCAACGCGACCACACCCACCGCGCCCACCGCACGGGCCGTCCGGCACGCCACCCGGGCACCACTTGAACGCCCGCCCACCACCACCGTCGTAACGTCGGCGTACCGCTCCCGCAGCGCGGCGAGCACCGCCACCCAGGCTTCGTCGAGGTGACCTGCCGGGGCCGGCGCACGTCGACCGGCGACCCGGTAGGGCTGGGTCACCCGAACCACCGCCAGGCCGGCCGCGACCGCCGCGTCCCGAACCGCGAGCAGGTCCGGCGCGTCGACGCTGCCGCCCGCACCATGCCCGAGGACGAGCAGGGCGGTGGCCGGACGGCCCGGCAGGTCGGTGTCCACCCGCGCCAGACCGCGCGGGGTGTCGATCTCGTTGCTGACTGGCACCGGCCTATTCTGCGTCGCCGAGCGGGCCGCGGGTGCGAACCCGACCGCCGATCAGCTCAGCGGGACCAGGGCGAGCAGACGATCGCGCACCGGCGGACCGGGGTCGTCGATGGCGTCCGGATCGGGGTCGACCTCGCCACGCCAGGCGACGAGCATCGCCCGTCTCTCCCGTGGCGTGGTGCCGCCCCACACGCCGTGACAGTCGCCGACGTCGAGGGCCCAGGCCAGGCAGGACCCCTGCACGTCGCAACTGCGGCACAGCGCGACGGCGGCGTCCGCCGGCTCGTTCGGTGCCGGAAAGAATGTCTCCGGATCGACGCTCTGGCAGGTGCCCCTGGTGCGCCACGCGTCGTCCTGTTGCCGGTCTCGCACTGCCCGCAGCAGTCGCGGATCTCGCCGCGCCGCTGCCACCTCGTGCGGGCGCGGCATACGTGCCCTTGTCATCCACCCACCTCCCCCGTGGGACCGGCAAGATCTGTGCACGCCGTCCGCCCCGTGCGGAACAGCAGCCACTACCGGCGCTGTGTTCTATCGCACTTCGCGACGCCGGGACAAGGGTCTGCCGGGAACATGACTGAACAGCCAGGAGACGAATCGCGCGTAATCCTGGCAAATCGGTGACCGACAATGCAGGGCGACGTCAGAACAGCGTCAACTCCTGCGGAGTCACCGTCGGCGCCACCGCCACCCGCGCGGTCAGGTGCGGGCCGTCGTTGCGAACGTCGCCCACCGCCGCACCCACCGGGCGGATCTCCAACCCCGCCAACTGCTCCGCTGACGCCGCGGTGAGCAGCCGCTCCGGCTCGTCGGTGGGCGCGAGCCACGACGACCAACGCTCGGGTGGCAGCAGCACCGGCATCCGGTCGTGCACCTCGGTCAGGTCGCCGAGCGCCGCGGTGGTCAACACGCTGAACGTCAGCCGGGTCTCGGCCGCAGACTCCCAGACCGCCCAGATGCCGGCCAGGGCGAGGACCGAGCCGTCCCGGGGGGTCATGAAGTACGCCTGCCGGCCGCCGTCGGGCAGCCGGACCCACTCGTACCAGCCGTCGGCCGGCACCAGACAGCGGCGACGGGCGAAGGAGCCGGCGTACGCCCGACTGGTGGCCACCGTCTCGGCCCGCGCATTGATCATGCGGGCCGCCCCCGAGGCGGACCGGGACCAGTGCGGCAACAGCCCCCACCGACCGACACAGAGGCTGCGGTGCCCCTCCGGGCTGACCCGGACCAGCGGCACCGGGTCGGTCGGCGCGACGTTGTGGTCCGTGCGGACCAGGCCGTCGGAGTCGTCGGACGACTCGAACAGCGCGCTCAGCTCGCCGGAACTCCGGGTCGTCGCGTACCTGCCGCACATGGGGCACACGCTAACGCGTCGGAGGCCCCGTCGGCTGTCCCGCCAACCGGGAGTACGAACGCCGGACGCCGCCACCCACCCGCCGACACGGCAGAATGTAACCGTGGGGAACCTGACCGCGACCCGGCCGCCGCAGCCGTGGACCGCACCGACCGCATCCGACCCGGTGGCGGCGACGCTGCGCCTGCCCGGTTCCAAATCGATGACCGCCCGGGCCCTGGTGCTCAGCGCGCTTGCCGCCGGCCCGTCGACGCTGGCCCGGCCACTGCGCGCCCGCGACACCGAGTTGATGGCCGCGGGCCTGCGGGCGATGGGCGCGCACGTGTCGATAAGTGACGACGAGCGCTGGCTGATCCGACCGCACCCGCTGGTCGGGCCCGCCCACGTCGACGTGGGGCTGGCCGGCACCGTGATGCGTTTCGTGCCGCCGGTGGCGGGCCTGGCCGACGGGCAGGTCACCTTCGACGGCGACCCGTACGTCCGCACCCGGCCGCTCGGCCCGCTCGTCGGCGCGCTGCGCTCGCTCGGCGTCCGGATCGACGTCACCGGCACCGGCAGCCTCCCGCTGACCGTGCTCGGCACCGGCCGGGTCACCGGGGGCGAGGTGGTGATCGACGCGTCCGCCTCCAGCCAGCTCGTCTCCGGGCTGCTGCTCGCCGCTCCGCGCTTCGACCGGGGTGTCGTCGTACGCCACGTCGGGCCGCCGGTGCCCTCCGCGCCGCACCTTCGGATGACGGTGCGGATGCTGCGGGCCGCCGGCGCAGCGGTCGACGACAGCACCCCCGACGTCTGGGCCGTCGAGCCCGGCCCGCTCTCCGGGCGCGGCTGGGACATCGAGCCCGACCTCTCCGGCGCCGTGCCGTTCTTCGCCGCGGCACTCGTCACCGGCGGCGAGGTGACCCTGCAGGGTTGGCCGCGCAGCAGCGGGCAGCCGGTCGAGCAGCTCCGCTCGCTGCTGCAACGGATGGGCGGCGAGGTCAGCCTCTCCACCGACGGGCTGACCGTCCGCGGCACCGGCGTGGTGCACGGTCTGACCGCCGACCTGTCCGACGTCGGCGAGTTGACCCTGGTGCTGACCGCGCTGGCCATGCTCGCCGACTCGCCGTCGGTCTTCACCGGTGTCGGGCACATCCGCGGCCACGAGACCGACCGGCTCGCCGCGCTCGCCCGCGAGTTCGGCGGGCTCGGGGCGGACATCACCGAGACACCTGACGGGTTGGAGATCCGCCCCCGCCCGCTGCGCGGCGGGGCCTTCCGCACCTACCACGACCACCGGATGGCGCACGCCGCCGCGGTGGCCGGGCTGGCCGTGCCGGGCATCGAGGTGGATGACGTGGGGTGTACCTCCAAGACCATGCCCGAGTTCCCGGCACTATGGTCAGCGATGGTGACCGGCAAGTGAGCGTCCGGAAACCCCGTGACGAGCGAGGCGGAGTCCAGGCGGCGATCCGGCAAGGCGGAGTTTGGTCCGGATACCGGTGTTGTATCCGGACCAAACTCCAACGCCGCCGGTCGTCGGCTGGGCCCGCCGCAGCCGTTGCGGGGTTTCCGGACGCTCACTAAGAGCTGACGCGAGAAGGGGACAGGTCCTGGCGACCAGACGGCGGGAGTACGACGAGGACGACGTACGGGTCCGGCCCGGAAAGTCGTCGCGGCCGCGTACGCGCACCCGCCCCCAGCACGCCGACGCGGTCGACGGGTTCGTCATCGCCGTCGACCGGGGGCGCTACACCTGCGTGATCTCCGGGGCCGAGCGCGGCGTGGTCGGCGCGGAGCTGCCCACGGTCACCGCCATGCGGGCCCGTGAGTTGGGCCGCAAGTCGGTGGTGGTCGGCGACCGGGTGAGCCTGGTCGGTGACACGTCCGGCGCGGAGGGCGCGCTCGCCCGGATCGTCCGGATCGCCGAGCGCCGCTCGGTGCTGCGCCGCACCGCTGACGACGACGAGACCACCGCCGAGGGCCGGCTGGAACGGGTGGTGGTGGCGAACGCCGACCAGTTGGTGATCGTCAGCGCGCTGGCCGATCCGCCGCCGCGCACCGGGTTCATCGACCGCTGCCTGGTGGCGGCGTACGACGCGGACGTCGAGCCGCTGCTCTGCCTCACCAAGGCCGACCTGGCCGGGCCGGAGGAGGTGCTCGGCTACTACACCGAGTTGGAGCTGCCGTACGTGCTGAACCGCCCCGACTCCGACCTGGACGCGCTCCGTACGCTGCTCAGCGGCAAGGTGTCGGTGTTGGTGGGGCACTCCGGGGTGGGCAAGTCGACGCTCGTCAACCGCCTCGTTCCGGACGCGCTGCGCGCCGTCGGCGTGGTCAGCGCGATCGGCCGGGGCCGGCACACCTCGACAAGCGCGGTGGCGCTACGGCTGCCACCGGTGCCGGGGGTCGACACCGACCCGGGCTGGATCATCGACACGCCCGGGATCCGCAGCTTCGGGTTGGCGCACGTCTCGGCCGACAGCCTGCTGCACGGCTTCCCGGACCTGGTCGAAGGCACCGTGGACTGTCCGCCCAACTGCCCGCACACCGCGGACGAGGCCGAGTGCGGGCTGGACGCCTGGGTCGCCGCCGGTAAGGCGGACCCGCGCCGGCTGGCCTCGTACCGCCGGTTGCTCGCCTCCCGCGCCGGGGAGGGTGACGCGCGCGGTGACAGCGACCAGCGCGGGCCCGGCGAGGGTGACCGGCGCGGGCCCGACGAGTGACCCGTCGGGCGTGGGCTAGGTTGCCGGCATGACTGGGTACGCCGCCGATCTCGCCCTCGCCCACGTGCTCGCCGACCGGGCCGACGCCATCGCCACGGACCGATTCCGCGCGCTCGACCTGCGCGTCGAGGCGAAGCCCGACCTGACACCGGTGTCCGATGCGGACACCGCGGTGGAGCGGGAGATCCGCGCCCTGTTGGCCGAGCACCGGCCGGCGGACGGGCTGCTCGGTGAGGAGTACGGGGCGCAGCCCTCCGCCGACCAGAACGGCCGGCGGTGGATCATCGACCCGATCGACGGCACCAAGAACTTCGTCCGTGGCGTACCTGTCTGGGCCACCCTGATCGCGCTCTACGACGGCGACCGGCCGGCGGTCGGCGTGGTGTCCGCCCCGGCCCTCGGTCGACGGTGGTGGGCAAGTGCGGGCGCGGGCGCGTACGCCGGTTCGGGCCCCGCCGACGGCGAGCGGATCGGCGTGTCAGCGGTGGGCCGGGTGGCGGACGCCAGCGTCTGTTACTCCTCGCTGACCGGGTGGGAGCGGGCCGGGCGGCTCGACGCGATGCTCGACCTGCTGCGCGACGGCTGGCGCAGCCGGGCGTACGGCGACTTCTACGGTTACATGCTGCTCGCCGAAGGCGCACTGGACGTGATGGTGGAACCGGAGTTGTCGCTGTGGGACGTGGCCGCGCTGGTGCCGGTCATCACGGAGGCGGGTGGCACGGTGACGGATCTGGACGGGACACCGTCGCCGACCGGCGCTCCGGGCACCGACAGCAGCGTGGTGGCCACCAACGGTGTGCTGCACGACGACATCCTCGCCCGTCTCAATCGGCCAGCCGAGCGCTGACCCCCGGCAACCTCTATCCTCGCCAGGTGGTCTCCTCCGGCTGGTGCTTCCTCGCGGCGATGATCGTCGCGTACGGCTTCGCCAACCTGCTCCAGTCGGTGGCGGCGGCCCGCACCACGGTGCACCACACCTTCGATCCGGGCCTGCTGCTGCGTCTCGCCGGGCACCGCACGTACCTGGTCGGCCTCGGCTGTCAGATCGGTGGGTTCGTGCTCGCCTTCCTGGCCCGGCGGGACCTGCCGCTGTTCCTCGTGCAGGCGAGCGTGGCCGCCGGGCTCGGGGTGACCGCCATCCTCGGCGTGCTGGTGTTGAAGTGGCGGCTACCAGCGGCGGAGGTGGTGCTGCTGGCGCTGCTCTTCGCGGGGATCACCGCGCTGGTGCTGTCCGCCCGGCCGGCGCCGTCGAAGCAGCTCGGCACCGCCGGCTCGATCGCCCTGCTGGTGGCGCTCGGCGTGATCGCGGTGCTCGGTGTCTTCGCCGTCCGGTTGCACGGGGCCCCGGGTTCGGTGGCCCTCGGTTCACTGGCCGGGTTGGCGTTCAGCTCGGCCGCGGTCGCCGCCCGACCGCTGGCGTCCGCGCCGTCCGCCGAGGCGTTCCTCGCCGACCCGCTGTTCTACCTGCTGATCGCCCACTCGATCGTCGGCCAGCTACTGCTCGGTCTGGCCATGCAGCGCGGCTCGACGACCGCCGCGGTCGCCGCGATGGACGCGGCCGGCGCGGTACCGGCCGCGATCGTCGGCCTGCTGCTGCTCAACGACAAGATCTGGCCGGGACGGGAGTGGCTGGCCGCGGTCGGCTTCCTGGTCACCCTGACCGCGGTGATCGGCCTGACCCGGTACGCCGAACCGCAGCAGCAGCGCTCGGTGGCCCGCCACCGGGACCCCGCCATGGTGGGTGCCGGCCGGCCCGGCTGACGCGCCGCGCCGCCCGGCACCGCCCCCGCTCAGGCCTCCACGGGCTTGCGGCGACTCACCACCCGCTCGTAGAGCCGCTCCAACGCGCCGGCCGTGCGCTCCCACGTGTAGCTGCTGCGCACCCGGTCCACCGCGGCGTGCCCGTACGCGAACCGACCGGCGTTGTCGGCGAGCAGCCGGCGCATCGAGACCCCGAGGGCGCGTACGTCACCGGGCGGCACCAGACGGCCGGTGACCTCGTCGACGACGGCGTCGGCCAGGCCACCCATCGCATAGCCGATCACCGGCACCCCGCAGGCCATCGCCTCCAGCGAGACCCGCCCGGCGGACGAGTAGTGCGGCGTGCAGGCGACCACGTCCGCCGACCGGTACCAGGTGGCCATCTGGTCGTGCGGTACCGCCCCGACCAGCCGTACCTGGTCGACGACGCCGATCTGTTCGGCGAGCTCGCGTAGCCGCCGCGCCTCGGCGTGGTTGGCCAACTGGTCGGCCGGCGGGCCACCGGCGATCACCAACTCGGCGTCACCGACGAGCCGCATCGCCCGGATCAGGTCGTCCTGGCCGTGCCCGGCGGCGAGCGAACCCACCGAGAGGATGCGGGGCCGCTGCTCGCGCGGTGCGGCCTCGCCGTCGGGGTGGAACTGCTCGATGTCGACGCCGGCCGGCACCAACGCCACGGAGCTGCGTTGCAGACCCATCCGGGTCAACTCGTCGACCTCGTCGTTGGACTGCGCCACGGCGATGTCGACCGCACGGGTCAACGCCCGCTCAAGAGTGATCCGCTGCCCCGGCCCGTCGTAGTGGCCGCCCAGGTGGCGCAGTTGCTCGACGCCGAGCGAGTGGAACGTCTGCACCACCGGAATGTCGGTCTCCCGGACGGCGTGCGCGGCGGCCAGGCCACCGACCCAGTAGTGCCCGTGCACCACCTCGGGTCGCCAGGCGCCCGACCACTCGTCGGCGAGCCAACGGCCGACCTCCGTCACGTGCGGGATCAGCTCGGCGGTGGGCAGTGGGGTGGGCGGGCCGGCGGGCACCTGGTGCACCTGGTAGCCGTCGACGGTCGTCGTCGCCGGCAGCGCCGGGTCGTCCCGGCGGTCGTAGAGCCGGACGTCATGGCCTCGCTCGGCCAGCTCGGCGGCGACCCGCGCGATGTGCTGTCGGGTGCCGACCGGCGGACCGTCGGCGTGGCGATAGGAACTGGCGTGCGCGCAGACGAGGCCGACGCGCATGGGTCACCTCCCTGCGATCTTCAATCGGCGGTGGTCCTCCCGGTCAGAGCGTCCCATTAACCCCGCCACGCTGAGCCCAAACCTGGCAGATCAGGAAGAGTCAGCGCGAGTGCCACCGACACTTGCGCCACGGCAAGCACATGCGGCACCCGGCCTGTCGATTCGACGATGATCGACAGGCCGTCGGCGGTGTGACCAGCTCCGGCCGGGGGTACCGCTCAGGAATGCCGCTGACCCGCAACCTCGACGATTCGACAGTGGTCATCACCGGCGCGTCCAGCGGGATCGGCACGGCGACCGCGTATGCGTTGGCCCGCCGTGGTGCCGCCGTCGTGCTGGCCGCCCGCAGTGAGCCCGCCCTGCGACAGGTCGCCGAGCACTGCCGAGCGTTGGGCGGACGGGCACTTGTCGTACCGACCGACGTGACCGAGCTGGAGTCGGTGCGGCGGCTGGCCGATCACGCAGCGGCCGAGTTCGGCCGGATCGACGCCTGGGTGAACAACGCGGCGGTGAGCGCCGTGGGTCTGTTCGACGAGATCCCGGTCGCCGAGTTCCGCCGGGTGCTTGAGGTGAACCTGCTCGGGACGGTGCACGGCATCAAGGCGGCCCTGCCCTACCTGGGCGCCGCCGGTGGCGGCGTGCTCGTCAACAACGCCTCGGTGCTGGCCGAGGTCGCGATGCCGTACCAGTCGGCGTACAACGCCACCAAGCACGGCATCCGTGGCCTGGCCGACACCGTCCGCCAGGAGCTGCGGGTCACCGGGCGCGGGCAGATCTCCGTCTGCACCGTGCTGCCAGCCACCATCGACACCCCGTTCTTCCGGCACTCCGGCAACCACACCGGTCGGGAGCTGGTGCCACCTCCCCCGATCTACCCACCGGAGGTGGTCGCCGAGACCATCGTCCGGCTGCTGCGCCGACCCCGCCGCGAGGCGTACGCCGGTGGTGCGGCCCGGATGCTCGGCCTGCAGTGGCGGTTGGCGCCGGCGCTCGTGGAGCGCACCCTGGGCTGGTACGCCCAGCGCACCCAGTTCGGCCCGGGCACCCGGGTGGACAGCAGCGGCAACGTGTTCGACGCCGACGCCCAGGCGCGCGTGGACGGGGGCTGGCACGGTCGACGACGACAGCTGGTGCGGATGACCGCAGCCTTCGGTCTGGCCGCCGCCGGCACCGCTGTCGGCACCCTGGCCGCCATCAACCGCCGCTCCCGGTCGGACCGATGATGGCCGATGTCGAGCGCCCGAATGCGCTCACCGTCACCGGCGCGCACAATGAGGCGATCATGTCGAGCTGTCTCGTGGAAGTCGACGAGTCGTCGGCGGTGGTCCGGCTGACCGGTGTGCTCGACGCCGCCGCCGCCGAGGGGGTACACGGCGCGCTGCTCGCCCGCCTGGTGGCCCGGCCCGGCCCGGTGGTCGTCGACGTGACCGGCCTGCGGGTCGTCGACCCCGTCGGGCGGGGCGTCTTCGCCGACGTCCGCCGGGAGACCGCCGACTGGCCCGCCGCCGACCTGCTGGTCGCTGACCCGGCGGTGGACGGGCCCGCCGACCCGGACACCGGGCAGGCCGGGCCGACCACGGTGGCTGGCGTACCGACCTGGCCGACCGTGGACGGCGCGCTGGCCGCGCTCGCGGCCGCACCGATGGCGGCCGTGCTCACCGCCGACCTGGCCCCGGCTGTCGGCGCCGCCCGGCAGGCGCGCGAGCTGGTCACCACCGGCTGCGCACGCTGGGGAATGACGACGCTCACCGACCCGGCGTGCATCGCGATCACCGAGATGGTCAACAACGTGGTGGCGCACGCCCGGACGCCGATGACGGTACGGCTGGCGCCCGGGGAGGACACCCTGCACCTGGCGGTCCGCGACCACTCCCCGCGCCGGCCGACGTTCGGCGGGATATCGCCGCCGACCCTGGCCGGCGGCCGGGGCCTGCTGCTCATCGACACGGTGACCCGCCGCTGGGGCAGCACCGCCGTACCGGACGGCAAGGTCGTCTGGTGTGTGTTGCACCCGGACGACGAAGCGGCCTGACGGGGTCTTTCGCGCTCGACGCCCGGTTCCACGCCGTGCCACCGGGGCTCGCCCGGTTACGGCGGGAGGGCAGCGGGTAGTGATCAGACATGCGCGACAACGAGTACCCGACCCCCGTGTCCGACACCGAGGCGCAGGGGCTGCCCGACACCGCCGATGACGACTCGACCGCAAACGACGACGTCCTCACCGGGCGTGAGGCGGACGGCCCGGACCCAGCCCAGCTGCCCGGCGACCGGACGCCGGTGGCGGTGGACCGGTTCGGCACCACCGCCGAGGAGCAGCTCGACGGTGAGTCGTTGGACTACAAGCTCGACCGTGAGGTCTACGAGCGCCCCGCGGACGACCCGCTGGCCGGCACGATCGACCCGAAGATCGCCTTCGAGGCGGACAACCTGGAAGCCGCGGCGGAGGCCCAGTTGGACGCCGACGTCATGGATCCCGGGCCGACCTCGGACCCGAACTCGCCCGTCTCCCTCTACGACCACGGCCAGCTCGGCACGGTGGCCGACGCCACGGTGGGTCGACTGGTGGAGCCGGACGAGGGGTCGCACACCGACCAGGAGACCGACTCGGTGGCGTACGACGCCGGATCGGCCGGGGGCGGCGCGACCGCCGAGGAGTTGGCCATCCACGAGACGGAACCGCCGCGCTCGGTCTGACGTTCGCCCAGCCTGACGCCCGCCCAGCCTGACGCCCGCCCAGCCTGACGCCCGCCCAGCCTGGCGGTTGCTCAGTCGTCCAGGCCGCGTTCGATGGCGTACCGGGTCAGCTCGACCCGGTTGTGCAGTTGCAGCTTGCCCAGGGTGTTCTGGACGTGGTTCTGCACGGTCCGGTGCGACAGGCCGAGCCGCTGGGCGATCTGCTTGTACGACATCCCCTTCGCCACCAGCCGCAGCACCTCCGTCTCCCGTTCGGTGAGCTGCGGCGCCGTCGGTTCGGCAGCGTCGGCCGGGCCGGTCCCCCGCCCCGGTCCGGCGGCCAGCCGGCGGTACTCGCCGAGCACCAGCCCGGCCAGGCCGGGGGTGAAGACCGCGTCGCCGGCCGCGGTGCGGTGCACCGCCTCCAGGAACTCGGCGGGCGCTGTCGACTTCACCAGGTAACCGGTGGCCCCAGCCTTGACCGCGTCCAGCACGCTCTGCTGTTCGCCGCTGGCGCTGAGCATCAGCACCCGTACGGCGGGCAACACCGCGCGCAGGCCCAGGATCACCTCGACGCCGGAGATGTCCGGTAGTTGCAGGTCGAGGACGACGACATCGGGCCGGGCGGCTGCGGCCACCCGGATGGCCTGTCGCCCCTCACCGCTTGTCGCCACCACCAGGAAGCCGGCCTCGGTCAGGTCCCGGGCCACCCCCTCCCGCCACATCGGATGGTCGTCCACCACCATCACCCGGACCGGGTTCACCGCGGTGACCTCGGCACGCTCAGCTCGATCTCGGTACCCGCCTCGGGGGCGGACACGATCCGGACCGACCCGCCCACGTCGGCCACCCGACCCTGGATCGACTGGGTCACACCGAGCCGACCCTGGGCGGCCGCCTCGGCCAGCCGGCCGTCCGGGATGCCCGGCCCCTCGTCGCGAATCGACACCGTCACCGTCGTCCCCTCGTCCTCGATCAACACCCAGGCCCGCCCACCGGCGTGCCGCTCAACGTTGTCCAGGGCCGCACCGGTCGCCGCGGCCAACTCTCCGGCCACCCGCCGGGGCAGCGGCACGGGAGTGGCCGGGGCGGAGAGCGCCACCGCCGCCGAGGCGTACCGGCCGAGCAGGCTCCGCAGGTCCACCGCCGCGCCCCCGTCCGCAAGGTTGCCGGCCGCCGGGCCGCCACCGGCGATCAGCGACCGCAGCGCGGCCTCCTGCTCGCCGGCCAGCCGAGCCAACTCGCCGGCCTCCCCGGGCAGGTCGGCGCCGCGCCGCTGCACGAGCGCCAGCACCTGGAGCACCGAGTCGTGGATGTCGCGGGCCAGCCGCTCCCGCTCCCGGGTCGCGGCCTCCAACTCCACCGCACGTTGCAGGCGCTCCTCGGCGCTCGCGGCCAGCCGGGCCACGTGCCCGACCACCACCCCGGCGAGCAGCATCAGAATCACCCCGGTGAACGAGGACTGGCCGATCCGCTCCCGGGTGGCCAGGTCCGCGCCGGCGACGAGCAACGCGGCGACCGTGCCCCGCCGCCGGCCGCCGGAGACGGCCCAGGCCAGCACCGGGCCCGCCATCCAGGCCACCCCCAGAGTGGGTACGCCCTGGGTGAGCGCCGTCCGACCGACCACCCAGGGAGTGGCCAGCACGATTGCCACCACCACCCCGAGGTCGGCCAGCAGCAGCGGCCAGCGCCGCCAGGCCGGGCGGGCGTAACAGACCGCGGTCGCCCCGGTCCAGACCACCATCAGCAGGATCAGGGCACCGACGGCGTACGGGTGGGCGTACCTGTCGGCGTCGCGCACCGCGAGCGCGCAGACGTACGCCAGGGAGGCCAGTCGGAACACGGCGAGCGCACGCCACAGCGGCACCTCGAACCCACCCGGCGACGGCATGGCGGTCAGGATGCCACAACCGGGACGCCACACGACGAGCAGCGAGTGCGGTTCGGGAAACCCTGACGTACGGTGGAAAAGCCGCGAAAGACTCCGAGATGCGCCGCCGGGACGGGCCCATGACGAACGCAGATCCGCACGCACCGCGTACGGTTGTGCCCATCGAACCTGCCCTCCTGATCGCCGAGGCCTTTGACCAGGCCCAGGTGACCGAGATTCGACACTCGGTCACCTCCTGCGCGTACGCCTCGGGCCTCACCGGCCAAGGGCTAGACGACTTCGTGCTCGCGATCAACGAACTGATCACCAACGCGGTACGACACGGCGGCGGGCGCGGTTGGCTGCGGCTCTGGCGGGAGTCGGACGTGCTGGTCTGCGAGATCGCCGACCACGGGCACGGGATCAACGCGCAGCGGCTCGGTGACCGCACCCGGCCGGCCCCGGACACCGCCGGCGGCTGGGGCCTCTGGCTGGCCCGGGAGCTGACCGACGCGATGGAGGTCGTCACCGGCACCGCCGGCACCACCGTCCGCATCACCACCGCTCTGAGCAGCCAGAACCCCACCGCAAACTAACCCCCACCCCGCACCAACCCCTGCCCTGCCCTGCCCCCTCTGCCCCACGTCAGGGCGAGCGGCCACAAGCCAAACCCGCCCAGCCCAGCCCAGCCCCCATCCCACCCCACCCCGCCCAGCCCAGCCCAGCTCCGCCTCTGCCTAGCCCAGCCCTCGCTCCATCCCGCCACGCCCCGCCGCGCCTAGCCCCGCCCGGCCCGGCCCGGCCCGGCCCGGCCCCGTCGATCATGGAGTTGTGGTGGGCGACAAAGTCCACGAGTAATGCCAAACCAGGCACCACAACTCCATGATCGACCAAGGTCCGCCGCGATCTTGCACTTACTGTCCCGACGCAAAGGGCATTCCAGGCTTATCGACGACCGAAACTGCAAGATCGACGGGGACGGGCGCAGAGCAGGGCGAGGGCCGGGACGGGCACGACGCAGTCGCGGCGCGCGGGAGCAAGCCAGGGCACGCAGCGCGCGGAAGCAAACCAGGCACGCAGCGCGCGGGAGCAAGCCAGGGCACGCAGCAAGCCAGGGCACGCAGCGCGCGGGAGCAAGCCAGGCACGCAGCGCGCGGAAGCAAACCAGGGCACGCAGCGCGCGGAAGCAAACCAGGCACGCAGCGCGCGGAAGCAAACCAGGCACGCAGCGCGCGGAAGCAAACCAGGCACGCAGCGCGCGGGAGCAAACCAGGCACGCAGCGCGCGGGAGCAGGCCAGGGCAGGCAGCGCGGAAGCCAGGAGCGAGGCAGGGGGCAGGGGGCGCGGGCGTCCGCGCGGGTGGGTCAGGCGAAGAGGGCGGAGACGGACTCTCCGTTGTGGATTCGGCGCGTCGCTTCGGCCAGGGCGGGGGCAACCGACAGGACCTGCAACTTGGGCACCCGCTTGGCGGCCGGAATGGGGACCGTGTTGGTGCAGACGATCTCCAGGACGCCGTCCTGGTCGCTGAGCCGCTGCAACGCGTCGCCGGAGAAGAGGCCGTGCGTGCAGGCGAGCCTGATCGACCGGACCTTGAGGCCGCGTAGGTGTTCCATCAGCTCGACCACCGTGCTGCCCTTGGCGATCTCGTCGTCGAGCACGATGACGTCCCGGTCGGTCACGTCGCCGATCACCGCGCTGATCTTGACGAGGTCGTCGCTGAACCGTTGCTTCGCCCCGGCGGCGACGGGTGTGCCGAGCAGCCGGGCGAAGGCCGCCGCCTCCTTGGCGTTGCCCAGGTCGGGCGAGACCACGACGGTGTTGCTGAGGTCGTAGCGCCGGAAGTGGGTGGCCAACTCCCGCAGCGCGTGCAGGTGGTCGACCGGGACGCTGAAGAAGCCGTGCACCTGCGGCGAGTGCAGGGTCATCGCGAGCACCCGGTCCGCGCCTGCCGAGACCAGCAGGTCGGCGACGAGCCGGGCGCCGATGGAGATCCGGGGTGCGTCCTTCTTGTCCGACCGGGCGTACGCGTAGTGCGGCAGCACCACCGTGATCCGACCGGCGGAGGCGCCCCGGGCGGCGTCGATCATCAACAGCAGCTCGACCAGGTGCTCCTGCACGGGCGGCACCAGCGGCTGGATCAGGAAGACGTCCCGCTCCCGGCAGTTGGCCTGCAACTGGACTTCCAGACAGTCGTTCGCGAACCGGGAGACCCGCACCGGGTGCAGGGGCACCCCCAGGTGGGCGCAGATCTCGGCGGCCAGGTCGGGATGGGCGGTTCCACTGAAAACGGCGATGTCACGCACGTTCGCACATCGTAGGCGAAGCGGACGGCCGCCGACGGCAGCGGGCCGGAACCCGTGACGCCGACCCGCGGCGGGCCGGAACCCATCGGTCACGCCTGTCGCACCACGCCGCAGTCCGGGTACGGTGCTGCGGTGACCCCCCAGTACGTCGCCGCCATCGACCAGGGCACCACCTCCTCGCGGTGCATCGTCTTCGACCGGGCCGGGGACATCGTGGCCGTGGCCCAGCGCGAGCACCGGCAGATCTTTCCCCGACCGGGTTGGGTGGAGCACGACGCCGAGGAGATCTGGGACAACGTCCAGCAGGTGGTGGCCGAGGCGCTGCGGGCGGCCGGCACCGACCCGTCCGGCCTGGCCGCTGTCGGGATCACCAACCAGCGGGAGACCACGGTCGTCTGGGACCGGGCCACCGGCCGCCCGCTGGCCAACGCCATCGTCTGGCAGGACACCAGGACCGGGCCGCTGCTGCGCGAGCTTGCCTCGGCGTACGGCGAGGAGCGGTTCCGGGCCCGCACGGGCCTGCCGTTGGCCACCTACTTCGCCGGGCCGAAGCTGCGTTGGCTGCTCGACGAGGTCGACGGCCTGCGCGAGCGTGCCGAGCGCGGCGAGGTGCTGTTCGGCACCATGGACAGCTGGCTGGTCTGGAAGCTGACCGGCGAGCACGTCACGGACGTGACGAATGCCAGCCGGACCATGCTGATGGACCTCACGACCCTGGACTGGGCGCCGGAGTTGCTCGACGTGATGGGCGTCCCGGCGGCGATGCTGCCGGAGATCCGCTGCTCCGCCGAGGTGTACGGCACGGCCGGCGGGGTGCTCGCCGGGGTGCCGGTGGCAAGTGCGCTCGGTGATCAGCAGGCCGCCCTGTTCGGGCAGACCTGTTTCCAGCCGGGCGAGGCGAAGTGCACCTACGGCACCGGCAGTTTCCTGCTGCTCAACACCGGCGCCACCCCGGTCCCGTCGACCCACGGCCTGCTCACCACGGTCGCTTATCGGATCAAGGACCAACCACCGGCGTACGCCCTGGAGGGCGCGATCGCCGTCACCGGTTCGCTGGTGCAGTGGCTGCGGGACAACCTCGGGCTGATTTCCACCGCCGCCGAGGTGGAGGAGCTGGCCCGGACGGTCGACGACAACGGCGGCTGCTACGTGGTGCCGGCGTTCTCCGGGCTGTTCGCCCCGCACTGGCGTAGCGACGCCCGCGGTGTGATCGCCGGTCTGACCGGCTACATCACGAAGGGGCATCTGGCGCGGGCCGCGTTGGAAGCGTCCGCGTGGCAGACCCGCGAGGTGGTCGACGCGATGAACGCCGACTCCGACGTGGCGTTGCGCCGGCTCCGGGTGGACGGCGGGATGACCGCCAACGAGCTGCTCATGCAGTTCCTCGCCGACGTCCTCGACGTGCCGGTGGTCCGTTCCCGGATCACCGAGACCACCTGCCTGGGTGCCGCCTACGCGGCAGGTCTGGCGGTCGGCTTCTGGCCGGACCTGGCCACCCTGCGGGCCCAGTGGCGCTCCGACGCGCAGTGGGAGTCGGCGATGGCACCGGACCTGCGCGACCGGGAGCTGCACAACTGGCGCAAGGCCGTGGAGCGCACCCTCGACTGGGTGGAGTGAGCGGTCACTCCCAGCGGTTGCCGGTGAGCTTCTCGTAGACGTCGACGTAGCGGGCCCGGGTCGCCTCGATGACCTCGGCCGGCACGTCCGGGGCCGGGGCCTGCTTGTTCCAGCCGCTGCCGGTGGCCCAGTCCCGCACGTACTGCTTGTCGTAGGAGAACTGCACCCGGCCCGGCTGGTACGACTCGGCCGGCCAGAACCGCGACGAGTCGGAGGTGAGCAGTTCGTCGGCGAGGACCAGGGTGCCGTCCGGCGCCCAACCCAGCTCGATCTTGGTGTCGGCGATCAGGATGCCCCGGTCGGCGGCGAGTTCGGCACCGCGCCGGTAGATGTCGAGGGTGATCTGCCGCAGGCGCTCGCCGGTGGCCTCGCCCACCTTGGCCACCACGTCGTCGTACGTGATCGGCTCGTCGTGCTCACCCGCCGGCGCCTTGCTCGACGGCGTGAAGATCGGCTCGGGCAGGATCGACGCCTCGGCGAGCCCGCGCGGCAGACGTACGCCGGACACGGTGCCGGTCTGCTCGTACTCCCGCAGACCGCCGCCGGTCAGGTAGCCGCGGGCGACGCACTCGACCGGGACCATGTCCAACCGCCGGCAGCGGATCGCCCGCCCGGCGAACTCGGCGGGCACGTCGGTGGCCGAGATGACGTGGTTCGGCACCAGGTCGGCGAGCTGCTCGAACCACCAGAGCGAGAGCGCGGTGAGCAGGCGGCCCTTGTCCGGGATCGGCGTCGGCAGCGGCACGTCGTAGATCGAGATGCGGTCCGAGGCCACCAGGATCAGGTCCTCGCCGTCGGCGTAGACGTCCCGGACCTTGCCCGAGTGCAGAAGTTCCACGCGCCCTAGTACACCACGTGACATTGCGAGGGCCTGATTCGACCACCCAGCCGAGGGTGACCGGACGGACGTTGACACCTTCGTGCGCTGCCTGCGTGAATGGTCCGACCGCCACCCCCGTAGGTGCAGGAGAGCCCCGTGCCCGTTGTTCGACCCCCGCTCGACCGCCTCGGTGCCGACCCGGGCCGGCGCAGACTGCTCAGCGCGCTGCTCGGCGTGCCCCTTCTCGCGTCCGGCGGGCTGGCGGGGTGCAGTGACGACGCCACCCCCTCGGACCAGGACGGGCCGGTCGAGCTGTCGGTCTTCTGGTGGGGTGGCACCAAGCGGGCCGAGCTGACTGAGAAGGCGCTGCGGCTCTACTCGGACCGCAACCCCCGGGTCACCTTCCGGGTCACCTGGCAGGGCGCGGACGGTTACTACGACCGGCTGGCCACCCAGGCGGGCGGCGGGAACGTACCGGATCTGATCCAGATCGACGACGCCATGCTCACCGAGTACACCCACCGTCAAATCCTCCTCGACCTCACCGACCGCCACATGGATCTCCAGGGCCTGCCGGAGGGTCTGATCCGCTACGGGACGGTGGAGGGGCGGACGATGGCGGTGGCCGCGGGGCAGACCCACGCCGTCGTGGTGTTCAACCGGGACCTGCTGCGCGAGCTGCAGATGCCGGAGCCGCGCGCCGGGATCACCTGGCCCGACTACATCTCCTGGGCCACTCAGGTCACCGAGGCCAGCGACGGCCGGGTGGCCGGCACCATGGACGGGTCGGGTGACTACCGGGCGCTCTGGCTCTGGTTGCGGGCGCAGGGCGGCGAGTTCTACCGAGGCAACCAGCTCGGCTTCGGCGCGGACGAGCTGATCGCGTGGTTCGAGCTGTGGCAGCGGGCCCGCCGGGGGCGGGCCACGCCGAGCGCGGCCCTGGTCGAGCAGGCCGACAGCGGCGAGCCGGCCCGACAACTCGTGGTGAGCGGGGCGACCGCCGCCTCCTTCGCCTGGTCGCACCAGCTACCGGAGTTGCAACGACTCACCGAGTCCGAGTTGGGCATCGTCGGCTTCCCCGGCCCGCCGGGGGCGCAGTGGGCCCGCGCGTCGATGTACTGGGCGGCGTTCCGGGGCACCCGTCACCCGGACGTGGTCGCCGACGTCATCAACTTCCTGACCACCAACGGCGAGGTCGGCACCGTCCTCGGTCACGAGCGTGGCCTGAACGCCAGCTCTGCGGTCCGCCGCTACGCCGAGGGCAGCATCACCGACCCGGCCCAGCGACGTGCCGCAGAGTTCGGCGCCAGCATCGCCGACCTGCTCGGGCCGGCGCCGGCACCGCCACCTCAGGGGCACGCAAAGGTACGCACCCTGCTGGTCGCCGCCGCCGAGCGGATCCGCGTCCGTCGTGACGGGACCCGCGAGGCCACCGCGCGCTTCCTGTCCCAGGCCATCGCGGCCCTGGCGGCGGTGAGCACCGGCGGCCAGACCGGAACCGGCCGCTGGTGACCCTCCGGCGTCTCCGGGCCTCGTCAGCGCGGCGGGCCACCCCGACGGTTGCGCATGAGACGCAGCACCAGGAACACGACGATCGCGACCACGACCAGGCAGCAGAGCAGCGGGAGCACGCCGAAGCCGCTGCGGCCCCGCCGCTTGACGGCCTCTACCACGATCTCGCCGGTGCCCGTGGACGCCCAGGCCGCGACGGGCACGAAGACCGCGAGGACGACCGCACCGAAGACCGCGCTCAGGCGGCCCCACCACTTAGTGAATGAAGACATGCGCCCATCCTCGCCGAAGGGCGCAACCTCGGCACGTCGGTCCGCGACGAATCACGGGACGGGATCCTGCGGGCTCTCCGGCCGACGCGCAACGTGCTCGCAACGCCCCGGCAAAGATGATGATCTTTACATGAATGTCCTGAGGTGATCGGATCGCCTCATGGTCAACTCTGTAGACGGTCCGCGGATCTCTCGTACCCGAAGATCTGCGGCGGCAGCGGTCGGCGTCACAGTCGTCGCCGCTCTCCTCACCCCCACGGCGGCGCACGGCGCCCCACCGCCCCCGCCTCCGCCGCACGGGGCCGCACCGAGCGGCAACGCGGACCGCACGCCGGTAACGGTCACACTGATCACCGGCGACCGGGTGACGGTGACCCCGGGCGTCCACGGCGCAACCCCCTCGGTGGACGTGACGCGCGCGCCCGGCGCCACCGGCTCCGTGCGCATCTCCACCGAGGGCCGGGACACCTACGTGTACCCGGACGAGGCGCTGCCCTACCTGGCCACCGGTCGACTCGACAAGCAGCTCTTCGACGTCACCCGGCTCATCGCCGTGGGCTACGACGACGCGCGGGCCCCGGAACTCCCCCTGATCGTCACCCGGACGACCGGGTCGGCGAAGCTCAGGACCGGCACCACCCTGCCGGGCGCGCAGACCAGGCTGGAGCTGCCCTCCGTCCGTGGTGAGGCGATCCGTGCCCGCCGAACGCAGGCCGCGGACTTCTGGTCCGCCCTCACCCAACGCCAGACGGCGTCGGCGCGCAGCGGTGCCACGTCGGTGCCCGCCTTCGCGGCCGGCGTGGACAGGGTGTGGCTCGACAGCCTGGCGAAGGCCACCCTGGCCGACACCACCGCCCAGATCGGCGCACCCGCGGCGTGGGCCGCCGGTGGCACCGGCGGCGGTGTCCGGGTGGCCGTCCTGGACAGCGGTGTGGACACCACCCACCCGGACCTGGCCGACCGGGTGGTGGCCTCCCGGAGCTTCATCCCCGGCCAGGACGTGATCGACCGGAACGGGCACGGCACCCACACCGCCTCCACCGTGGCCGGGACGGGCGCCGCCTCCGGCGGCAAGGAGCGAGGTGTGGCCCCCGACGCCGACCTCGTGATCGGCAAGGTCCTCGACGACAACGGCAGCGGGCCGATCTCGGGGATCATCGCGGGGATGGAGTGGGCCGCGCGGGCCGAGCGCGCCAAAGTGATCAACATGAGCCTCGGGGTGAGCGCCTGGCACACCCAGGACGACCCGTTGAGCCAGGCCGTCAACCAACTGACCGCCGAGACCGGCGCCCTCTTCGTCGTCGCCGCCGGCAACAGTGGCCCAGATCCGTACACCCTCGGTGCGCCGGGCACCGCGGACGCCGCGCTGACCATCGGCGCGGTGGACACCTCCGACCACCTGGCGGACTTCTCAAGTGTCGGGCCCCGAACGAACGACGAGGCCCTCAAGCCCGACATGACCGCCCCGGGTGTGGACGTGCTGGCGGCACGCTCGCAGCACATTGCCTGGGGTGAGGGCTACTACCGCGTCGACAGTGGCACGTCGATGGCGGCACCGCACGTCGCCGGGGCGGCTGCCCTGCTGGTGCAGAAGCACCCGACCTGGAGTGCGCGGCAGATCAAGGACGCGCTGATGGGCACCAGCGTCCGCACGCCCGCCTACACCGCCTACCAGGCCGGCAGTGGTCGACTGAACGTCGCCGCCGCCTACCACCAGGATCAGATCCTCGCGACCGGTTCGGTCGACGCCGGCCTCGTCGGCTGGGGCAGCACCCCACAGCCGATCAAGCGGACGATCACCTACACCAACACGACGGACAGTCCGATCGCGTTGGCGCTCTCGGTCGACCCCGGCACCTCCCCCGCGCAGACGTTCACGGCAACCACCGACCGGGTCACGGTGCCCGCCCGCGCGAGCGCGACTGTCGACGTGGTGGTCGCCCCGGCCGGCCTTCCCGCCGGCAGGCACTCCGCCCAGGTCACGGCCCGCTTCGCGGCCGGGCAGGTGCACACCGCCGTCGGGGTCGCCGTCGAGTCCAAGAAGTACGACCTCACCATCCACCTGAAGGACCGCGCCGGCCGGCCGATGAGCGGCGAGGTCGAGGTCGTCAACGCCGAGACCGGGTCCACCTTCATGTGGGTGCCGGACGGGAAGCTCACCGCCCGCCTGGCGCCCGGCTCCTACACGGTCGTCACCGCGGCGGACGTGCAGGGTCTGCGCGGGCCCCGCTCCCTCGGGCTGGCGATGCTCACCGCTCCCGAGGTCGACCTGTCGACCAACCGGGTGGTGGAACTCGACGCCGCGAAGGCCCGCCAGGTGAAGGTGGCGACACCCCAGCCGACCGCCGTCGTCAACAGCAGGATCGACGTCTACCGCTCGTTCACCGCGAGCGAACCGACCCCCACCGACTGGAGCGCGCTGCGGGAGACCTTCTGGCCGGGTGCCCTCTACGACAGCCTCTGGGCGCTGCCGACCGGGGGCAAGGTGAAGAAGGGCAGTTTCGTCTTCACCACCCGCATCCGCGCCGAGCAGACGCCGTTGGCGATCAGCTACCACGGCCGGCAGCTCAGCGACCCGCTCGCGCAGCCCGGTTCTCCGCCGCTGCCCGACGGCACCTCGCGGCTGGACACGGTCTTCGCGGGCGACGGCGGCACCGCCGACTACGCCGGCCTCTCCGCCCGGGGCCGGGCCGTGGTCGTCCGCGGCAACGACTCGGTGACCCCGGCCGATCAGGCGGCAGCGGCGCACACGGCCGGCGCCGCGATGCTCGTCGTGGTCAACGACCGGGCGGGCCGCAAGAGCGACTGGTACGGCAACCCCGACGCCGTGACGACCGGCCCGATCCCGGTGGCCTCGGTGACCATGGACGAGGGCGAAGCGCTGATCCAGAAGATCGCCGCCGCCGGGCGCAACCCGGTACGACTGGTCGTGGTCGCCCACCCCCGGGCGAAGTACCTGTACGACCTGGTCGACTACCACCGGGGCGGGGTGCCGAAGGACCCGTCCGCCAGGACCGACCCGGGCAACCTCGCCCGGATCGACCTCACCTTCTCCCCACCCCCGGGGAAGCAGTCCACCGAGACCCGGATGGACTTCCCGCCGTACGAGTACGCGGCGGCACGCCCGTTCCCGTTCGAGCCGGTCGCGCCGGGGCCGCGTACCGACTGGGTCTCCGCGGGCGGCGGCGTCAGGTGGATGCAGTACGCCGACGTCGTCGACTGGGCGCGGTCCAACACGGAGGCCATCGCCTACCGACCGGGCAGTGTCCAGAAGGACCGGTTCTTCGGGCCCATCACCCGACCCCGGCTGCTCAGCACGGAGATCCCGTTCCGTGGGGAGACCGCCATGAGCGCGTACATCCAGGGGTTCGGCGACGCGGGTGCCGCACACAGCGGCGGGGCCAGCATGTCGCAGGTCGCCACGTTCTACCAGGGTGACAAGCAGTTGACCCGGTTCGACGGCTGGCCCGAGGTCGGCGCGGGTGAACTGTCGCCGGAGAAACTGCCGTACCGGCTGGTCGTCGAGACCACTGGCAAGCCGGAGTTCAGCCCGTACTCGACGGCCACGCACACCGAGTGGAGCTTCGTGTCCGGCGGCAGCACGGAGGTGCAGGCCATTCCGCTGGTCCAACTGGACTACGGCACGGACGTGGACCTCTCGGGTCGGACGAAGCGCCGAACCACCTTCGCGATCACGCCGGTCGTGGTGGGCAGCGCCGCGGCCCGGGACGCCGTGTCGTCACTCCGGTTGGAGATCTCCTACGACGACGGGGCGACCTGGCAGCGGCAGGACCTGCGGGAGAAGAAGGGCACCTGGCAGGCGTCGTTGAACGCACCGCAGCGGGCCGAGTTCGTGTCGATCCGGGTCACCGCCAAGCAGCGCAACGGTGGTGGCGTCACCCAGACCGTCACCCGGGCCTTCGGGCTGCGGTAGGACCAGCGGGGGCCGGCGCCGACGAGGTGCCGGCCCTTCGGGCCTCGTTGCGCAGCGGCACCAAAAAATCCGGCCCCCACAGCGTGGGGGCCGGACTCATACCACTTTCAGTTGTAGCGGGGACAGGATTTGAACCTGCGACCTCTGGGTTATGAGCCCAGCGAGCTACCGAGCTGCTCCACCCCGCGTCGGCCCGTTAAGACTAACCCACAGGCCCCGGCGATGATCAGCGGGGGTCGGCAACCGCTGCGGCTCAACACCCGGACATGTCGAAAGCCCGCCTCCGGTGACCCGGAGACGGGCTTCGAACTGATGGTTCTGTCGTAGCGGGGACAGGATTTGAACCTGCGACCTCTGGGTTATGAGCCCAGCGAGCTACCGAGCTGCTCCACCCCGCGTCGGCTCGATAACCGTAGCGCACCGACCCGGGGCACCGCAAAACGACTCCGATACCGACCACGGGCTGCGCCTCCGACCTGGGCCGTTGTCAGCCCAGCCAGGTCTCGATCGCCGCGACCGCCCGCCGGCTGTCGGCATCGACCTGGGACCGCACCACCGCCGTGTGCTCCCAACCCTGCTCCCAGAGCACCGTCACCACGTCGCCGATCCGCACCGCCCGGACCAGCCGCACCTCCTCCGTGCCCGGCTCACCCATCCCGTCCGGCATCGGGGAGCGCATCTCGAACAGCACCGACTCGTCCCCGTACGCCCCCGGGGTCAGCAGCCGCTGTCGCCACGTCCTGCCGTCCTCGGGCAGTTTCTGGTCGGGACAACCGCGTACGGCCTGCCGCAGCTCCCGCAGCGCGTCGTCGGCGTGGACATGGCAGAGCCCCCGCCGTACGGACCTGAGGTGGTCCGAACGACGGGGGCTCGGCGGGGAACTCCCGGCGCGTCCGGTCAGCCGCCAGCGCTCGGGCTGGTACCTGGCGCACCGGCGGCCTGCTGCGCCTGCTGGAACGCGGTGAGCGCCTCGTCCAGCGCCTTCAGCGCACGCCCGTAACGCTCGAAGTCACCTGACGTCTGCGCGGCCCGGACCTCGGTGATCGCGGTCTGCACCCGGTCCGCGGCGGCGGCCAGGTCACCGGCCGGTGGTGGGGTGCCGGCGCTCGGGGTCGGCGTCGGCGTCGGCGCGCCCGAGGGCGTGCCCGAGGGCGTCGGCGTCGGGGTCGTCGGGTTGCCCCCGGTCGTCGGCGGCGGCGACGTGCCCTGCCCGGCCTTCTTGCCCTGCTCGACCAGTTGCTTGATGCCGTCGTTGATGTTGTCGGCGAGCGCCACGAAGGAACCGCCGTCACCGTACGAGAGCAGCACCTTCTGCAACAGCGGGTAGGCGTCCTGCTGGTTGCTCTTCACGTAGACCGGCTCGACGTAGAGCATCCCGTCGGCGAAGGGCAACGAGAGCAGGTTGCCGTACTGCACCTGCGCCTGGTTGCTGGAGAGCAGGTTGAGCTGCTGACGGATGTTGGCGTTGTTGGTCATCTGCTGGTGCACCTGCACCGGGCCGGAGATCCGGGTCTGATCCGGCAACTCCAGTACCTCCAGCCGAGGCTTCCCGTCGACGTACGACCCGGAGATCAGCGCGGCGAGGTTCTGCCGGCCGTTCGGGGTGACCGCCGAGGTGAGCTGGAAGCGCGGGCTCTGCTGCCCCGGGAACTGGGTGAAGAGGTAGTACGGAGGCTGCTTCTGACCGCTGTCCGGAGCGTCCGGCACGTTGGGCACCTGCCAGAAGTCCTGTGCGGAGTAGAAGTCACCCGGGTTGGTCACGTGGAACTTGGTGAGCAGGTTGCGCTGCACCTTGAACATGTCCGCCGGGTAGCGCAGGTGCTCGCTCAACTCGACCGGGATCTCCGCCTTCGGCAGCACCAGGTCGCCGCCGAACGCCTTGTTCCACGCCTTGAGCACCGGGTCGGTGTCGTCGTACTCGTAGAGCTTCACCGTGCCGTCGTACGCGTCGACCGTGGCCTTCACCGAGTTGCGCATGTAGTTGACGTCTTCCCGGGCCAGCTGGAAGGTGCCCCGGTTGGTCAACTCGTCGGTGGTCTCGGTCTGCAGGTTGACCCGCTCGGCGTACGGGTAGGACGCCGCGGTGGTGTAGCCGTCGACGATCCACTGCACCCGACCGTCGACCACCGCCGGGTACGGGTCGCCGTCGAGCGTGAGGAACGGCGCGACCTTCTCCACCCGGTCCCGCGGGTTACGCACGTAGAGCAGCTTGGAGTCGTCGTTGATCGCCTCGGAGAGCAGGAAGTTCGACTCCTGCTCCTTGATGGCGTACAGCAGCCGCCGGGCGAAGGAGCCGATCTCCACGCCGCCCTCACCCGTGTAGGTGTAGGACTCGCCGCCACCCTCACCGACCGGCCTGTCGAACTCGGCCTTCTTGTTCGGGTCGGACTGCCCGACGATGGCGTAGTCGTCGGCCGCCATCCGCTCGCCGTAGTAGATGCGCGGCTGCTTGGCCGGGATCTGCTCGGTCTGCGAGGAGCACGCCTCCTGCGTCTTCTCACCGAGGAAACCGGAGACGAAGAACGGCTGCCCACCGCAGACCACCTGGTTGGCCGGGGCGGCCACCAACCCGTACCCGTGGGTGTAGACGGTGTGCCTGTTGATCCAGGTGTTCTGCTGGTCGGTCAACTCGCCGTAGTTGATCTCCCGGACGCCGACCACGTAGTCGGAGACCTTCCCGTTCACCCCGTACCTGTCGATGTCCAGCTTCGGGCCGAAGTCGTAGAAGCCACGCACCTGCTGGAGCTGGGTGTACGTCTCGCTCACCAGTTGCGGATCGAGCAGCCGCACGTTCGACACCACGGACGTGTCGGTGGCCAGGTTGCCCGGTGGGGTGAGGTTGTTCGCCGCGTACGGGGTCGTCTCGGTGGCCCCCAACCCGAACGCCGCCCGCGTCGCGTCGATGCTGCGCTGGATGTACGGCGCCTCCTTGTCCTTGGCGCTCGGCTTGACCTCGAAGGTCTGCACCGCCCAGGGGTAGATGCCGCCGATGGCCACCGCGGACACACCGAGCAGCGCCAGCGAGATCCCCGGCCAGACCAGGTTCCGCATCCAGGCGTTGGAGAACACCAGGATCGCGATCGCCACCACGATCGAGATGTAGGCGAGGATCTCCTTCGCCGGCAGCAACGCGTTGACGTCGGCGTAGCCGGCGCCGTACAACTTGGCGCCCTCGTTGTACTCGAGCAGCATCGCCCGCCGGTCCAACACGTACGCGATCGCCTTCAACAGCACGAAGACCGCGACGAGCGTGCTCAGGTGCGCGCGGGCGGCGTTGCTCATCCGGTCACCGACGCCCTGCAGGCGGACCCCGCCGAACAGGTAGTGCACCGCAAGCGCCCCGATCACGGCCAGCACCACGGCGGTGAAGGCGACCCCGAGCAGGTAGCGCCAGAACGGCAACTGGAAGACGTAGAAACCGACGTCGACCCCGAACTCCGGGTCCTTGATGCCGAAGTCACCGCCGTTGCGGAAGAGCAGCCACTGGTTCCACCGGTTCTGCGCGGAGAGACCGGCGAAGAGCCCGACCACCGCGGCGGTCAGCGCGATCCAGGTGCCGAGACGAGGTGTGAGCACCATCCGGTAGCGCTCCAGCGTCGCCTGCTCCACCGAGTGCGGACGCAGTCGCGGGCGCAACCGGTAGGCCAGCCACAGGTTGCCGCCGACGATCACCGCCATGCCGAGACCGATGGCGAGGAAGAGCACCAACCGGGTGAGCAGGACGCCGGTGAAGACCTCGGTGTAGCGGACCTCGTCGAACCAGAGCCAGTCGGTCCACGCCTGAACACCCCAGCCGAGCAGGGTGAAGAGCACGAAGACCCCGACCAGGACCGCGATGGTGACGCGCCCGCGCCGGCTCATCCTCGGGAGGGGGCTGCTGCTACGCATGACCACTGTTGGCTCCGCACGCTCGATATGATCAGCTCCGACCAGGGCACCCAGAGTACGGGGTGTTCCTGAGCGTGGCGGGGCACGGTCACATCGGTCAGCAACGCGTCGGCTGACCTCCCGCGCGCAACGTCTCCAGAGCGGTCATCGCCTCGTCCAGCGAACCCACCCGCAGCAGCGGCAGGTCGGGCTGCGGATTGCGGACCGCCTCGGCACAGTTGTCCGCCGGCACCAGGAAGACCTTCGCCCCGGCGCGCTTGGCGCCGACGAGCTTCTGGGCGATCCCGCCGATCGGGCCGACCGCGCCCTCGTCGTCGATGGTGCCGGTGCCGGCGATGATCTGGCCGCCGGTGAGATCGGCCGGGGTGAGCTTGTCCACGATCCCCAGGGCGAACATCAGACCGGCGCTCGGCCCGCCGATGTCACCCAGGTCGATGCCGAGCGTGAACGGGTGCGGCTGCTGCTGATCGATCTCGACACCGATGCGGGGTCGACCGTCCTTCTCCTGACTGGTCACCGTCGCGGTGGCCGGCACGCCGTCGCGGGTGTAGCCGATCGTCAACGCCGTGCCCGCCGGCTTGGCCCGGACCAGCTCGGTGACCTTCGCGGCGATCGGCACCGGCTGGCCGTCGACCGAGGTGATCAGATCGCCGGTCTTCAGCGCACCGGCCGCCGGACCGTCCGCGGCCACCGTCTTGACCACCACCTGCACCGGAAAGCCCAACTCCCGCAGCGCGGCGGTCTCCGCGCTGGTCTGCGACGCCTTGAAGTCCTCGGCGTTGCGCTGCTCGACCTGCTCCGTCGACTCCCCCGGCGGGTAGACCAGCTCACGTGGCACCACCGCCTCGTCGTCGGAGAACCAGCCCGCGATCGCCCCCCGCAACCGCACCGTGGGCTGCACCCCCACCGTGGTCAGCCGCAACTGGCCGGCCGAGGTCGAGGTCTCCCGACCGGAGACCTGGATGACCTCCTTACCGTCCTCGGTACCGAGGGTGTTGACCGTCGGCCCCGGGCCCAGCACCACGTACGGAATCGGCACCCGGAGGACCCCGATGCTCAGCAGGGCGGTGAACAGGGCACCGAGCAGGACCGTCAGGCCACGACGTCTCATGCCGCAGAGCGTACCGACCGGGCGCGGGCCACCCGTCGGATGCGCCGCGCGACTTCGCCCTCAGCGCAACGCCAGCGGCGGCTACCTGGGGCGCGGTCCGCGTACCGTAGGTGTCGTGCCTGATATTCCGTTCGGTTTCGCGCTCCCGGGTGGGCAGCCACCAGACCCCAACGATCCCGCGCAGATGCAGCAGTTCATGTCGCAGTTGCAGCACCTGCTCTCGGCGCCGGGCAGCGGGCCGGTCAACTGGGACCTGGCCCGGCAGGTAGCAGCCAGCCAACTCGCGGCCGCCGGTGACCCGGCGGTGTCGATGTACGAGCGCAACGCGGTCGAGGAGGCGCTGCGCCTCGCCGACCTGTGGTTGGAGCCCGCCTCGGCGTGGCCCACCGGCATCCAGAACCCCGTTGCGTGGAACCGCAACGAGTGGATCTTCAAGACGCTCGACGTGTGGCGCAAGCTCTGCGACCCCGTCGCCAGCCGGATGGTCGGTGCGATGGGCGACCTGGTGCCACCCGAGGCGCGCGCCCAGCTCGGCCCGATGCAGTCGATGGTGGCCTCCCTCGGTGGCGCGCTCTTCGGCGGTCAGCTCGGCCAGGCCCTCGGCTCGCTCGCCGCGGAGGTGCTCTCCGCCGGCGACATCGGGCTGCCGCTCGGCCCGGCCGGCACGGCCGCGCTCATCCCGGCCAACATCCGGGCGTACGGCGAGGGCCTGGAACTCCCCGAGGACGAGGTCCGCCTCTACGTGGCGCTGCGCGAGGCCGCCCACCAGCGGCTGTTCCAGCACGTCCCGTGGCTGCGCGGGCACGTGCTCAGCGCTGTCGAGATGTACGCCTCCGGCATCCGGGTCAACCGGGAAGCGATCGAGGAGGCCATGGGTCGGGTCGACCCGACCGACCCTGAGTCGATGCAGGCGATCGCCCTGGAGGGCATCTTCACTCCGGAGGACACCCCGGCGCAGAAGGCCTCACTGGCCCGGCTGGAAACCGCACTGGCCCTGGTCGAGGGGTGGGTGTGCCACGTCGTGGACAGCGCCGCCAGCGACCGGCTGCCAAACGTCGTCCGACTGGGCGAGGCGTTCCGCCGTCGGCGTGCCGCCGGCGGGCCCGCCGAGCAGACCTTCGCCGCGCTCGTCGGTCTGGAGCTGCGCCCCCGCCGGCTGCGCGAGGCGGCGGCGCTCTGGGCCGCGCTCACCCAGCACCGCGGCATCGAAGGCCGCGACGCGGTCTGGGGCCACCCGGACCTGCTCCCGTCGGACGACGACTTCGCCGACCCGGTCGCCTTCGCGATGAACGACATGGACCTCAGCGAGTTGGACAGCTTCGACTTCACCGCCCCGGGCGGTGTGCAGGAGCAGGCCCCCGGTCAGTCGGGTCCGTCGGATGAGTCCGGTCCGTCGGGTCAGTCGGATGAGCCTGAGGGCGACGCCAAGTCCTGACGTCCGCGCACGGCCTGTCGTGCCAGGGTGCCCGAATGATCGACAACGGGCACCCTGGTACCCCGCGCCGCCCGCCCCGCGCCGCCCGCCCCGCCCCGCGCCGCCCGCCCCGCGCCGCGCCGCCGCAAGGCTGCCTGCTGATCGCACCCTGGCCTAGCCGTCCCCCGGCCCGGCGTGCGTTCGTGCAGGGCTGCCCGGGTGGCGCGGAGCCTGCTGGTAGCCGGGCCCGCCTGGTCACCCGGGCCGGCGGGGTGGCCGCTTCGGGTGGACTGATCGCCGGGCAGTTCTCGGGTCGTCGTCGGCCGCAGGCTGACGGTTCAGGCAGGTCGACCCGCCCCGGAGAGAAGGGCGCGGGTCGCGTCCCAACCCTCGAAGGCCGGGTCCAGCGTGGCCAGGTCCGCCGGGCCGCGCAGTCGTCGCCAGCCAGCGGTGACGGCCACGTCACCCGGGCGCGGAGCGTTGGCGCGCGCGTCGACAGGCGTCGCCGAGTCCAGGTGCAGTGTGGGTAGCCAGTCCGGCGCGGGCAGTCGTACCGCGACCCCGAGCAGACCTGGGCCGCCGCCCTCGACCGGAGCCACCGCGACCGGCCGGGTGGTGAGCGGGCGGAGCAGCTTGCCGACGGTCAGGGCGGGCAGGTCAGGCACGTCACCGACCAGCACGGCCGCCTGGTCGTACCCCTCCAGCGCGGCGAAGACAGCGTTCGGCGTCGGCGCGGCCACCTCGTACACGGCCGTGCCGGGCCACACCAGCGCATCGGCCAAAGCCCGGTCGACCGGGGTCACCGCGACGGCGACCTCCACCTCGTTGAGCGTGGCGAGCAGGTCGATGACGTCTTCCGCGAGTGCCGCCCGCCATGCGGCCAGGTCGACGCCGGGCGGCGACCAGTGCACCGGCCCGAGTAATGCCACCACCACCCGTCGCGCCATCCCCCGACCCTAGCGCCCCGCCCCGTACGGTCACCCCACCCGGCCCGACCCACCCGGCGGCGTGCGGCGGCATGATCCACTCGGATTCCTTGAAGTCGCGGTATCCGAGGGTCGTTGTCAGCGCGTTGTTCAGGAACACGAGTGGATCTAGGCCGGTCGCAGATCAGGCAGCGCCCGACACCCGCAAGCCCCGGACCCAGGTCAACAGCACCTCAGGCCGCGTTCGACCCGACGCTGACGGGGTGCGGAAGGGTACGGATCAGGTGGGCAGGGGTGCGCCGGAGGCGGCGGCCACCCCTTCGAGGTAGCCGCGGGCGCGTTCCGCCTTCGGGTAGCGGCCGACCAGCGACCAGAACCGAGCGTTGTGGCTGGGCACGATGAGGTGCGCCAACTCGTGGAGCAACACGTAGTCGATCACCCATTCGGGCATCTCCTGAACGCGGTGCGAGATTCGGATGCTGCGGTCCGCCGGCGTGCAGGAGCCCCACCGGCCGTTCTGGTTGGTGACCCATCGGACACTGGCGGGCACCGCCTTCGTGGCGTACCCGGTGAGGTAGAGCTCGATGAGCCGGTTGGCGCGGGCCACCAGTTCGGCGTCGGAGCGGGCGAGGCGCCCCTCTCGGGCGGCGAGCCGGGCGAGCATCCGGTCGACCCATTCGCTCTCCTCGGCGCGGGAGAACTGGTCGGGGATGAGGACGACCACTCGCTCACCGTCACGGTACGCGGACACCGTGCGTCGTCGACGCTGGCTGCGCCGCACCTCGACGACCGGCTTGCGCGCCCCCGCCATCACTGGGCCGCGCAGCCTCGACTACGTGTCACGAAGGAAAGCTAAAGCCCACTGACCAGGGGTCCGCAAGAGTCAACCGCACGACACGCGCCCAGAAAATGGTGATTGGTCGCCAGGCGTCCCGAAAATTTCTTGACCGAAGCGCCATCGCGCCACCTCGTCACCCTTCGTGAACGCCGATGGCGCCGGCGCACGGCACCTCCCCACCGTAGGTGATCACCGTCCCGAATGCCGCCGCGGGGGCACTCGCACGGGTGGCTGTCAGGGTTTGGTCGGCGTGTCCCCGCCAAACTGACTTATCCGACCTATTTCGCCATGCACACTCTCGACGTCGACTTGCTCACAGTGTCGATGCACAGCTGACATGGAACTGCCCAGACCTGGGTAGGGTCCGCGGACCAGCGGTCACGAAGGTGGCCGCGGAGTGAGACCCAGCGCCGGCGCCCCGTGTGGCCCGCCGCCGGGCACCCCGCCGGGACGGCATTGACCGGCGGACGAGACGAGGAGGGCACCGTGGCCGACCAGGCCCAGACGACCTACAACGGTTACTGCGTGAAGTGCAAGGAGAAGCGGGACTTCGAGGGGCACGTCGAGGTCTCGAAGACCGGAATGAACATGGCCAAGGGCAAGTGTCCGGTATGCGGTACAACAGTGAACCGCATCCTGGGCAAGGCCAAGGTCTGACCCGAACGGGTGAACGGGGGCGGGGTGGCCGGTGGCCACCCCGCCCCCGTTGCCGACCAGGAGCGTCGATGGCCTGTCGGGTGACCGACAACACGGACGGCAGCCTGTGGAAAACCAGCCAGATCCTGTGGATAGCGCTGGACAGCGGCTCGGCCACCTGTGGACAACGATCGACCGAAAGCGAAGTCGCGGTCACGATTGGTGACCATGAGCCGCACCGTACTGCCCCGCCCCACCCTGCTGCCCGGTCTCAACCGGCTCTGGCGGGACCGGCACACCCTCCAACTCGGCGTCGGCCCCGGGCCGGCCGTCCTGCTGGAGTTGGCCAACCCCCGCGCCGCTCACCTGCTCGACCTGCTCGACGGCACCCGCAGTGAGCGCACCGTGCTGGCCCAGGCGGCGACCGCCCAGGTCAGCGCCGACGACGCACGTACCCTGATCGATACCCTGCGGGCCGCCGGGCTGTTGGTGCCCGCGCACAGCCTGCTCCCCCGCGACCTGACCGGGCCGGTTCGTGCCCGGCTCGCGGCGGAGGCTGGCGCGCTCGCCCTGGCCGCCGCCCGACTGCCCGGCACGCCGGCGCAGGTCCTGCGGCGGCGACGGGCCGCCCGCGTCCTGCTCAGCGGCGCTGGAGCGCTCGGCGGGCCACTGACTGTGGCGCTGGCCCAGTCCGGCGTGGGGCAGGTCATCCCCCAGCTCACCGGCCCGGTCCGTTCCGTCGACCTGATCGGCACGGGCATCCCCGCCACCGAGCTGGGTCGCCCGCTGGCACCGGCGGTGCGGGCCGCGGTCGACCGCGTCGCACCGGGCACCGGCACCCACCCGAGTCGCACCGGGCGGATCGATCTGGTGATCCAACTCGGCACGGACCGGCCTCCCGCGCTGCTCGCCGCCGGCCTCACCCAACGCCGGCAGCCCCATCTGCTGGTCACGCTGCGCGAGGGCGTACCGGTGATCGGGCCGCTGGTCCGCCCGCCCGCGGGGCCCTGCCTGCACTGCGTCGAGCTGCACCGGGCCGATCGCGACCCGGACTGGCCGAGGCTCGCCGCTCAACTGGCCGCCGCCGACCCGGTAGCCGCCGGAACGACCGGCACGTTGCTCGCCGCCTGCGGGTACGCGCTGGCCGAGGCACTGACGCAGCTCGACGGGGGTCAGCCGGACACGCTGGGTGGGGCCATGGAGGTCACCGGCGCCGGTCGTTTCCGTCGTCGGGGTTGGCCGCCGCACCCGACGTGTGGGTGCTCGCGGGGCCGAGTGTCCGCACCAGCCCAGCCGCACAGCAGCACCGAGGCCCTCCGGTCGGTAACAATGACCGGGTGACCGACATCCCGCGCCGCGCCGTGTCCCGCACCGCCAAGCTCGCCGCCCTGCCGCTCGGCTTCGCCGGCCGGACCGTTCTCGGCATGGGAAAGCGCGTCACCGGGCTCGCCTCCGACGTGATCTCCGCGGAGATCCAACAGCGCACCGCCGAGCAACTGTTCAGCGTGCTGGGCCAGCTCAAGGGCGGGGCGATGAAGTTCGGCCAGGCGCTGTCGGTCTTCGAGGCGGCGTTGCCGGAGGAGATCGCCGCGCCATACCGGCAGGCGTTGACGAAGTTGCAGGAGGCAGCGCCGCCGCTGCCGGCCGCGAGCGTGCACAAGGTGCTGGCCGAGCAGCTCGGCCCCGACTGGCGGGACCTGTTCGTCGAGTTCAACGACGTTCCGGCCGCTGCCGCGAGCATCGGCCAGGTGCACCGGGCCCGGTGGCGCCAGCCGGGGTTCGACGAGTCGGGTGCTCCGAACAGCCGCGACGTGGCGGTCAAGATCCAATATCCGGGGGCCGGCGACGCCCTGCTCGCCGATCTCAAGCAGCTCTCCCGTCTCGGCGGGATGTTCCGGGCCATCCAGCCCGGCCTGGACGTCAAGCCGCTCCTCACCGAGCTACGCGAGCGGATCACCGAGGAGTTGGACTACGAGTTGGAGGCCGAGTCACAGCGCGCCTTCGCCACCGCGTACGCCGACGACCCGGAGATCTTCATCCCGGAGGTGGTCAACTCCGCCCCCCGGGTGCTGGTCACCGAATGGGTGACGGGCACCCCGCTTGCCGACATCATCCGCGAGGGCACCGAGGAGGAGCGGGACGAGGCGGGCCGGTTGATGGCCACCCTGCACCTCTCCGCGCCACAGCGGGCTGGGCTGCTGCACGCCGACCCGCACCCGGGCAACTTCCGGTTGCTCCCCGACGGAAGGCTCGGGGTGATCGACTTCGGTGCGGTGGCCCGGATGCCGGAGGGCACCCCGGAGCCGATCGGTCGTATCGCCGCGACAGCCCTGCGCGGCGATGCCGACGAGGTCGTGGCAGGGCTGCGGTCGGAAGGGTTCATCGGCTCGGCCGAGCAGATCGACGCCGAGGGTGTGCTCGACTTCATCCGCCCCATGCTGGAGCCCATCGCTGCGGACGGCTTCCGGTTCACCCGGGCCTGGCTCCGGGCCGAGGCTGGTCGACTGGCCAGCCCTCGCTCCCCCACGTACCAGCTGAGCAGGCAGCTCAACCTGCCACCGTCGTACCTGCTGATCCACCGGGTCACGCTCGGGTCGATCGGGGTGCTCTGCCAGTTGGAGGCGAAGGCCCCGTACCGGAGCATCCTGGAGCGCTGGCTGCCCGGCTTCGCCCCGGTCGCCTGACCGCGCCGAAGCCAGGGCGCCTGACCGCGCCGAAGCCGGGGCGGCTGACCACGCTGGGGCTCGGACGCCTGACGGCATGGGGAAGGGCGGGTGCCTGTCGGCACCCGCCCTTCTGCGTGGGTTGGTACTAGAGAACGCCCAGGTCGCGGGCCGCCTGGCTGCGGCCGGTCATGGCGACGGTACGGGCGGATCGGGTTGCCTCAGTGCTCGTGGTGGTACGACCGGCCTGAGGCCGGCGCATTCGAGCCCTGGTCAACGCTTCGTGGAGTAGTTGCATCTCGAAGGCTCCACTCGGAATGTTCAACATCGTTTTCTCACTCACTGCCGGTGTGACACCGGCGTCGTTGGAACGGGTCGGGAACATGTCAGGCTGCCAGCCGGACCGCGCCACGCACCTCGGACAGCCCACTGGCCGCCAGACGCGCCTCGGCCTGGACCCGAAGCTCGGCGTCACGGGCGACGTCCTCCTTACGCGGACGGCCACGGGGCCGCTTACGCGGGAGAACCGCGCCACGCTCGAAGATCTCGCCGCCCCAGACGCCCCAGGGCTCCGCTCGCTCAACGGCTCCGGCCAGGCACTCGACGCGCAGCGGGCAGTCCCCGCAGAGCGACTTGGCCAGCTCGAGCTCGGTGGGCGAGTCGGAGAACCACAGGTCAGGGTCGAACTTCCGGCAGGGCAGGTTCGCCTCCAGCTCGACGCTCATGTCGAGGGGGGCCAACGCCAGACTCATCTCCCGGTCACCTCTCTCTCACTTCGATCTCGTGGATCGCATTCCGACGTACTTACGGCGGGCGAAAAACTGAGGCCGCGGATCCCGGTAAGCGGGTTCCGCGGCCTCGAGGTGAGCCGGTGTCTGATGGTCAGACCGGTTTACCTCGAGGTGGAACGCCGCGGACATCCATGCGCTTCTTGGCGACCCGGATGCCATTGCCCGTGAAGCCACTGGTCCCCTCGACTCCAGCGGGCGCGACGGTCAGGGTCAGCTCGGCCTGAACCTGGTGCACCTGCGGAACCGACGGTCGTGCAGCCGCGAGGGCCACCCGGACAGTCGACAGCGGAGCGCAGACAGACGGCATCGCCGTCAGACGCTCATAGGTGAAGATCTTCACGGGTGCCACCTCCCTCACGTTCCTCGTATCGACTGGACCAACCTCGTGAGCAGCCGGAATGGCGCCGCTCGCGTGGTGTGTCCTGAGGCTATTCCTCGCGCCGGGGCGAGGGCAAACGAATTTACGACGAGATTTCGAAAGTTTTCTCCGGGCAGACATCGTCCACCCCGGCACCAGCCACGAGGGCCAGCACCGACTCGCCGTAGAGGCCCAATTTGCGAGGGCCGATACCGGCGATGGCGATCAGCTCCTCCGACCGGCCCGGTCGCCGCTCGGCCAACGCGATCAGCGTCGCGTCGGTGAAGACCACGTACGCCGGGACCTTCTGCGCGCCGGCCACCCGCTGCCGCCACTCGCGCAGTCGTTCGTGCAGCTCATCGTCGATGTCGGATGGGCAGGTGGGGCAGCGACCGAGTTTGCGGTCCGGGCCGGCGAGCAGGGTCGCGCCGCAGATCCGACAGGAGACGATCTGGGTTCGCCGCCGCTCGGGACGGCGGGCCGGGCCGCTGCCGCCGGTCGCCCGTTCGGTGCCGCCGGAGCGGTCCAGTTGGGGCAGGAACCGCGACGGCCGCCGGGCCCGTCCGCCCGGCGAGCGCGCCGCGGCGTACGACAGCCAGAGCCACTCGCGGGCGCGGGTGATCCCGACGTAGAGCAGCCGCCGCTCCTCCTCGACCTGCTCGACGGTCTTGGCGTACGTGGTGGGCAGGGTGCCCTCGGCGAGCCCGATCAGGAACACGGCGTCCCACTCCAACCCCTTGGCGGAGTGCAGGGACGCCAGCGTCACTCCGTCCACCGTCGGCACGTGCTGTTGGGCGGCCCGGCGCGCCAACTCCTCGGTGAAGTCGGTGAGGGTGACGGGGCGCTCCACCGAGGCGGCCTCGCCGATCGGCACGACCTCGGGCGTGGCCGCGTACTCCTCGGCGAGCTGGACCAGCGCGGACAGCGCCTCCCACCGCTCGCGGGCGGCGCCACCGGCCGGGGGTGCGTCCGGGGCCCAGCCGACGGCGGTGAGCGCCTCGACGACGGCGGCCGGCAACGGTGTCTCGCCGGGTATGGACCGGGTGGCGGCCCGCAGCGCGACCATCGCCTGGCGCACCTCGGCCCGTTCGAAGAACCGCTCCGCGCCCTGCACGACGTACGGCACCGCGGCCTCGGTGAGCGCCTTCTCGTACGCCTCGGACTGCGCGTTGACCCGGAACAGCACGGCGATCTCCTTCGCCGGCGTGCCCGCGTCGATCAACGACCGGCAGCGCGCGGCAACCGCGTTCGCCTCGGCCGGCTCGTCGGTGAAGATCCGCAGGTCCGGCTCGGGGCCGGGTGGGCGCTGGCCGCTCAGCTCCAGCCGCAGGCGCGCCTCGGTGCCCCGGGCCTGCGAGATCACCGCGTTGGCCAGCCCGACCACCTGCGGCGTGGAGCGGTAGTCGCGGACCAGCCGGACCACCGTGGCGCGGCGGTGCCGGCGGGGGAAGTCGACGAGGTACGCGGAGGTCGCCCCGGTGAACGAGTAGATCGTCTGGCTGGCGTCCCCGACCACGGTCAGGTCGTCCCGACCGCCCAGCCAGGCGTCCAGCAGCCGCTGCTGAAGAGGGTTGACGTCCTGGTACTCGTCGACCACGAAGTGCCGGTACTGGCCACGGACCTGCTCGCCGACGTCCGGGTGCTCCTCGATGCCCCATACCGCGGCGCGCAGCATGTCCTCGAAGTCGATCACGCCGTTCGCGCGCTTGAGCTGCTCGTACGCGGTGAAGACGTCGGCCACCTTCGCCGGCTCGTGCGGGGTGTCGCGCAGCGCGCCGGCGGCAGCCACCACGTACTCCGACGGCTCGACAAGCGACGACTTCGCCCACTCGATCTCGCCGGCCAGGTCCCGGGCGGCGGCCCGGTCGGCACGCAGGCCGACCCGGGCGGCGGCGAGGGTGACCAGTCGTACCTTGCTGTCCAGCAGTTCGGGCATGGCCCGGCCGGCGAGCAGCCGGGGCGCGAAGTACCGCACCTGCCGCAGCGCCGCGGCGTGGAACGTCCGTGCCTGGACACCTTGTGCACCGAGCAGGGTGAGACGGTGTCGCATCTCGGCGGCGGCGCGGGCGGTGAAGGTGACCGCGAGCACGTGCCGGGGGGAGATCTCACCGGAGAGCGCCCGGTGGGCGATTCGGGAGGTGACCGCCCGGGTCTTGCCGGTGCCGGCGCCCGCCAGGATGCAGACCGGCCCGGCGGGTGCGGTCACCGCGGAGCGTTGCTCCGGGTCCAGCCCGGCGAGCACCTGTTCCGACGCTGAGTGAACCACCACAACCAGGAATCATCTCAGCTCCTCCCAGCGTTGCAGCGAACAGCCTCGGCTTGATCCGCAAGCCGCGGCCGGAGGAGTTGGAGGATCCGACCATGCTGACGATGTATTCCACCCCCTGGTGCGGCTACTGCCACCGGCTGAAGTCGCAGCTCGACCGGGAGGGCATCGGGTACGAGGTGGTCGACATCGAGCAGGACCCGAAGGCTGCGGAGTTCGTGATGAGCGTCAACGGTGGCAACCAGACGGTGCCGACCCTGCGCTTCGCCGACGGCAGCGCCCTGACGAATCCCTCGATCACCCAGGTCAAGCAACACCTGGAGACGCTCACCGCCTGATCTGTCGGTTCATCCTCGGTGCGCGGCCGCCCCACCCGGGGCGGCCGCTCGTCGTGTTCGGGTACGGGTCACGGTGGCGACGGTCGGCGGGTGCCGCAAGCCCTCGTCGGTCGGCGTCCTCGGCTGGTCGGCGGGGTGCCGGGAGCGTCGGGCGGGTGGGTGGTGTCGGCGGTCGGACGGCCGTCGGCGCGCTCAGGTGCCGGCCCCGCCACAGGTAGCCTCCGGCGGCCAGGGTGGCCAGTCCGACCAGCACGAACAGCAGCCGGTAGTCCAGGAGGCCGACCAGCAGGGCGCCCGCGCCGATGGAGAACGCCTGCGGCCCGCTGATCACCGCCTGGGTGGCTGCGGCGACCCGGCCGACAAGCGCGGGCGGGGTCCGACGCTGGATCAGCGTGTGCAGCCCCACCATCGTCAGCGGGAGCGACACCCCGGCCAGCAGCACCGCCGCGAACCCGAGCCGCAGATCGGGGTACGCGAGCGCGAGCGCGGCCGGCGAGAAGAAGGCGACACCCGCGGCAAGCGTGCCGACCTCTCCGAGCCGGCGGACGAGCGTCGCCGAGCAGAGCCCACCGAGCAGCCCGCCCACGCCCTGCACCGTGACCAGCACGCCCACGAATGCGGCATCCCGGTGCAGCCCCTGGTCGACGTAGGCGAAGATGAGCGATTCGCTGAAGCCCATCACCAGTGATCCGAGCCCGTAGCCGAGCAGAGCCCGCCGCAGGGCCGGCTCGCCGGCCAGGTGCCGCAGACCAGCGCCCAGTTCGGCCGGCCACCGCAGTCGTACCGTCGGCGGCAGTGGTCGCGGGGTGGGAAGTGCGGTCACCACCGCCGCCGCGGTCAGAAATCCGACCATGCCGATGGCGGCCAGCGCCCACCCGCCGAGCGCCGCGTAGAGCGCCGCGCCCACCAGCGGGCCGATCAGTCGGATCCCCTGGCGTACGGTCTGCAGCACGCCGTTCGCCTCGGCCAGCAGCTCGACCGGCACCAACTCGCGGATGAGCCCGCTGAGCGCCGCGCCGAGCGTGATCGACGAGAGGCCGTAGAAGGCGGCGACCAGGTAGACGATCCAGACGTCACCCGCGTCGCGGACGGTGAACAACGGTGCGAGCAGGGCCGCGGTCACCACGTTCGCGGCCACGAAGAACTGTCGACGCGGGTGGCGGTCGACGAACCAGCCGACAAGCGGTGCCAGGGTCATCGGCGCGATGACGGCGAAGATGGTGGCGCCGGCAAGCCCGTTGGAGCCGGTCAGATCCTTGACCCAGATCGCGAGCGCGAGCAGCAGGATCGACTCGGCGGTCATGCTGGCCAGCAGGCCGACGAAGAGCAGGCGGAAGTCGGGTCGGCGCAGGATCGTGCGCATGGGGTCCCTCCGGATGGCGTGCCCAGATGGGCGAGGTCGACGGGCCGCGACCGCGGGTCCGTCGTCATCCGGCATTCCCGTGGTCCGATTTTCGCAAGACACGCCCTTGTCGGAACCTCCGACACTGGTCGCGCCGTCCATACTGACCGTGGGGGGCGAATTTCATACAGTTACCGTCGCGTCTGCGGCGGTCGACGGGAAAGAGGACACTGTGCCTCCTGCCGCACCCAGCCCGATCCTGCGTCGTCGCCGGTTGGGCATCGAGCTACGCCGCCTGCGCGAGGCCGCGGGCCTCACCGGCGATCAGGTCATCGAGCGTATCGGTTGGGCCTCCGCGTCCAAACTGTCCCGCCTGGAGAACGGCCGCAGCCGACCCGACCCGCAGGACGTCGGCGACCTGCTCGACCTCTACGGCGCCGACCAGGCGTTGCACGACGAGTTGCTGGGCATCACCAACGAGGCCGGCGACATGCGCGGCTGGTTGAAGAACTTCCCGGTGATGACACAGCAGCAGCGCGGTTGGGCCGAACTGGAGGCGGGCTGCGCGGAGATCTCCGAGTACAACCCGGTGCTGGTGCCGGGCCTGTTGCAGACCCCCGGGTACGCCCAGCTCCGGATCATGTCGGCCCGGCAGGTCAACGCGGGCGCGGGCGAGCCGGAGCCGGGCGACGAGCCGGAGACCGAGGTGCAGGCGCGGTTGGCCCGCCAGTCGCTGCTGACCCGGGAGCCGCACCCTCCCCGCTACACCGCAGTCTTGGAGGAGGCGGCTCTCGGCCGACGAGCCGGGCCGCCGGAGGTGCTGCACGAACAACTTCTTCAACTCTGCGAGTTGGCTCTGTTACCGAACGTGGCTCTACACGTGTTGCTCCGCGACACGCCTGTCGGAAATTGGTACCTTCCGCCGACCGCCTTCTCCGTCTATCGGTTCGCCGATCCCCTCGATCCGGAGACATTGGCCATCGAAGGTGGGTTCACCGACGTCATGTCGACCGAGTCAATCACGCTAAATCGCTATAAAGTGGTGTTCGAGTGGCTATGCACGGCGGCACTTGACGCTTCGGACACCCTCTCCTGGCTGATCGAGGCGACGGGACGGCTGACCGAGGCGACGCCCCCATCCACAGTGGCGTTCGGGCCGGCAACGGCGCCGACCCAACGCCGCCGGGAGTCGGGGCGACTGACGGATCGGTGATCCACGGGGGACCCACCGTCAGGACGTGCAGCACCACTCGACCCATTGGATCGCTGCACATCAGGAGCAGAACCATGAACGACATCCGCAACACGCCGTCCGTCTCCGCCCACTCGTTGGCGGACGCCCCGTGGCGTACCAGCACCCGCAGCCAGACCTCCAACTGCGTGGAGGTCGCCCCGCTCGCCGCCGGACCGTCGGCGGTCGCCCTGCGCGACAGCAAGGACCGCGGCGGCCCCGTGCTGCTGTTCAACCGCGCCGGGTGGCTCGGTTTCATCACCGGAGCGAAGCAGGGCCAGTTCGATCTGAACTGATTCGGTCGCTGGTACGGGGCCGTCGGCACACTGCCGGCGGCCCCGTCGCTGTGCGAGCCGTCGGCCCTGCTGAAGGGCCATCCGCCGATCGGACGAGGCTCGAAACCGATAGGCGCGTTTCAGTTGCTGAGACGAACACGGGGCGTAACATGGCCCCGAGAACGTGGAACTTCCACACTGGCTCATCCGTCGCGGTTCATCCGGAGACCCTCATGCGGTTCCTGATCGTTCGCACCGACATCCGCGCCGTCGCCGACGGAGACATCGCCGCCGCCTGGGCGGACGGCCATCGGCTTCGCGACGAGACGACCACGCCCGAGCCGCGCCGGCAGATCGTGCACGCCGAAGACCGGGACGCCGCGCTCCTGCTGGCCCGCGCCCTGGCCGCCGTCGGCGCGGTCCGCGCCGGCAAGCAACGGGTCAAGGTCGTTCCGCTGATCGAGCCGCGGCCCGCCTTCCGCCACAAACCGGGCCGCGCCGGCACCTGATTCCAGGTCGTCCGTCGTGGTCGGCCGGCTCCCCCGCCGCGTTTCGCACCCACCGACCACGACGGCCCGTGTTCCCGGCCCGTGACCGCCGCGGCAACGGCGGCCACGGGTCGGGACCGTGCTCAGCGGTCGGCGTCCACCCAGCCGTCCAGCCAGCGGTGAATGAGGAACAGCGCGATCGACGACGGAGGCGGCAGGATCAACCGGGCCCCGTCGCCCACATCCACCGTCTGCCCGGCCAGGGCAGCGCCGATCTCCCGCCGGGAGAACCACCTGGCGTACGCGATCTCGGACGGATCGACCCGCACCGGCTCGGTCGGGTTCGCGGTGGCCAGGAAGCCCAACATCAGCGAGCCGGGGAACGGCCAGGCCTGGCTGCCCACGTACCCGATCCGCTCGACCCCGACGCCCACCTCCTCGCGGACCTCGCGCAGCACGGCCGCCTCCGCCGACTCGCCCGGCTCCACGTAGCCGGCCAGGCAGGAGTAGCGCCGACCGTCCGGGGTGCCCTGCCAGCCGGCGTTGTTGCCGAGCAGGCAGCGGCCATCCGGGCCGTCCACACCATCGTGGACGAGCACGATCATCGCCGGGTCGGTACGCGGCCAGATCCGCCCACCATTGCGGTCCACCCGGGACCAGCCGGCCTCGTCCATCGCGGTCGGAGCGCCGGTGCTGGTCGAGTAACCGTGCCGGGTGTGCCAGTTGGCAAGCGCCAACGCGGTGGTGAAGATGCCTGCCTCCCGGTCGGCGAGGAGGTGGCCCACCTCCCGGAGGTGGACCGCCCGGGTCCCCGGGATCACCGGCAGCGGCGTGTCGACGGCGAAGACCGGCACCCCGTCCGGCTCGACACCCAGGAACATCGCCGTCGACTCGGACCCGGCGGGCACGTCGCCCGCCCCGAACAGCACCAGTGTCGGAGGCGACGTCTCCGTGCGGGCCAGCGTCCGGCCATCGTCGGCGGAGTCGAGCAGCAGCACCCGGGCGCGCAGCCACGCCTCGGTCAACCACTGCGAGTCTCCCCGCCGGTGCGCGGCCCGATCCAGCGTGGACCGCGCCAACGGCGGTGCCGCCTCCCCGCTCACACCCGAACCGCGGTCAGCGCGGCCAGCCCCGGGGTGACCCGCTCCGCGTCGCCGAGCACCACGACCGCCGCCCGAGCCGGCGCCAGGTACCGGGCCGCCGCCTGCGCGACGTCGTCGATGCTCGCCTTCGCCAACCTCGCCGCGTACTCGGCCAGGAAGTCCAGGCGCAGACCGTTGCCCGCGTACGCGCTTGTCAACGCCGCCAGACCGGCCTGGGTGGACATGCCGAGCTGGAGGGTGCCGAGAGCATACTGCCGGGCCTGCTCCAACTCTTCGGGCTTGGGTGGCAGCGACGCCAACCGACCCAGCTCGTACGTCGTCTCCAGCAGCGCCGGGCCGGTGACCTCGGTGGCCACGTCGGCGGCGGCGACAAACACCGACCCGGCGACGGAGTGCTCGATCACCGAGTGCGGGCCGTAGGTGTAGCCCTTGTCCTCGCGGATGTTCTCCACCCAGCGGGAGGAGAAGTAGCCGCCGAAGATCAGGTTGGCCAGTTGCAGCGGCGCGTGGTCGGCGTCGGTACGCGACACCGCCGGCAGCGCGATCCGCAGCGAGGACTGCACCGCACCGGGCCGGTCGACAAGCAGCAGCGGCCCCGGCTCCAGCGGCGGGGTCGCCGGTAGCTCGGCCACCCGGCCGGCACCGGACCAGCCGCCGAGCGCCCGCTCGGCCGCGTCCAGAGCCTTCTCCGGCTGTACGTCACCGACGAGCACCAACTGCGCGCCGTTCGGATGGACGCGCTCCGCGTGCAGGGTACGCAGCGCCGCCGGTCGGACGGCTCGGATCTGGTCGGGCTCCGGCGTCTGCGTCGCGTACGGGTGCCGGCCGTAGATCCGCTTCAGCAGCGCCTCCCGGGCCAGGTGCGCCGGTTGGCTCTGCGCCACCTGGATCCGGTCGACGAGCCGGTCCCGTTCGGTGGCCACCTCGTCGGCGGGGTAGCTGGCGCCGGTCAGCACCTCGGCCAGCAGCTCCAGCATCCGGTCCAGACCGGTGACCAGGCCGGCACCGGAGAGCATCAACCGGTCCGGGTCGACACCCGCGGAGAGGCCGCCACCCACCTTCTGCAGCTCGGCCGCGATCTGCACGCTGCTCATCGACTCGGTGCCGGAGAGCATGGTCTGCGAGAGCATCGCGCCACGGGCCAGGTGCACCCGGCCGAACGGCACCCAGAGCCGCAGCTCGACAAGGGGCACAGCGGGCCGGCGTACCGCGATCACGGTCAGACCGTTGCGCAACGTGCGCTCGGCCTGCTTGGGCACCTTGAGCTTGCGGTTCGGACCGAGCGGCGGCAACGCACGCGGGTGGGCAGGAGCGGTAGCGATACTCACTGTGTCACCTTCGTTCGCGACTGCGGGGCTCGCAAAACCGGCTCACTCCTCGCGCTCACCTGGCGCCTCCGGCAATGACCTCGATCGCGGCCCGGCGCTCCGGGCGCAGGGTGGCCGCAGCGGCCCGGACCTGCTCCTCGGTGACCTCGCCGACCAGCCGGGGCAGCTCGTTGAGCAGGCCCGGCTCGCCGCGTTGCTGCTCCAGCACGGCCATCCGCAACGCCCGGCCGAGCACCGCGTCGGTGTCGCGCAGCAGGTGCGTCGCCATCCGGGCCTGGGTGCGGGCCAGTTCACCGTCGGTCAACCCGTCGGTGGCCAGCCGGTCCAGCTCCTCGTCGATGGTGCGCAGCACCTTGTCCACGTCGCCGCCGGGTGGCAGGTGCGCCTGCAACAGCAGTGCGGTGGGATCGCGGACGTCGAACGGGTCACCCATGAAGCCGAGGTAACCACCGAGGGTGGTCACCATCCGGTCGCGCTGCACCAGCCGCTCGACAAGCCGCGACGCGTCGCCGTCGGTGAGCACCTCGGCCAGCACCACGTACGGCAGGTAGCCGGCGAAGTCGGTGACCGGGTCGGGCACGCGCCAGGCGCCGGCCACCGCCGGCAGCGGTGCCAGGGCGTCGGTGTACGAGGTGCGGCGTTCGGTGGTCAGGTCGGGCTCGGTGAAGTCGGGCCGTTGCGGTGCCGGTCGGGCCGGCACGTCGCCGAAGTGCCGGTTGACCAGCTCGGTCGCCTCGGTCACGTCGATGTCGCCGCTGACGGCCAGCACGGCGTTGCCGCTGGCGTAGTAGCGGCGGAAGAAGTCTGCGGCGTCGGCGACGGTCGCCGACTCCAGGTCGTCGAAGGAGCCGTAGCCGTCGTGGGCGTTCGGGAAGGTGTCGAACATGACCGGCGGCAGGGTCAGCCAGGGGAAGCCGCCGTACGGCCGGTTGAGGACGTTGACCCGGATCTCCTCCTTGACCACGTCGACCTGGTTGCGCAGGTTCTCCTCGGTCAGCCGGGGGCCGCGCATCCGGTCCGCCTCCAGGAACAGCGCGCGTTCCAACGCGTTGCTCGGCAGCGTCTCGAAGTAGTCGGTGTAGTCCAGGTGGGTGGAGCCGTTGAAGGTGCCACCCGCGCCCTGCACGTGCCGGAAGTGGGCCAGCTTCTCCAGGTTCTCCGAGCCCTGGAACATCAGGTGCTCGAAGAGGTGGGCGAAGCCGGTGCGCCCCTCCGGTTCCGAACGGATGCCGACGTCGTAGACGACCGCCACCCCGATCACCGGGGCACTGCGATCGGGGGTGAGCACCACCCGCAGGCCGTTGTCGAGGGTGAACCGCTCGACCGGATACTTCGTCGCTGGAATTCTGGATCTCCGCGCCGCCACGGGATCGACCCTAGCGCGTCGACACCGCCGCCACCCGCGACCTCCCGGAGCTGCCGCCGCCGCGAGGGTGAGACGGCGCGCGCGGGCGGTGGGGTGACGTCCGGGACCGGTGGGAAGCGGGCGACCGGCGGTACGGGGACAATGGGGGGATGAAACGAGAGGCACGCCTGATGCGGTTGACCGGGGATCGCGCGAGCGGCGCGACGGCGACGAGCGCGGCAGCTACCGGAGCGCAGGCTGTGGGCGCGGCGTCGCTCGGCGCCCTCGCCGTGGGGGCGGTGGCAATCGGTGCCGTGGCCGTCGGGGCACTGGTCATCGGGCGGCTGGCGATCCGCCGGGCGGTGGTGCGGGAGCTGCGCGTCGGCCGGTTGGAGATCGACGAGCTGGTGGTGCACAGCCGTCCCACCGCCGAGGGATAACCCACGCCGGTGCGGCCTCGTCGAGCGAGGCTTACCGCGCCCCCACGCACCGTTCATCACCAGCCGTGTGATGCCGCTCGGGTGCCGGGCGGACACGGGGCAGCACCTCGGTGCCGACCCGCTCGGCCTCCTCCCGGTGCGGCCAGCCGGAGAGGATGAACTCGTCGACGCCGAGCGCGGCGTACTCGTCGATCCGGGCCGCGACCTCGGCGTAGCTGCCCACCAGCGCGGTGCCGGCGCCCTCGCGGACCAGGCCGACGCCGGCCCAGAGGTTCGGTGCGACGGTGAGGCCGTCGGTGCGGCCGGCGTTCAGCGCCGCCATCCGGGCCTGACCCACCGAGTCCATCCGGCGGAACCGGGCCTGGGCTGCGGCGATCCGCTGCGGGCTCATTCCGGCCAGCAGCCGGTCGGCCTCCGCCCACGCCTCGGCGCTGGTCGGCCGGGCGATGACGTGCAGCCGCAGGCCGGTACGCAAAGTGCGGCCCTGTTCGGCGGCTAGCGCCCGGACCCGGGCGGCCCGCGCCGCGATCGACGTCGGCGGTTCACCCCACATCAGGTACACGTCGGCCTGGCGGGCGGCCACCGTCTCGGCGGCCGGGGACGCACCACCGAAGTAGACCGGCGGCGGGGTGGCGAGCGGGGTGGCCAGGCCCCCACCGTCGACCCGGTAGTGCGCCCCGGCGTAGTCGAACGGCCGACCGGACCAGGCGCGGCGCAGCACCTCGACGAACTCGCCGGTGCGCGCGTAGCGGTCGTCGTGCCCGAGGAAGTCGCCGTACGCCCGCTGCTCGGCCGGGTCACCCCCGGTCACGATGTTCAGCGACAGTCGGCCACCCGAGACGGCCTGGAACGCCTCGGCCTGCTGAGCGATCAGGGTGGGCAGCGCGAAACCGGCCCGGACCGCGACGAGCATGCCGAGCCGCTCGGTGTGCTGGGCGACCGCCGCGCAGACGATCCATGGGTCGGGGCAGCCGGCGCCCACCGGCGTGAGAACCGCGGCGAACCCGTTCGTCTCGGCGGCCCGGCCGACCTCGGCCAGGTAGGCCACCGTCGCGGCCCGGTCGTGCCTCGCGGCCCCGGCGGTGACGGTGGCGGCACCCACCTGGTCACCGTCACCGGAGGTGGGCAGGAACCAGTGGAAGGTCATCGCGAAGTCGCCTCTCTGCCGGTGACCGAACGCCGATTACCCTAGCAAGCTGGTAGGAAATACCGACATAACTGAGACGCGCCATCCCGCAATGTGGATGAGCCTTGACGCTGACCGCAGCCTGGCCCACTCTTCCTACCAACTAAGTAGGAATACTGCGGATTGGATGGACGATGAGACGGCTCCCCCTGCGCCGGATGGTCACCCTGGCCACCCTCGCCGTGGTCGGCGCGGCGACCCTGGGCAGCACCGCCGCGTGCGGCGACGACAGCGACGGCGCCGGCGGCAGCTCCGGCCCGGTGACGCTGCGACTCGGCTACTTCCCCAACATCACCCACGCGCCGGCGGTGGTCGGCGTGGAGAAGGGCATCTTCGCGGAGAAGCTCGGCAGCGACGTCAAGCTGGACCCGAAGACCTTCAACGCCGGCCCGGCCGCCATCGAGGCGGTCTTCTCCGGTGCGCTGGACGCCACCTACATCGGCCCGAACCCGACCGTGAACGCCTTCTCCAAGTCCAAGGGTGAGGCCGTCCGGGTCATCTCCGGCGCGGCCTCCGGCGGCGTGGCGCTCGTGGTCAAGCCCGGCATCACCGGTGCGCAGGACCTGAAGGGCAAGAAGATCGCGACCCCGCAGCTGGGCAACACCCAGGACGTGGCGATCCGTTACTGGCTCAAGCAGCAGGGCCTCACCACCACCAAGGAGGGTGGCGGTGATGTCAAGATCGTTCCGCAGGAGAACGCCCAGACGATCGAGACGTTCAACAGCGGCGCGATCGACGGCGCCTGGGTGCCCGAGCCGTTCGTCTCCCGCCTGCTCAACGCCGGCGGCAAGGTCCTCGTCGACGAGCGCGACCTGTGGCCGGACAAGAAGTTCGTGATCACCAACCTGCTGGTCAGCACGAAGTTCCTCAAGGCCCACCCGGACGTGGTGCAGAGGCTCGTCGACGGCCAGGTGGCCGCCAACGAGTTCGTCAACACCAAGCCGGACGAGGCGCAGCAGGCCATCTCGGACGCGATCGGCAAGATCACCGGCAAGCCGCTGGACCTCAAGCTGATCAAGCAGGCGTGGCCGACGTTGGAGTTCACCAACGACCCGATCCCGTCCTCACTCAAGGCCGGGCTCGACCACGCCGTAGACGTCGGCCTGACCGAGCCGGTCGACCTCAAGGGCCTGTACGACCTGAAGTACCTGAACAACGCGCTGAAGGCCGCCGGCAAGCCCGAGGTCGTCCAGCCATGACGTCGACCACGACGACGCCGCAGAGCGCGACCACCGCGGTCGCGCTCTCCGGCGTGACAAAGGTGTACGGGCGCGGGGCGAACGCCGTCCTGGCCCTGGACGGTGTGTCGCTCGACGTCGCGCCCGGCGAGTTCGTCTGTCTGGTCGGCGCGTCCGGCTGCGGCAAGAGCACCCTGCTCAACCTGGTGGCCGGGCTGGACCGGGTCAGTGGCGGGCAGATCACCCTGGCCGGGGACGCCAACCCGGGCCTGATGTTCCAGGAGCCGGCGCTCTTCCCGTGGCTGACCGTCGACGCCAATGTGGAGGTGCCCCTCAAGCTGCGCCGACTCCCCCGGGCCCAACGCCGCGAGCGGGTGGCCGAGCTGCTGCGGACGGTGCACCTGGCCGACTTCGGCCGCAAGCGCCCCCACGAACTCTCCGGCGGCATGCGGCAGCGCGTCGCACTCGCCCGCACGCTGGCCCTGGACACGCCGGTGCTGCTGATGGACGAGCCGTTCGGCGCCCTGGACGCGATGACCCGGGACATCCTGCACGACGAGCTGGAACGCATCTGGTCCGAGCGCAACCTCTCGGTGCTCTTCGTGACGCACAACGTCCGCGAGGCGGCCCGGCTGGCCGACCGGATCATCCTGCTCTCCAGCCGACCCGGCCGGATCATCTACTCCACCGAGGTGAACATCCCGCGCCCTCGTCGGATCGACTCCCCCGAGGTCGCCGCCATCGCCGCCGAGGTCACCGAGCGACTCCGTACGGAGGTGGGCCGCCATGGCCAGTGACACCCTCACCAGTTCGGCGCGTACCGACGCGGAGATCTCCGGCCTCGACGCGCTGGAGATCGCCGGCCGGGACAAGGAGGTCTCCCGGGGTGCCCGGATATGGGCCGCCACCTGGCCCAAGCTCGCCGCCCTGGCCATCGCCATCGCCGCCTGGCAACTCGTGGTCCTCTCCGGATGGAAGCCCCCGTACTCGCTGCCCGGGCCACTTGAGGTCGGCCGCGAGCTGGTGGCCCAGGCACAGGGTCCGCAGCTCTGGGACGGCCTGCTCACCACCTTGCGCCGGGCCGCCCTCGGGTACGTGTTCTCGGTCGCCGTCGGCCTGTTGCTGGGCCTCGCGGTGGCCCGGTCCACCGTGCTGCGAGCTGCCATCGGCTCCATGATCACCGCGTTGCAGACCATGCCCTCGATCGCCTGGTTCCCGCTGGCCATCCTGCTCTTCGAGCTGAGCGAGAAGGCGATCTTCTTCGTGGTCGTGCTCGGCGCGGCACCGTCCATCGCCAACGGGGTGATCTCCGGGGTGGACTACGTGCCGCCGCTGCTGCTGCGCGCCGGCCGCAACCTGGGTGCCCGAGGGCTCAACCTCTACCGATACGTCATCGCACCGGCCGCCCTGCCGGCGATCGTGGCCGGACTCAAGCAGGGTTGGGCGTTCTCCTGGCGCAGCCTGATGGCCGGTGAGCTGCTCGTCGTCGGCATCTCGCAGACCTCGCTCGGCGCCCAACTCACCTACTCGCGGGAGTTGTCCGACGCGCCCTGGCTGCTCTCCACGATGATCGTCATCCTGGTGGTCGGCCTCGTCGTGGACGCCGCGTTCGGCGCCGCGGACAAGGCGATCCGGCGGCGGTGGGGCGTACTGGACCAGGCTGGTCAGTGACGTGTTCGTCTCCGCGCGCAGCGACTACGCGCTCCGGGCGATGCTCGCCGTCGCCGCCGCCTCGGGTGGTGGTGACGGCGGCGAGTTGGTGAAGGCGGCCAGCCTGGCCGAGATGCAGGACATCCCGCTCAGCTTCCTCCAGGGCATCCTGCTCGACCTGCGCCGAGCCGGCCTGCTGCACAGCCATCGCGGCGCCGAGGGCGGGTACGCGCTGACCCGCCCGCCCGACGAGATCACCGTCGGAGACGTGCTGCGCGCGGTCGGCGGCTCGCTCACCACGGTGCGCGGCCTACCGGCCGAGCGGGCCGATTATCACGGGGTGGCCGCGGGCCTCACCGACGTCTGGCTGGCGGTGCACGGGGCGATCGCCACGGTGGTCGACAGCACCACCCTGACCAACCTGCTCACCCAAGCCCCCGTCACCCCCACCCCCGCACCCCCCGGCTGACCCCACCCCACCCCTGCCTCTGCCCCACCCTGCCCCCGCCTCTGCCCCTGCCCCTGCCTCGCGATCTTGCACTTGCTGTCGCGGCATAAGGGGCATACCGGCCCGTACCGACAACAGAAACTGCAAGATCGGCGCGGTGGGTGGCGCGGGGGCGCGGGGCGCGGGGGGATGTGGTCGGGTCGGTGCCCCGCCGACCCGACCACATACCGTACCGATCCTGACCGGGCCTGCCCCTCCGCCGACGCCGGTAGACCGGTCGCTGCTCAGCCCACGTGTGCGGTGGCCGGGCCGAGGCCCGGGTCGCCAGGACTGTGCAGCTCCACCAGACCGGCGGGAGCGTTACCCGCCGGGGTGGCGTGCCAGGGTGCGAAGGCCGCGACCATGGCGAGCAACAACCCGGCGAGCGCGAGCGCGACCACCATGAGCAGTTCACGCAGTGCGCCCGAGCCGGCTTCGCCCGCCATGGTCACCCCCTCCGAGTCGGGCCCCCCGACCCGACTTCCCCCGACGGTCAGCCTCGACCACGACCGCCCGGGGCACAGTCGGCCAGCCGACCCCGCCGATGCTGATTACCGACTCAGCAGAGAGGGCCGCCCGGCGTAGCCGGCTGACCGATCGGGCGGCGCGGACAGCCGAACGGCCCGGAAGACGGAAACGACCCGCCCCGCCGAAGCGGAACGGGTCGGTCGACGCGCAGAAGATCAGACGGTACGGGGGCGACGCGGACGACGGGACCGACCCGACGCGCGGTGCGCCGGCCGGGCGCCACCCTCGGTGGACGCGCCGCCGGAGGTACGTGCCCGGGAAGCGGGCGCCGGCGGGGCGACGATGGTCACCGGCACACCGGACGGCTCACGGGCACCGGTCACCCGGGCCAACGCTCCGTCACCCGCGCGCACCTGGACCGACTCGGGCCGGATGCCGGCGGTGGCCATCAGCCGGGACACGTCCCGGCGCTGCTCCGGCAGGACCAGGGTGACCACGGAACCCGACTCGCCGGCCCGGGCGGTACGGCCACCACGGTGCAGGTAGTCCTTCGCCTCGGTGGGCGGGTCCACGTTGACCACCATGTCCAGGCCGTCCACGTGGATGCCACGGGCCGCCACGTCGGTGGCGACCAGGGCGGTCACCTGACCGTTGCGGAACTGCTCCAGAATCCGGGTGCGCTGCGGCTGGGACTTGCCGCCGTGCAGCGCGGCCGCGCGTACCCCCTTGGCGAGCAGTTGGCGGGCCAGCCGGTCGGCGCGGTGCTTGGTGCCCATGAACAGGATGGTGCGGCCCTCACGGGCGGCGATCCGGGTCAACGCGTCGGGCTTGTCTGCGGCGTCGACGTGCAGCACGTGGTGGGTCATCGCGGTGACCGTCGCGGTGCCCGGGTCGACCGAGTGGGTGACCGGGTTGCTCAGGAAACGGCGGACCAGCCGGTCCACGCCGCCGTCCAGGGTCGCCGAGAAGAGCATCCGCTGCCCCTGCGGCGCGACCTGCTCCAGCAGCTTGGTGACCTGCGGCAGGAAGCCCATGTCGGCCATCTGGTCGGCCTCGTCGAGCACGGTGATCTCGACCTGGTCGAGCCGGGCGTCGCCACGGTTGATCAGGTCGTGCAGCCGGCCGGGGGTGGCGACGACCACCTCGGCACCGGCGCGCAGCGCGTCCGCCTGCCGCTGCAGCGACAGCCCACCGACGACGGTGGCGCAGCGCAGCCCGACGGCACGGGCGTACGGGGCCAGGGCGGTGGTGACCTGCTGCGCCAACTCGCGGGTCGGCACCAGCACCAGGGCCAGCGGGCGGCCCGGCCGCGCCTTACGGCCGGCGGTGCGGGACAGCAGCGGGAGTCCGAAAGCGAGGGTCTTGCCGGAGCCGGTACGACCCCGGCCCAGCACGTCCCGGCCAGCGAGCGAGTCGGGCAGCGTCGCCGACTGGATCGGGAACGGCTCGGTGATGCCCTGCGCGGTCAGCGCGGTGAGCAGCGCCGGTGCCAGACCGGAAGAAGCGAAAGTGGGAATAACTGTGGTCATGCGGAAGCCTTCCTCGACGCGGCACGTGTCGAGGGAGGGCGCCGAAGTCGGCGCTGTCAACCGGCGGAAGAAGGCCGCCAGGACTCACAAGCACGAACCGAAGGGAGTACAGGCCGGCCCGCCACCGGGCCGTCGCCTGCGGAGGCAGGCGACAGCGGGGCGGGCCGGTCCCGTCACCGTCACACCCGGAGGGCGCGACAGGTAATGCTGACCGATCCGAAGATCAGAGCGGGCGGATGTTCTCCGCCTGCGGGCCCTTCTGACCCTGGGTCACCTCGAACTCGACCCGCTGGTTCTCGTCCAGGCTCCGGTAGCCGGAGGACTGGATCGCCGAGAAGTGGGCGAAAACGTCGGCGCCGCCGCCGTCGGGGGTGATGAAGCCGAAGCCCTTGTCAGCGTTGAACCACTTCACGGTGCCAATAGCCATGTGTTTCGTCTCCTTGACGGAACGTCGGACACGCACGTGTTGCGTGCCCGAAGAGGAGCGCTCCGCGCGGGGATGCGCGAATCGCCTGTCGCTTCTGGTCGCCCCGCCCGGAGAACTCCGGACACAACAAAGAGCGCCTGGGGCCACAATCCCGCCAGGCGCACACAGAGTCTCTGGTAACCAAAACTGCAACCCGGTCAACCTACCACGGTTTTCCCCGCAGAGGTCAATGGTGGGCAGAATCCTCGGGCAACTGGGCGATCATGGCCGTGAGGCCTGTCACATCCAGCAGGTCGGCAGGTCGCACGGTCACCCCGTGCCGGACGTAGTGGAACGCCGCACCCACCCGGTCGACCGGCACACCGGCCAACTCCGCCCAGGCCAGCCGGTACACGGCCAACTGCACGGCGGCCACGTCGGCCGCCGGCCCGGTGGGCTGGGCGCCGGTCTTCCAGTCGACCACGTCGAACCGACCGCCCGGCCTGGCGAAGACCGCGTCCATCCGACCCCGCACCACCACTGAAGCGATCACCGTGGCGAACGGCACCTCCACCTCGACCGGCGCCCGGTCGGCCCACTCGCTGGCCAGGAACCGTTCCTGAAGCTCGACGAGCGCCTCGTCGGGTGCGGCATCGGCGTCGGCCGCACCCGGCAACTCGTCCAGGTCCAACAGCCGGTCGGCGCCGAAGCGCTGCTCCAACCAGGCGTGGAAGGCGGTGCCCCGACGGGCGTACGGGTTGGGTTCGGCGGGCACCGGGCGACGCAGCGTACGGGCCAGCGCCGCCGGATCACGCCGTAGCGCAACCAGTTGGGTGACGCTCAGCGCCCCGGGCAGAGCCACCTCGACCGCACCGGAGAGCCGGGTCAGCTCGGCGCGCTCCGCCAGCAGCAGGTCCGCCTCGCGCCGCCAGCGCGCCACCTCCGGGTCCTCCGCCGGCCTGACCGGTTCGGCCGGCACCGGCCCACCCGGCGTGGCTGGTCCGGCCTCCGACCCAACCGGCGACCCGACCTCCGACGCCACCGATGGCACGACCGCCGTCACCGGTCCGGGGAGCACCGGCCCGACCGGCCCGGGGAGCACCGGCCCGACCGGTCCGGGGAGCGCCGCCGTCGGACCGTCGGCCATCAGGCGACGCACCAACCCGGCAGCCTCGGCCAACGCCGGCCGCCGGCCGCCCAGCGGGTCGGCCGGCCACTCCGCGCGGAGCACCACCTCGGCCGTCGGGTTCGTCGCGTCGGGGGTCGGCTCCGGCGCCCACGCGTCGATCAGGTGCCCCGGCCCGCCGTCGAGGCAGGCGTCGTACACCTCACGGAGGAAGACCGACGGACCTCGCGGTCGCTTGGTGCCCTCCCCCCACCAGTAACCGGAGCAGAGCAGCAGCCGGCGTGGGCGGGTCACCGCCACGTACGTCAGTCGGCGTTCCTCCCGCTCGTCGTGGGCCCGCCACGCGTCGACGAAGTCGGTCACCGCCCGGGCCACGGCCCGCTGGTCCCCCGCCTCGTCGAGGGCCAGGTCGGGCAGCCCGTCGGCGTCACCGCGCAGCGGGAACGGCAGCACGCCCAGCCCACCCAGCCAGTGATCGGAGTTGCGGACCGGCCCCGGCCACGACCCACGGCACAGCCCGGCCACCGCCACCACGTCCCACTCCAGGCCCTTGGCCGCGTGCGCGGTGACCACCTGCACCGCGCCCTCCACCACCTCGACCTCGCCCGGCGCCAGGCCACGCTCCTCGTCCTCGGCGGCGGCCAGGTAGGACAGGAAGCCGGACAGGGTCGCGCCGGGGGTCTCCCCGCTGAACCGGGCCGCCACGTCACCGAGCGCGTCCAGATGCCCCCGGGCCAGGCCCGCGTCGCCGGCGCCGTCCCGGCCGGCCCGCACCGCGACCTCCACGTCCAGGCCGATCGTGCGCTCGATGTCCGCGATCAGATCCGGCAGCGCCTGGTCCAGTCGGTAGCGCAGCAACGCCAACTCCCGGCCGTACGCGCGCAGCCGCGCGAAGCCCTCCGCCGAGTACGCCTGCGCCGGCCCGAGGTCGGCCAGTGCCTCCACCAGGGTCGCCTCGTCCAACAGGTCGGGGCTGATCTCGGAGTCGTCGTCGGCGGCCACCTGTCGCCGGGCCTTCGCGATGGCCCGGGCCCGCCGGTGCAACGCCACCAGGTCACGTGGGCCGATCCGCCAACGGGCGCCGGTGAGCAGCCGCAGCAGCGCGGCGCCGTCGGTCGGGTCGGCCAACACCCGCAGCGTGCAGACGACGTCGCGGACCTCGGGGGTGTCCAGCAGGCCGCCCAGCCCGACCACCTCGACCGGGAGGCCGCGCGCACGCAGCGCCGACTCGATCGCCGGGATCTGGCTGCGGACCCGGACCAGCACGGCGGTCGTCGGGCGCCGTACCACCGGGATGTGCTCCGGGGCGACGCCCGGCATCCCGGCGGCCCCGCGCCAGGCGGCAAGCACGCTGTCGGCGATCCAGTCGGCCTCGTCGGCGTACGTGGTCAGCATGGCGCAGTGCACCGTGCCACCGGCCGCGCCACCCGGGCTGCGGTGCGGGATCGGGTCCCGGACGGTGAGCGCGGAGCGCAGCTCGGGCACCCGGGCACCCGCCGCCCGCAGCGGGGTGGAGAGCGCGTTCGCCACCCGGAGGATCTCCGGGCGGTTGCGCCAACTCGTGGTCAGCCCCAGTGCCGGGGCCGGCTCACCGTCGGCGCGGGCGAACTCGGTGGGGAACCTGTCCAGGGTGCCCGCGCTGGCCCCCCGCCAGCCGTAGATCGACTGGCACGGGTCGCCCACCGCGGTCACCGGGTGCCCACCACCGAACAACGCGTTGAGCAACACCACCTGGGCGTGGCTGGTGTCCTGGTACTCGTCGAGCAGCACCACCCGGAAGCGGTCCCGCTCGATCACGCCGACCGCCGGGTGATCCCGGGCCACCCGGGCCGCCCGGGCGAGCTGGTCGGCGAAGTCCATCGCCTCGAAGTCCTCCTTGCGCCGGGCGTACGCCCGCACCAGGGGCAACAGCCGCAACCGGGTCTGCTGGAGAGTGAGCGCCTTGCGCACGTCGGCGTAGACCCGGCCGGGCCGGGACTGCACCTCGGCGAAGAACCGACCGGTCCAGGCCGCCAGCTCGTCCGGCGTGACCAGATGCTCGTCCAACTCCCCGGCGAGGGCCAGCACCGCGTCGGTGATGGTGCTCGGCATCCGGTCCACCTCGGACATGTCGCCGTCGTAGTTGCGCACCAGCAGGTCGACCAACTGCCAGCGGGACGCCTCGGTGAGCAGCCGGGTGGACGGCTCGTAGCCGGCCCGCAGCCCGTGCTCGGTGACGATCCGCCCCGCGTACGAGTGGTAGGTGGAGACGGTGGGCTCACCCGCGAGCGGGTCGCCAAGCGGGTCCCGGCCCTGCCGACCGAGGCGGCGGATCAGCTGGTCGAGCCGGGTCCGTACGCGGTGGGCCAGCTCGCCGGCCGCCTTGCGGGTGAACGTCAGCCCGAGGATCTGCTCCGGCCGCACGTACGAGTTGGCCACCAGCCAGACCACCCGCGAGGCCATCGTCTCGGTCTTGCCCGACCCGGCGCCCGCGACCACCAGCAGCGGCTCCACCGGGGCGGCGATGATCGCGGCCTGCTCCCGGGTGGGCGCCGGCAACCGCAGCAGCTTGGCCAGCTCCACAGGGGTGTACCGGGGGCCGGAGTCGGCGAGCCGGGGCGTCGGTGCGGGACCAGCGCCGAACAGGGTGGGCTGGGTCACTCCTCGCCCCTCACTGATTTTCCGGAGGACGGACGGCCGGCGGCTCGACCACCTGGCGCCCCTGCCCGGAGACCGGGCAGCTGGTACGCACCGGGCAGACCCGGCACTTCGAGTTGGCCACCGCGGCGAACGTGGCGGCTGCCATCGTATCGGCGGTGCGCCGGACCAGCGCGGTCGCCCAGCCGGCCGCCGGCCCCTCGCTGGCCGCCGGCTGATTCTGCTCGCGGGCGTCCTTCGCGGAGGTGCCGAGTTGCACCAGCGCGGCGCCCCCGGACTCGTCACCGAACTCGGCGAAGGCCCCCGCCTCCACCGCCGCCTGGTAGGCACCGAGCTGCGGGTGCTCCGCCAGGTCGGTGCCGGTGACCGCGGTGGACTTGCCGGTCTTCAGGTCGATCACCACGAGTCGCCCGGCCTCGTCGACCTCCAGCCGGTCGACCCGGCCGGTCAGGTCGACGGGCCGGTTCGGGTCGTCCAGCCGGACGGCGAACTCGTGCTCGATGGCGAGCAGCCGACGCGGGTTGGTGGCCAGCCAGCGCAGCAACTTGTCGACCATCGCCTCGGCGCGTTCCCGCTCCGGCCCGGCCATCCACCGGGCCGCCAGCTCGATCGCGTCGAACCGGGCCGCCACGTAGTCGAGCAGCGCGCCCCGGTCGGCGCTGGCGTCCTCGGCAAGCATCGCGGCGGCGTGCACCAGATTGCCCACACCCTGCGCGGTGCTCGTCGGGCCGCTGCCGCCGTGCCGCTCCAGCAGCCACCGCAGGCTGCACCGCAGCGCGCTCTCCATGGCCGACGGGGTGACCCGCACCGGGTCGCCGTCGTCGACGAGCGGCCGGTCGTCGGAGAGCACGCGCAGGCCCCACCAGTCGTCGGGGTGCGCGCCGGGCACCCCAGCGGCGGCGAGCCGGGCCAGCTCCGCCGCCGCGGCGCGCCGCCGGGCCGCCGGAGCGGCCGGGTCGGTGATGGCGGTACGCAGCTCCGCGACCAACGCCGGCAGGGTGAGCGCCCGGGGTGGACGGGTCACCGGCAGCGCCCCGGGGCGGTCCGGCTCCTCGTCGCCGGTCTCGCCCGCCACAGCTCCCCCGGTGCCGCCGCCAACCGATCCGGTACGGGGACCGGGCGCCGGGCCGGGCTCTGTCGGCGGCGGGGTGGACGGCGTCGACGACGGGCTCGGCGGGGTCGGCGTCGGCGGCGTGCTCGGCGGGTTCGTCGGCGGGGTGCTCGGCGGCGGGGTGCTCGGCGGCGGGGTGCTCGGGCCCAGCTCGTGCAGGAACCGGCTGGGCTGCTCCTCGTGGTCGTCACCACCGACGGCGACCGATGCCACGGCGCTGACCAGCAGCCGGTGCCGGGCCCGGCTGACGGCGACGTGGAAGAGCCGGCGCTCCTCGTCAAGCAACGCCGAGGTCTGACCCACCACGTTGGCCGCGGTCGCGCCGTCGACCGACCGGCCGGCCAGCACGTCGACAAGTCGCTCGGAGCCGAGCAGGCTGCCGCGCAGCCGCAGGTCCGGCCAGATGCCCTCCTGTACGCCGGCCACCGCGACCAGGTCCCATTCCAGGCCCTTCGCGGCGTGTGCGGTGAGCAGGCGCACCGCGGCGCCCCGGTCGGCGGTCGGGGCGATGGTGTCGGCCGGCAGGTCCTGGGCGAGCACGTGGTCGAGGAAGACCTCGGTGCGGGCGCCCGGCAACCGATCGGTGAACCGGGCCGCCGCGTCGAAGAGGACCAGCACGGCGTCCAGGTCACGGTCGGCCGCCTCGGCCCGCCGTCGTCGGGCCAGGTCACCCTCGCCGGCCTCCGGGCGCCCCTGGTTGATCGCGCCGGCCCACCGCTCGGCGAGACCGCTGCCGTGCCAGACGGCCCAGAGCACATCCTCCGCGGTCGAACCGGGCCGGGCGGCGGCTTCGCGTGCGACGGCAAGCAGCCCGGCCACCGCCTGCGCCGGCTCCGCCCAGCGCCTGTCGATGCTCCCCAGCTCCTCCGGGTCCTGCAACGCCTCGATGATCAGATCCCCGGAGGGGCGGCGGTCACCGCCGGCCAACGCGATCGCTCGCAGGCCCTGCCGCAGCCGACGCTCGGCCAGCGGGTCGGCCCCGCCGAGCGGGGAGTGCAGCAGCGCGACGGCCGCCTCCTCGTCGAGTCGTTCCGGCTCCAGCGCGCAGCGCAGCAGAAGCAGCAGCGGCGCGACCGCCGGTTGCAGGTGCAGGGGCAGATCCTCACCGTGCACCACGGTGGGTACGCCGGCAGCGTGCAGCGCCCGGCGCAGGGTGGGCAGCTGCAACGCGGTGGACCGCACCAGCACCGCCATCCGTGACCAGGGCACGCCGTCGAGCAGGTGGGCCGAGCGCAGCGCGTGGGCCAGCCAGGCGGCCTCGCTCGTCGCCGAGCGGAACGTGTGCACCTCGACCACGCCGGGCGGCGCGTCCGGCAGGGGGTGCAGCCGACGGTGCGCGGCCGGGCCTCGTAGCCGGCGACCCAGTCGGGCGATCGCGGCGAGCAGAGCCGGCCCGGCCCGGTACGACGTGGTCAGCAGCACCTGCGCGGCCGGCGCACCGGAGGCCGTCCGGAAACGGTGCGGGAACGTCGCCGCGCCGGCTGGATCGGCGCCCCGGAAGGCGTACGTGGACGAGTCCGGGTCGGCGAACGCGACGAGCGACTTGCCACCGCCGGCGATGACCGAGAGCAACTCCAGTTGGGCGGGGTCGGTGTCGGCCAACTCGTCGAGGTAGACGTGGGAGAGCCGGCGGCGCTCGGCGGCGAGCAACTCCTCGTCGTCGCGCAGCAGCCCGGTGGCCGCCCGGACCAGTTCCGCCGGGTCGTACGCGATGGAGCCCCGGTTGCTGACGTCGCGCAGCGCGAGCACGGCGACGTACTCCCGGAGGAAGCGGGCGGCGGCCGGCCAGTCGGCGCGGCCGAGCTTCTCACCGAGCCGGGCCAGGTCGATCGGGCCGACGCCGCGTTCGGCGGCGCGCATGAGCAGGTCGCGCAGTTGACCGGCGAACGCCCGGGTGCGCAGGGCGGGGCGCAGGTCGGTCGGCCAGCCGACCGGGTCGTCCTCGGGCTCCTCGCCCACCACGTCGAGCAGCTCACGGATGATCAGATCCTGCTCGGGGCCGGTGAGCAGCCGGGGCGACGGTTCGCCCCGCTCGGCGGCGGCGCGGCGGAGCAGCCCGAAGGCGTACGCCGGGAAGGTGCGCACCAGCGGCTCCCGCAGCACCCGATGGCCGTCCTGCGCGATCCGGGCCTCGATGCGCTGCCGCAGCGCGGTGGCGCCTCGGCGGCCGAAGGTCAGCACGAGGATCCGTTCGGGGTCGGCGCCCTCGGCCACCCGGGCGGCGACCGACTCGACCAGAGTGCTGGTCTTGCCGGTGCCGGGGCCACCGAGCACGAGCATCGGCCCGTCGGTGTGCCCGACGACCTCGGCCTGCACCGGATCGGCCCGCCAGCCGCCGCCGGTCAGCTCGGGCCCGACCACCCGGTCGGACGCGCCGACACCGCCCCCGGACGCGCCGGGCACGGAAGCGCCGTCAGGCGTCGCCTCATCCCCCCGCGCCGGCCCACCGGGCCGCCGCACCAACCGGTACGCCTGCATCAGCTCATCCCATCAGACCCATACGACACCCACCCACCCAAACCCCACCCACCACCACTCCGTCTCCGGCGACCCGCCACCCGCCACGTCGATCATGAAGTTGGCGACGCGACACGCCGACGGAGCTGCCGCTAACTTCATGATCACCGCGGGGCTGGGGGCCGGAGCAGGGCCGGGCCGGGGGGCCGGGCCCTCGGGCGCGGGGCCGGGGGTCAGGTCAGGTGGGATTCCAGGACGTCGAGGGCCTCGGGGACGGTGGCGGTCACGGTCAGGAGGTCGCGGCCGGCGGGCTTGAGGAAGGTCTGGTCGGCCAACGCGTCGAGCCATTCCAGCAGGGGACGGTAGAACCCGTCGGTGTCGATGAGCACCATCGGCTTGACGTGCAGGGCGAGGGTGGCGGTGGTCCAGACCTCGAACAACTCGTCAAGGGTGCCCAGCCCACCCGGCAGGGTGAGGAACGCGTCCGACTTGTCGATCATCAGGGTCTTGCGGCTGGCCATCGAGTCGGTCACCAGCAGCTCGTCCGAGGCCAGATCGGCGACCTCCAGGTCGACGAGCGACTGCGGGATCACGCCGACGGTGCGCCCACCTGCGGACCGTGCGCCGTCCGCGAGCGCGCCCATCATGCCGACGCAACCACCACCACTGACCAGTGTGTGCCCGCGCCGGGCCAGCTCCGCGCCGGTCTCGGCGGCCAGATCCAACCAGCGCTGATCGAGGGTACGGGAGGACGCGCAGAAGACGCAGATCGCCGCCATCAGTCGTGGTCCCGAGGCTGCTCGGCGGCCTGTTCGGCTGCGGCCCGCTGGTCTGCTCCGGTGCGGGCGACGGCCTCCTCGCGGACCGCCTCCTGCTCTGCGGAGAGCGCGGCCTCCGCCGCGACGATGTGCCGGACCGCCTCGTTGACGTCGTCGGTGAGGCAGATCAGGTCCAGGTCGACCGGCCCGATCTTGCCGGTGGCGGCCATCGTGTCGCGTAGCCAGTCCAGCAGGCCCTGCCAGTAGGCGACGCCCATCAGCACCACCGGGAACCGGGTGACCTTGCCGGTCTGCACCAGGGTGAGCGCCTCGAACAACTCGTCCATGGTGCCGAACCCGCCGGGAAGCACGACGAACGCCTGGGCGTACTTGACGAACATCGTCTTGCGGGCGAAGAAGTAGCGGAAGTCGATGGCCAGGTCGACCCAGTCGTTGATGCCCTGCTCGAACGGAAGCTCGATGCCGAGCCCCACGGAGAGCCCGCCGGCCTCGCTGGCGCCCCGGTTGGCGGCCTCCATCACCCCGGGCCCACCTCCGGTGATCACCGCGTAGCCGGCTCGGGCCAGTGCGCCGCCCAGTTGCTCGGCCAGCCGGCACTCGGCGCTGTCCGGGCCGCTGCGGGCGGAACCGAAGACGCTGACCGCCGGTGGCAGGTCGGCGAGGGTGTCGAAACCTTCGACGAATTCGGCGAGGATGCGCAGCGCACGCCAGGCGTCCTTGGTCTTCCAGTCACTGCGGCCCCGTGAATCCAGCAACCGTTGGTCGGCGGTGCTGCTCGGGATCGCCCCTCTGCGCAGGGTGACCGCACCGCGATGCCGCTCCTGCCCCGGACCGCGACCGGCCTCCCGCCCGTTGCTCTGGCTCATGGGGCAACCGTAGTGGAGCAGCCCCTGTCGGGTGCGCGGGGCGGGGACGCCGAGAAATTGTTCGCGATCAAGGGCAACTATTCGGCTCTCCCGTACGTCTTACTATTCACATACCGGGTATGCCCCGGCGCGCGCCTTCGGGGGAGGAGACAGCGTGATCAGTAACAGCGAGATGATCAGGATCCGTCGGCAGATGCAGCGACGGATCCACGACGTGGTGGCCGAGCGCCGCCGCGCCCGTCAGCAGAACCCGACCCCCAGCTCTCCCACCCCCTCCGGGACCGATCAAGAGGTTTGCGTCGCCGACAACGGGCCAGGCTGACGCAAACCTCTTGATCACTTGCGGGTCGGGAGGCCGAAGGGGTCCGGGGCCAGAGGTCAGGCGGGGGCCAGCCAGCGGTGCAGGGTCGCCGCACCGTCACGGATCTTGCTGATCTCGACGTGCTCGTCCGGGTGGTGCGCAAGGTTCGGGTCGCCCGGGCCGAAGTTCAGCGCGGGGATGCCCATCGCCGCGAAGCGGGCCACGTCCGTCCATCCCAGTTTGCCGATCGGCGCGGCGCCGACCGCCGCCAGGAACTCCTTCGCCGGGGCCGCGTCGAGCCCGGGTGCGGCACCTGCGGCCGCGTCGGTGACCTTCACCTCGAAGCCCGCGAACACCTCACGCAGGTGCGCCTCCGCCTCGGCCGGGGTGCGATCCGGGGCGAACCGGTAGTTGACCTCGACCTCGCAGTGATCGGGGACCACGTTGCCGGCCACCCCGCCGTTGATGCGTGTCGCGTTCATGCCCTCGCGGTAGTCGCAGCCGTCGATGGTGACCCGGCGCGCCTCGTACGTCTGAAGACGTCGCAGAATCTCACCGGCCACGTGGATGGCGTTTACCCCGTGCCAGGAGCGCGCCGAGTGGGCGCGTACGCCGGTCGTGGTGACCACCGAGCGCATGGTGCCCTGGCAGCCCGCCTCGACGATGCCGTACGTCGGCTCCAGCAGCACCGCGAAGTCCGCCCGCAACCACTCCGGGAACGCCTGGGCGACCAGGTTCAGCCCGTTGTACTGGGACTCGATCTCCTCGGCCTCGTAGAAGAAGTACGTCACGTCGTAGCGCGGCTCGGGCAGCGTCACCGCCAGGTGCAGCGCGTACGCCGTGCCGGACTTCATGTCGGAGGTGCCGCAGCCGTACATCAGGTCGCCGCGCATGGTCGACGGGAAGTTGTTGTTCAACGGCACCGTGTCGAGGTGCCCGGCCAGCACGACACGCTGCGACCGACCGAGGTCGGTGCGCGCCATCACCGTGTTGCCGTGCCGGTGGGTGGTCAGGTGCGGTACACCGCGCAGCACCTCCTCGACACAGTCGGCGATCGCCTTCTCGTTCAAGGACACGGACTCTATGTCGACCAGAGCGCGGGTCAGCTGCACCGGATCGGCGAGGACCTCGGGGGTCAGCGGGTTCTCCATGGTTCGCACGGTACCTTCAGGTCTGTCAGCGCGAGGAGCGAGCCGAGGTCAGCCCGGCCGTGACCGAGAGGTGTAACAGTGACGTCCGCAGATTCCGCCTGGGGCATCGGCCTGGCTACGGTCACCGCAGACGAGCAGGTGCTCGACACCTGGTACCCGACCGGCAAGCTGGGCCTGGGCGAGCTGCCGCTGGTCGCCGGCGAGGACAAGACGGACGTGCTCGACCTGCCGCCGGCCGCGCTTGGCGACCGCTCCCTGCCCGGTCTGCGTACCGTGCAGGTGGTCACCGTGATCGGCTCGCTCGACGACCCGATCAAGGACGCGTCCGACGCGTACCTCCGGTTGCACCTGCTCTCCCACCGCCTGGTGCGACCCAACGAGGTCAACCTGGACGGCATCTTCGGCAAGCTGGCCAACGTGGCCTGGACGTCCGCCGGGCCGTGCCCACCGGAGCGGGTGGACGAGCTGCGCGTGATCGAGCGGGCCGCCGGCCGCCACCTGGCGGTGTACGGGGTCGACAAGTTCCCCCGGATGACCGACTACGTGGTGCCCTCCGGTGTACGGATCGCCGACGCCGACCGGGTGCGCCTCGGCGCGCACCTGGCCGCCGGCACGACGGTGATGCACGAGGGCTTCTGCAACTTCAACGCCGGCACGCTCGGCACCTCGATGGTCGAGGGCCGCATCGTGCAGGGCGTGGTGGTTGGTGACGGCTCCGACGTGGGCGCCGGCGCATCGATCATGGGCACCCTCTCCGGTGGCGGCACCGACAAGGTCCGCATCGGCGAGCGCAGCCTGGTCGGCGCGAACGCCGGCATCGGCATCTCGCTCGGCGACGACTGCGTGGTCGAGGCGGGTTGCTACGTCACGGCCGGCTCGAAGGTCACCCTGCCGGACGGTCGGGTGGTCAAGGCCCGCGAGCTGTCCGGCGTCGACGGCCTGCTGTTCTGGCGCAACTCGGTGACCGGCGCGCTGGAGGCCCGGCCGCGTACCGGCCGGGGCATCGAGCTGAACGCCGCCCTGCACGCCAACGACTGACGCACCCGCCGGGTCCGCGGCGTTCGGCCGCGGACCCGGACGGGGTACGCCTCAGCGCAACCGGTACGCCTGGATGACCCGTTGGGTCACCGTGTTTCCTGCGGTGTCCCGGGCAGTGGCCCGCAGCGACACGTAACCGTTGCCGGTCGGGTGCCGCAACAGTGCCGTCCACCCGTCGGCCGAGGTGCGGACCAGCTTCGCCCTGGCCCAGGTCTTCCCGCCGTCGTACGACGCATCGACGGTGAGCTTGTCCACCCGGGCGGCCGGAGCACCCGGCTGCCGTTGCACCCGCACCGGGACGGCGAAGCCCTGACCGGCCGGAGCGCTGTTGTCGACCCGCAGTTGCGGCGCGAAGCGCACCACCGACAGGGGCAGCCGGACCGGCGTTTCACCGGCGACGTGCCGCGACCTGAAGGTCCAACTGGCTTCCACCTCGGTGCTCAGGTCGGTGAAGCTGCGCTTCGACGACGTGACGAGCCGGTAGTCCGCCCTGCCCGGTGGCACGGCGAACTCTCCGTAGCCGGCATACTCGCTCTCGCCGACAAGCTTGCCGTTGCGCCAGAGCGTGGTGTGCTCACTGTCGCTGAGCGAGCCGCCCGGGTGCCCGGCGGCGTCGCTGAAGATCGGCATGTCGACGATGACCGTGTCGCCGAGCCGGGTGACGCTCTGGTGCGGCCAGCGCGGGTTCGGGAAGGACGGCGCGAACGGCGCCTGGTTCCAGACCTCCCGCACGGTCCGCCCGGCCCGGTACGCGGTGGGGGTGGACAGGAGCACCGCCTGTGGGTTCAGCCAGCCGTCGTCGTCCACGGTCCCGAAGAAGACCTCGGACTCCCACTTCACACCCTTGGTGTTGTAGTGCTCGACCCGCTGGCTGGGCACACCGGTGGGCAGGACCACGGCGGAGCCGCCGACGTTGTACTCCAGCACGGGGAACACGGTCCGCTCGGCCTGCATGCCCGAGTAGCCGCTGCCGAACTGGTGCACGACGGTGGCCAGGTCCCGTCGGGTGTAGTCGCGGACGAACCCGGTGGGCATCCGGCCCGGAATGGCTTCGGCGAGCGCGTACAGGTACGGGCTGCTGCCCACTTCCGGTGTGGTCCACTGGCTGCTGACGGTGGCGACGAAACGCTCGTCGGAGATCCGCTTGCCGAGCTGACCGCTGGTCAACCCGGTGAACGTGTCCGCCCAGAGCCCGATGCCGTACCCGGTGCCGTCGTCGGCCGTGAAGTTGCCGCTGACGTCGATGAGTGTCGGGACGGCGGTCCGCTCCGGAATTGTCGTCCGCACCGGCTTGGCCCGGCGGGCGTCCACCACGATCCGGGTGTCCCGCTCGACTGTCACTTCGGGCTGCGCCAACAGGGACATCGGGCGCTGTTCATCCTCGGGGCCGGGCTCGAAGACGAGGGCGCTCAGGCCGTAGTGCCCCTTCGGCACCCGCACCGTGGCCACCCCGTCGGAACTGGCGAGGTCCCACGAGCCGTAGGTGTCCATCCCGACCAGGATGGTCCAGTGGTCCGCGGTGCGCGCTCCGGCGCGGTCCAGGTGCTCCACGGTGAGCGTGTAGCTCTCCACCTCCCGGTTCACGGCCAGCGGGGTGACCGCGACGGCCGCACCGGCTCGGGCCACGATCCGCCCGGTCCAGTAACCGTCGGCGTCGCCGAGCCGGGTGTCGGTGGTCACGGTCGTGGCGGCCGTGCCGCCCGCCGGCACGGTGAGCTGGTTGGCGCCCAGTTGGAACAGGCCGGCCGGCAGCGCCCGACCGCCGGGGCCGGCACCCTCGACGCTCAGCTCCAGGGTGAGCGGGGCCGGGCCGTCGTTGCGCCAGGTCACCGTGCGGGTGATCGGGACGTCGTCGGCGTGCGGCCACAGCGTACGACCGAACGAGACGCTCACCGGGTCGGTGGTGACCTGCTGCGTGATCGCGTGTGCGACGTCGACCCGGCCGGCACCCTGCTGGTAGGCGGTCTGGTCCGGGTGCGGCTTCGCGGCGGACATCAGGGTGGCCTTGAGCCGGTCGGCCCGCCAACCGGGGTGCTGCTGGGCGAGCAGCGCGGCCGATCCGGCCACGTGCGGGGTGGCCATCGAGGTGCCGGAGAGCGTGACGTAGCTGTCCCCCACCGGGTCACCGATGAAGCCGTTGGCTGACTTTGCGGCGACGATGTCGACGCCCGGCGCGGTGATGTCCGGCTTCAACGCGTCGTCACCCACTCGGGGGCCCCGGCTGGAGAACTCGGCCAACTCGTCGTCGCGGTCCACCGCGCCCACGGCGAGCGCGGCGTCGGCGCTGGCCGGGGAACCGACCGAGCCGTCCGTGCCGTCGTTGCCGGCGGCGATGACGAAGAGCGTGCCGGTCTGCGCGGTCAGCGTCTGCACGGCCTCCTCCACCGGGTCGACCTCCGGGGTGTCCCAGCCGCCAAGGCTCATGTTGATCACTGCGGCCTTCTTCTCGACCGCAGCCCACTGCATGCCGGCGAGGATCGCCGAGTCGGTGCAGCCGCCTTCCTCGCAGACCTTGCCGTCAAGCAGCGTCGCGTCCGGTGCCACGCCCCGGTACTTGCCGCCGGAGGCGGCACCGCTGCCCGCGATGGTCGAGGCCACGTGGGTGCCGTGGCCGACCGTGTCCCGAGCGTCGGCGACCTCGGTGAAGTTGCGCGCCTCGGCCACCTTGCCGGCCAGGTCCGGGTGGGTCGCGTCGACACCGGTGTCCAGCACCGCGACGGACACTCCCGCGCCGGTGAACCCGGCCGACCAGGCGGCGGGTGCGCCGATCTGGGGCACGCTGTGGTCCAGCGTCACCCGTCGATGGCCGTCCAGCCAGATGCGCTCGACGCCCCCCGCCGCGTCGAGCCGGGCGGCAGCGGAGCCGGTGGTGACCTTCTCCCAGACCGCGCCGAGGGAGGACTTGTCGCTGTTCAGGGCGGCGCCGCGAATAACCGGCAGGTCGCGGGTCAGCCGCGTGCCGGGCAGAGCGGCGGTGGCACGCCTGGCGGTGCCCGTCGAGCCGTACGCCACCAGCAGCGGCAGAGTGGTGCGGCGGGCGTCGTCGTAGCCCGCCTCGACCAGCCCGGTGACGTCGAAGAGCCGCCGGTCCACCCGGCCCGAACGCAGCAGTGGGAGCGCGTCGGTCGGCGTCACCGTGAGGCGGCCCCGCTCGCGCTGGACCAGGAACTGCACGTCCTCGCGGCCGGCGCCGGGTCGGACCGAGGCGCCGGAAGCGGTGACGGTGACCCGGTCACCGGTGATCAGGGTGACGGTGGTCGATCGCTTGGTGGTGGGTCCGCCCGGAGTGGACTGTAAACCGGTGCCGCCCGGTGGGGCGGGGGCGGCCGAGGCGGGGGCCGGCGCGGCAAGCGCCAGCATGGACACGAGGCCGAGGGCGGCCAATCTTCTTCCCTGGTGCAACGGATCCTCCTCGTGGAGCGTTTGAGGTATGGGGAGTCACATTGACATCCCAGAATTGCATACTGGGTATGCAAAATGAAGGCCGAAAAATGACGGACCTGCCACGAGCCGACGAACCGGGCCGGCATGATCGGCCGGTGACCTCCATGAAGGACAAGATGCTCGCCGGCGAGCCATACATCGCCGACGATCCCGAGATCATCGCCGACCTCGACCGAGCCGCCCGGTTGATGGAACGCTTCAACACCAGCCCGGCGGCCGACCCACCCGCGCGGATCGCGGCACTGCGGGAACTCCTCGGCGAGCTGGGCGAGGACACCTGGATCCGCCCACCGTTCCACTGCGACTACGGCTGGCAGATCCGGATCGGCCCGCGCAGCTTCGTCAACTACAACGCGGTCTTCCTCGACGTCGCCCGGATCACCCTCGGCGCGGACGTCCAGGTCGGCCCGAACGTCCAGCTACTCACTCCGACGCATCCGGTCGAACCCGGTCCGCGACGGGACAAGTGGGAGGCCGCCAAGCCGATCACCATCGGCGACAACGTGTGGCTCGGCGGTGGCGCGATCGTGCTGGCCGGCGTGACCGTCGGCGCGAACACCGTAGTCGGCGCGGGCGCGGTCGTCACCCGGGACCTGCCGGCGAACGTGGTGGCGGTCGGCAACCCGGCTCGGCCGGTCCGCGAACTCGACTAAGGCCTGTTTCATAAGGGCGGTCGAGCCGAGGCGGAGTCCGGACGACGCCCGGGCCCGCCGCAGGCCGGCCAGTTCTTATGAAACAGGCCTTAGACCGTCGGGGGCTCCGACAGGCGGACCACCAGGTCGGCCCGGTCGGCGGTGGGGGTGATCAGGGCCGCGTTCGACTCGTCGCTGCCGAGCGCCCACGCCCGCGCCTGCTCCGGAGACCGACCGAACGCCTCGTGCCGGGCGGTCAGCCGGCGGTGCCGCACCTCGGCGTCCAGGTCGAGAAACCACGCCTCATGCAGCAACGGCCTGATCTCCTGCCAGGGGAAATCCCGCAACAGCAGGTAGTTGCCCTCGGTCACCACCAGCCGGACCGACGGCAGCACCTCGATCGCGCCGGCCACCGGCTCCTCCAACTCCCGGCGGAACTCCGGCGCGTAGACAGACGTCGGCTCCAAGCGGTGCAACCGGCGCAGCAGCGACACATACCCGTTGGCGTCGAAGGTGTCCACCGCGCCCTTGCGGTCCGCGCGGCCCACCCGGACGAGCTGCGACTGGGCCAGGTGGAACCCGTCCATCGGCACCAGACAGGCCGCCGACCCGACCTCGGCGACGATCCGCTCCGCCAGGGTGGACTTCCCGGCGCCCGGCGCACCGGCGATGCCGAGCAACTGTCGCGGGCCGGCCTCGGCAAGCGCCATCGCTCGCGCCACCAACTCGTCGACGGAGAGCACCTGGGCCGGTGGCATCAGCCCAGCACCGGGTCGCTGATGGTGAACCGCGCCTGCACCGCCGCCTGCACGGTCTGCGGCTGTGGGTCCAGCTCGAGCTCCGGCCGTTCACCGCCCGCGCCGCCGCCCCCGGCGAAGGCCGCACGGGCGAACATCGGCCGGTCGGCAGGGCCCGCGTCGGCCAACTCGAGCAGCGAGGTGACCCGGGCGCCAAGCGCCTCCGCGTACTCCCGGGCCCGCAGCAGCGCGTCGTTGATCGCGGCGTGCCGGGCCGCACGATGGGCGGGGCTGTCCGGGCGAAGCTCCCACCACGGGCCGGCCACCTCGACCTGGTCCTGGTCGGCGAGCCGGAGCATCAGCTCACCGAGCGCGGTGAAGTCGGTGACCGTGACGGTCGTGGTGACGCTGCCGTGCCAGGCGACCACCCGCTCACCCGAGCGCCGGGTCTCCGGCCACACCCGCAGGTCGCCGGTCTCCCGCCGGGCCACCGCCGGGCCGGAGCCGTCCAACAGCACCCGCACCGCCGCGGCCCGCTCGGCCAACCGGGTCAGCGTCGCCTCCCGGTCCCGGTCCCGGGCTGTCGCGGTGACCGCGAACCGGGCCAGCTCGGGCGGCACCTCCCGGTACGCCTCGCCGCGCACCTGCACCACCGGACCGTCCACCGCCATGTCCCTCAGCCTAGTCAGCCACCGGGCGTCGCGCCGCGTAGGAGACCGTGTCCGCGTCGACCCGCAGGCCGGTCAGGTGGCCGCCGGTCACCCCCAGCTCCCGTAGCCAGGACACCTCTGCGGCGTGGTCGCCGCCGGCCGGGAACCGCCTATCGTCCGCCTCGAAGCGCCGGTCACGCAGCGCCACCCGGGAGGCGCGGGCCTCGTCGTAGCGTGCGGTGAGCGCCGGTGCGTCCCCGGCGCGCAGCGCGGCGGCCAGGTCGTCCAGGAACGCGGTGACCTCGGCCAGCTCACGCAGCACCCGGTCCCGGTTGCCGAGCAGCATGTTTGCGGTCCGGTCGGCCGGGGTCCCGGCGACCCGGGTGCCGTCGGAGAAGCTGCCGGCGGCGAGCGCGAGGACCGCGTCGCGCAGCGGTGCACGGTGCACGGCGCCGGCCAGCGCGCCGGCCAGCAGGTGCGGGACGTGTGAGGCGAGCGCCGCAGCCGAGTCGTGTTCGGCGGCGGACATCGGCACCACCCGGGCCTCGAAGACCTCCACCAGAAGCTCGGCCAGCCAGCGGAACGCGGTGGTGGCCGAGCCCGGCGCCGGACAGAGCACCCAGGCCGCGCCGGTGAGCAGATCCGGTCGGGCGGCCGTCAAGCCCGCCCGGTCGGTGCCCGCCATCGGGTGACCCGGCACGAACCGGTGCGTCAGCCCCTGCGCGGCGGCGAACGCCGCCACCTGCGCCTTCGTGCTGCCGACATCGGTGAGCACGCACCGCTCACCGGTCATCGCGGCCACCTCGACAAGCGTCGCCGGCAGGGTGGGCAGCGGCCCGCACAGGAAGACCACGTCCCGGTCGGCCACCGCCTCGACGAGCCGGTCCGGTGCGGGTACGCCGGCCCGTCGGGTCTCCTGCCGGGTGGTCTCGTCCGGGTCCCACCCGACCACGTCGATGCCGGCGGCGTACATCCGGAGCAGCACGGAACCACCGATCAGGCCGGTGCCCACCACCGCTGCCCGCACCCGCGTGCCTGGCCTGTCAACCATCCGCGCACCTCGACGTTCCTGCTGGGGTGCGGGGCCGCGGCGACCCCGACCAGGTCCGGGCCGAGGATATCGCCCGTCGGCGTACGGCCCCTTCCCGCTGTGCCGATCACATCGACCGGAGATCTTCGGAGGCCGGCCCGGAAGGAGGTTGTCCACTTCAGATCAGCGTCGTACGGTCCGCTCCGCCGCCCGCCGATCCGCTGCGGGCGATGGCGGAAGGAAATGAAATGTCCGCGACATACCGGGCGCTCGCCTCGGTGGTCATGTTGATCGGCTTCTACGTCGTCGCGCTCCTCCAGCTCGCCGCCGTCGCCGCGCTCGGGGTCTGGCTGTTCGGCCACACCAACGGGCTCGTCACCGGAAAGCTGCTGCTACCGCTCGTCGTCGCGCTCGGCGCGGTGGCGGTCGGGCTCTGGCGGGCGATCCGTACGAAGAACGAACCGGCACCTGGCCTGGTCCTCGGCGAAGGTGACGCGCCCGGCCTGTGGGCGGCGGTACGCGAACTGGCCATCGCCGTCGGCACCCGCGCCCCGGACGAGATCCGGCTCGTGCCCGAGGTGAACGCGGCGGTCGCCGAACAGAGCCGACTGCTCGGGCTGCTCGGCGGACGACGCACCCTCTACGTCGGTCTGCCGCTGCTCCAGGCGTTGCGGATGGACCAGCTGCGCTCGGTGCTCGCACACGAGCTGGGCCACTACTCCGGCAAGCACACCCGGCTCGGCGCCATGGCGTACCGGGGTCGGCTGGCCATCGCGGAGACGCTGGAGCGGATCAGCCCGCGTAACCCGATCGGCTGGGTCTTCAAGGGTTACTCGAGGCTCTACCTGATCGTGGACAACGCCGCGTCACGGCGACAGGAGCTGGAGGCTGACCGCTCCTCCGTACTGCTGGCCGGGCCCGAGGCCGCGGCCTCCGCGCTGCGTGCCCTGCCGGCGCTCGACGCGGCCTGGGGCTTCTTCATGCGCCGGTACGTCGAGCCGGGCTGGTCCGCCGACCTGGCGCCGGACGACCTCTTCGGCGGCTTCGGCCAGTTGCTGCGCGGCCGGCAGGACGAGATCGCCTCGTTGCGGGAGAACGCCCCCGACCGGAAGACGTCGCCGTGGGACACCCACCCGCCGATCGGCGTCCGGATCGCCGCCATGACGGGCCTACCGGCGGGAGCGGCCGCGCCTGACGATCGGCCGGCCGCGCTGCTGCTCGCCGACATCGACAGCGCCGGGAAGCAGTTGCAGGGCATCGTCGTCGACCGCGGCCACCGTGAGGTGCTGCCCTGGCCGCAGTTCATCGCCGCGGCGGTGGCGGCCGGAGTGCAACGGCAGGCGGACGGCGTCTACCGGGCGGCGGGCCGCTTCACCGGTGTCACCGGGCCGGGCCTGTCGACGGTGCTGGACCTGGTGCGCGCCGACCGCCTGGGCGAGTTCGCCGAGCAGTACTTCGACGACACCACCCGCGAGGAGGCGGCCGCCCGGTTCGCCGGGCCGATGGAGACGCTGCTCATCAACGCGGCCGTGCGCTCCGGCCAGGCCCACTGGCAGCTCTCCTGGTCGGCTCCGGCCCAGCTCGTCGGCCCGGACGGGCAACCGTGGGACCTCGCCGAGATCGCCAAGCTGGCTGTCGCACCGCAGACCCTGGACGTGGCGTTGGCGCGTCTGGTCGAGCTGGGCGTCGACCCCTCGGGCGCGACGGTGGTGGAGGGCCGGGTCTCCGGACGGAACGCCGACCTGATCGGCGCGCTGGCCAACATCAAGGTCGACGGTACGGAGCACGATGTGCTCGTCCTCGACCGCGGGTTGGTCCTGATCGCCAACCCCGGCAGTCCAGCCAGGGCGAGAAGCGGCTACGCGAGCTGGTCGGCTCGGTGCCGGTCGCGGAGCTGGCGGCCGCGAACACCTTCCTGCCGTACGAGGAGATCGTCTCCGTGGACGTCAAGCGGGAGGTGCCGCTGAAGGCGGAGCTGACCGTGCACGGCGGCCGGGTGCTCGCCCTGCAGGAGCTTATGGCAAGCGAACTGCTGGAGAAGCAGAGCCGCAACACGCTGCTGCGGGTCTTCGGTCAGATCAGCGAGTGACGTCGTCCGGGCGGTCGGCCCACCGGCTCGGCCGCCCGGACCACCCCGATCAGGACAGGCGCGCCGCGACGGCGGCGATGTGCTCGTCGGTCTCGGTCAACGCGACCCGGACGTACTGCCCGGCCGTCGGGCCGTAGAACACGCCAGCGGCGACCAGGATGCCCCGACGGGCCAGCCAGTCGACGGTCTGCCAGCAGTCCTCACCTCGGGTCAGCCAGAGGTACAGGCCCGCCTCGGAGTGCTCGACGGTGAACCCGGCACCGGTGAACGCCGCGGTGAGCACGTCCCGCCGGGCGCGGTAACGCTCCCGCTGCTCCTCGGCGTGTCGCTCGTCCTCGAGCGCGGCCACCATCGCCGCCTGCACCGGCGCGGGCACGATCATGCCCGCGTGCTTGCGGACCTTGAGCAGCTCGGCGACGAGCGCCGGGTCACCGGCGACGAAGCCGGCCCGGTAGCCGGCGAGGTTGGACCGCTTGGAGAGCGAGTGCACGGCGAGCACACCGGCATAGCTACCCCCGCTGACCTGCGGAGACAGCACCGAAACCGGCTCGGCCGACCAGCCCAGCGGCAGGTAGCACTCGTCGCTCGCGACCACCGCGCCACGTTCGCGGGCCCAGTCGACCACCTTGCGCAGGTGTGCCGCGGGCAGCACCCGCCCGGTCGGGTTGCCGGGCGAGTTGACCCAGACCAACCGGACCCGCGAGGTCGGCCCGACGGACGTGAGCGAGTCGGTACGGACGACCGTGGCACCAGCCAGCCGGGCACCGTCCTCGTACGTGGGGTAGGCGATCGACGGCACCACCACCACGTCACCAGGGCCGATGCCGAGCAGGGTGGGCAGCCAGGCCACCAGCTCCTTCGAGCCGATCGTCGGCAGCACACCGAGACCGTCGACGCCGGCGCCGCAGGCTCGGGACACCCACGCCGCGATCGCGGCCCGCAGCGCCGGGGTGCCGGCGGTCAGCGGGTAACCGGGAGCATCGGACGCGTCAGCCAACGCCCGCCGGATCACCTCGGGCACCGGGTCGACCGGCGTACCCATGGAGAGGTTGATCATGCCCTCCGGGTGCGCCGCAGCCAGCGTGGCTGCGGCGTCCAGGGTGTCCCAGGTGAACTCGGGCAGTCGCGACGAGACCGGCGCGGGCCGGTTCAGTGGCCCTCGCCGCGCGGCGGCTGCGCGGCGACGAAGGTGGCGTCCTTCTCCACCTTGCCGATCTTCGAGGCGCCACCGGGCGAGCCCAGCTCCTCGAAGAACTCGTAGTTCGCGCCGGTGTAGTCCTTCCACTGCTCCGGGACGTCATCCTCGTAGAAGATCGCCTCCACAGGGCAGACGGGCTCACAGGCACCACAGTCGACGCACTCGTCGGGGTGGATGTAGAGCATCCGATTGCCCTCGTAAATGCAGTCGACCGGGCACTCCTCGATGCATGCCTTGTCGAGCACATCTACGCACGGCTCGGCGATGATGTAGGTCACCGGTCTTCTCCTCCGCAAGACTCGCCGCGATCTCCCGCGACGGTAAGAGCCTAGTATCTCGCCGGGGAGGGGGTCGATCGTGCTCCGACAGCAGGATGTGGGACACCGAATCGTGGTCCGCCGGATTGTGGGCATTCGTGAAGGTCGCCCGCTATTTTCCGATGCCCTCGGCGAGCTCGTCGAACTGAGCGAGACCCATCTCACGCTCGCCACCGCGCAGGGGCAGCTACGGGTCCCGGTGACACAGGTTCACCGCGCCAAACGCGTACCGCCGACCCGCCGGCCGACCGCCGCCGCGGTCGTGGCGTTGGAGCGGGCCGCCGACGAGGCCTGGCCTGCGCCGACCCGGGGCCGACTCGGCGACTGGCTGCTCCGGTCGGCCGAGGGCTGGACCGGGCGCGCCAACTCGGCGCTGCCGATCGGCGACCCGGACCGACCACTCGCCGCCGCGGTCGACGCGGTGGAACGCTGGTACGCCGAGCTGGGCCAACCCGCGCTGATCAACACCCCGCTACCCCTCGCCGCACCGGTCGGCGCCGAACTCGACGCGCGCGGCTGGACCACCCGCCCACCGACACTGGTGCAGACCGCGCCGCTCACCCTGCTGGCGTCCACGCCCCCCGGCGAGTGGGACAGCCCGACCGTCGAGCTGGCCACCGCACCGAACGACGAGTGGCTGGCCGTCGCCGCCGGCCGCAAGGGCGGCCTCCCGGACGCCGCCCGGCACGTGCTCACCACCGTCGACCAGGTCCGCTTCGCCCACGTGTACGCCGACACCACGCTGGTGGCCATCGGCCGCGGCACGGTCACCGGCCAGGGGCGCTGGCTGGGCCTCAGCCTGATCGAGGTCCTGCCGGCGGCGCGCCGACAGGGGTTGGCCCGCCGCGTGATCCACGAACTGGCCAACTGGGGCGCGGCGCGCGGCGCGACCCACGCGTTTCTCCAGGTCGAGCAGCGCAACGAGGCGGCCGTGACGCTCTACCAGCGGCTCGGCCTGGTCACCCACCACACCTACCTGACCCGAGTCGCCCCACACTGACCCCCCTTACCGCGACCCCGACCGGCGTGCCGGCCCAACCGGCGTGGGGGCCCAACCGGCGTGGCGGGGCCCAACCGGCGTGGCGGGGCCCAACCGGCTTGATCGACTCGACCTTCAGGAAGTCGCGCTATCCCGGCGCCCGCAACACCCCGACTTCATGAAAACCGAGTCGATCAAGCGGCGTCCGCCGGCCACACACGGCCCAGACGGGCAAGCGCACGGACCGTCGAACAGGCGCACGGACCGTCGAACAGGCGCACGGACCGTCCGGCAAGCGCACCGACCGTCCGGCAAGCGCACGGACCGTCCGGCAAGCGCACCGACCGTCCGGCAAGCGTACGGACCGTCGGGCTGGCGCGCGGGTCAGCGGCGGACGACCCGGCGAGGCTTCGCGGCCTTCACCTCGGTGTACCGCTTGAGCTGCTGCGAGCGGTAGTCACGGCCGAGCGCGGTGAGCCCGAGGTAGCCGATCAGCACCCCGGCTCCGGTGGCCAGCAGATAGAGCCAGATCTGGGCGAAGAAGGTCGCCGCACCGCCGGCAAACGGGTTGTGACCGATCAGCAGGGGGCCGACCAGCACGGTCAGCAGCAGTGCCACCGGCACCACGAGGGCCATGTCGGCGGCCCAGCCCGCCAGGGGCCGGCGACCACCCCAGCGGAAGGCGACCACGGCGAGGATCAGCCCGATCACCGTGAACATCGCCAGCGACACCCGGTCGGCGGCGGTGTCGTCACCGTCGAAACCGAACCGGATGATCAGTCGGGCGACCACGTTGACCGCGAACAGCGCTGCTACGAGCACTCCGATGTCACGCCACCGTCTGTCCATCGCCGGACCCTCCTGCCGTACGTCCCGTCGCGGGGTTCGCATCCCTGGCAGGAATATCTACCACCCCGACCTGGGAGTCGTCATCAGCCGCCGAGCAACTGCGGTTGCGGGGCGAGGATCTGCCGGAAGCCCATCACCGCGAAGGTCATCGCACCGGCCACGATCATCGCCAGGCCGACCCAGTTGTCGCCGGCCAGCAGCAGGTCGCCCTCGCTGGTCCGGACGGCGGCCACCGCCATCAGCGCGAACCAGGGCACCGCCGGCAACGCCACCGCCCACCTGCGGCCGACCGCCTCGTACGCGAACCAGCTCAGTGCGATGTTGGCACCGATGGCCAACAGCACGGACACGCCGATCAGGTACCCGCCGACGCGGACCGTGGCGAGCAGCAGCTCCAGCACTCCGGTCAGCACACCGGCGACGACCACCACGACCCCACCGACCAGCCGCAGGCCAAGGTCCAGAAATCGCGGCGGTGGCCCGGCCGGGGGCGGGGCGTCCTGGTCGTCGAGAACCGTCACCGGTGCGGCCGGCAACGTCACCGGAGACCCGCCGCCGCGACCGGGGAACGGTCCGGGGTGGTCTCCGTAGGCAGGCCGGCGAAGAGGTCGTTCTCCCAGCCGTACGGCCCGACGCCCGGGCCCTTCTCGCCAACCGCGAGGGTGAAGTACTCCACGCCCATGAACTCGCCACCGAAGTTGCCGGCGATGGAGTAGAGCCAGGAGTTGGCCGGGATCTGGGTGGCGTGCGCCCGCATCGCGGCCTCCTTGGCGGCGTGCTGGTCGGTGCCGTCGATCTGGGCGGCGATCTGGGCGTCCGGGGTGCCGAAGGGCAGGTCGGCGATGTCCTCGATGCCGCCGAACGGGTTGTCGGACGACTCGGCGAAGTGCGTCATGCCGGCCTCCAGGACGCTCAGCGGCATGGCCGTCCAGTAGACCTTGAGCGGGGCGCAGCCCTCGGCGGCGGCCAGTTCGACGGCGCGCATGGCCACCCGGTGCGCCTGGATGTGGTCGGGGTGGCCGTAGAAGCCGTTCGGGTCGTACGTGACGAGCACCTGCGGGCGTACCTCCCGCATGATCTCCACGAGATGCCCGGCGGCCTCGTCGAGGTCGGCCTGCCAGAACGCCCGGGGGTGCTCGTTCGTCGCGAGACCCATCATCCCGGAGTCGCGGTAGCGGCCGGCGCCGCCAAGGAAGCGGTGGTCGGTGACGCCGAGCGCGGCGCACGCGGCGGCCAGCTCGGCGACCCGGTACCCCCCGAGCTGGTCGGCCTCGGCGGCGGCGAGCTGGGCCAGGGCGGGCACGTGGATCTCGCCCTCCTCGCCGAGCGTGCAGGTCACCAGCGTGACGTGGGCGCCGTCGGCGGCGTAGTGGGCCATCGTCGAGCCGGTGCCGATCGACTCGTCGTCGGGGTGCGCGTGGACCAGGAGCAGGCGGCGGTCGGGCAGCATCGTCACGACGGTCACTCTAACCGGCGGTTCGGCCCCGCTGACGCTGACGCGTCCGCCCAGGTCGGCCACATCACCTCCGCTCCGGCTCTACGATTTGGCGTGTGGACTTTCCGGAGCTGGCCGCCCGCACCCGCCGGTTCAGCCACGGCGCGCCACGCGCTGTCTCGGTGGCTGAGGACGGCTCCCGGGTGATCTTCCTGCGCTCCGCCGGCCCCGAGGACCCGGCGGACGCGCTCTGGTTGCTGGACGTGGCCACCGGCGCGGAGCGGCTGGTCGCCGACCCGGCCACCCTGCTCGGTGAGGACGGGGACGTCCGGTCCCTCTCCCCCGGTGAACGGGCGCTACGCGAGCGGCTGCGGCTCAGCGCCGCCGGCATCGGCTCGTACGCGCTCGACGCGGCCGGCAGGGTCGCCGTGTTCGCGTTGGCCGGGCGGTTGTTCCGGGCCGACCTGGTGCACGGCGACGTGGTGGAGGTGGCGACCGTCGGCCCGGTGCTGGACCCTCGTCCGGACCCGACCGGGCAGCGGCTGGCGTACGTGACGGACGCGGCCGAGGGCGTGCGCCGGGGTGAGCTGCGGGTGATCGACCCCGACGGCAGCGACACCCTGCTGGCCGGCGAGGACGCCGGGGTGAGCTGGGGGTTGGCCGAGCACATCGCGGCGGAGGAGTTCGGCAGGTACCGGGGGTACTGGTGGGCGCCGGACGGCCGCATGGTGCTCGCCGCCCGGGTCGACGAGTCCCGCCTGGAGCGGTGGCACCTGCACGACCCGGCACAGCCGGCGAGCCCGCCGACGACCGTCGCGTACCCCCGGGCTGGTGGGCCGAACGCGGAGGTGAGCCTGCACCTGCTGGACCTGGACGACGGCTGGGTCGACGTGCACTGGGACCGGGAGACCTACCCGTACCTCGTCGGCGTCAGTTGGGGTGAGGGCAGCCCGCTGATCACCGTGCTGCGCCGTTCGCAGCAGCACGGGCTGGTGCTGGCGGTCGACCCACGGACGGGCGAGACGCAGGTGCACGCCGAACTGGCCGACCCGCGCTGGGTCGAGCCGATCGCCGGCACCCCGGCGCACCTGCCGGACGGCCGGGTGCTCGTCGGTGGGGAGTTGGCGCACGACGGGTACGACGCCCGCTGCCTGTTCGCGGACGGCACCCTGCTCACCCCGCCGTCGCTGTACGTCCGGCGGGTGGTGGGTCGCCTACCTGCCGCCACCGGCCCGGCCGACCTGCTGGTGGAGGCGAGTGACGGCGAGCCGAGCGAGCGGCACCTGTTCCGGGTCCGCACCACCATCGGCGGTGGGGTGGACGCGCGTCGGCTCACCACCGACTCCGGCTGGTACACTGCGGCCGTCGGCGGGGACGTGGTGGCCATCGGCGTCGCGTCGCTCGATCACGCCGGGATGCGCTGGACCGTCCGCCGGGGTGACCAGGAGGTGGCCGAGCTGCGGTCGCTCGCCGCCACCCCGCCGTACTCTCCGCTGCCGCTGCTGGAACGGGTGACCGACCGGCGGCTGCCGGCGGCGGTGCTCTACCCCGACCAGCACGTGACGGGCCGACGGTTGCCGGTGCTGCTGGACATCTACGGCGGCCCGGGGCACCAGGAGGTGGTGGCGGCGCGGGCCGCGTGGTTGGAGCGGCAGTGGTGGGCCGACGCCGGGTTCGCGGTGGTCACCATCGACAACCGGGGTACGCCGGGCGTGGCGCCGTCGTTCGAGAAGGCGATCCACCGGCGGGTCGCCGACGTGATCCTCACCGACCAGATCGACGCGCTGACCGCGCTCGCCGGCAAGCACCCGGACCTGGACCTGGAACGGGTGGCGGTGCGCGGCTGGTCGTTCGGGGGGTGGCTGGCCGGGTTGGCGGTCCTGCGCCACCCGGAGCTGTTCAAATGCGGGATCGCGGGTGCCCCGGTGACCGACTGGGCGCTGTACGACACCGCGTACACCGAGCGTTATCTGGGGTTGCCGGAGGACGGCCAGGACATCTACGCGCACCACTCGCTCGTCGAGTTGGCCGCCGAGCCGGTCACCGGGCCGGACCAGGCCCGCCCGTTGCTGCTGGTGCACGGAATGGCCGACGACAACGTGGTGGCCGCGCACACCCTGCGCCTCTCGGCGGCGCTGCTGAGTTCGGGCCGGCCGCACGCGGTGCTGCCGCTGACCGGGGCCACGCACATGGCCGCGAACGGCACCGCCGAGCGGCTGCTCCCCCTGGAGCTGGACTTTCTCCGCACCCACCTGCCGTAGGGGGCACCCGAAAGGCCGTTTTGCCATACCTGGCCCGCACCAGATGCCATGCTGACCGAGGCGGGACCGGGTGGTGCGATACCCCGGTGGCACCGCTTTCCCTTGTGCCGAGAGGACTCCACCATGGTCGGGATTGCGCAGAAGCCGTCGGTCGCCGCCGTTCAGGAGGGCGAGTTCCCGGTCACCCACTTCCACACGGCGACGGTGAACGGGATCGACATCTTCTACCGCGAGGCCGGCCCGGCCGACGGGCCCGTGCTCTTGCTCCTGCACGGATTCCCCTCGTCGTCCGCGCAGTTCCGCCATCTGATCCCCCTGCTGGCGGACCGGTACCGGGTGATCGCGCCGGACTACCCGGGGTTCGGCCACAGCGCCAGCCCGGACCGGTCGACGTTCGACTACACCTTCGCCAACTTCGCCGACCTGATGGAAGGCCTGATCGGCCAGCTCGGGGTGGACCGTTACGCGCTCTACTGCTTCGACTACGGGGCGCCGACCGGATATCGGCTGGCTCTCAAGGGTCCGGAGCGGGTCAGCGCCCTCATCGTGCAGAACGGCAACGCGTACGAGGAGGGCCTGAGCGAGTTCTGGAACCCGATCAAGGCCTACTGGGCCGAGAAGACCGACGCGCACCGCCAGGCCATCGCGTTCGTGCTGAAGCCGGAGACGGTGAAGTTGCAGTACACGGAGGGGGTACGGGACCTCACCCGGCTCGACCCCGACACGTGGACCCACGACGACGCGCAACTCGCTCGCCCCGGCAACGCTGACATCCAGCTCGACCTGTTCTACGACTACGGCAGCAACGTCGCGCTGTACCCGCAGTTCCAGGCCTTCTTCCGCGATCACCAACCACCGACACTGATCATTTGGGGCCAGAACGACACGGTGTTCCCACCCGCCGGTGCGCACCCCTACCAGCGCGACCTGCCGTCGGCCGAACTACATCTGCTCGACACCGGCCACTTCCTGCTGGAAGACAAGCTCGACGTGGCCGCGCCGATGATCCACGACTTCCTGGACCGTTCCATCGGTCGTTCCTGAACGCGGGAGCGGTCCGTCCGCTGCGCCCGCCCCACGACCCCGCACGACGGGATGCCGGCCGGGGCGGCGAGCTGACGCCCGAGCGGGGACAATGCTGCGGTGTCGGATCTCACGAAACCACTCGGCTACCGCCTCATCACCGGGCCCGACGATGCCGAGTTCTGCGCACGCGTCAGCGCGCTTCTCGAGCAGGGCTACCGGCTGCACGGGTCGCCGGCACTGACCTTCGACGGCGAGCGCGTCGTCGCCGCTCAGGCGTTGGTGCTGTCGCACCCTGTTGACGGGTGACGTCAGTCCGATCCCCCGCCACCGCCACCGCCGGAATCGAAGTTCGCGGCGTCGCCGAGGCCGGCGTTCTCGCCGATGGCGTTGGAGTGCCGGTCGGGTACCCCTCGGCCCCGCTCGAAGATGTCGCGATTGGGTCGCGGCGCGCTACCTCGGATGGCTCGCATGGCGACTCGCGCGGCCTGCGCCTTCTCCTCGACGCTGAGGGTCCGGGGCCGCCGGCGTCTGAGGATCAGGACCACGACACCTGCCGCGAGCCCGATGCCAGCGATCAAGAGATACCACTGCATGTCATCACGGTAGGAGACGCGCGCATCCGGTCGGCGTACCGATCATGGCGCGCCGGCGGTGGACGCGGGTGTCGCCCGCCTCAGCGACCGGGAGCGTGAGGTCCTGGGCATGTTGGCCGAGGGTCGGTCCAACGCTGCCATCTGTGAATCGCTCCACCTCGCCGCGCGCAGCGTGGAGAAGCACGTGACAGCCATCTTCACCAAGCTGGACCTGCCCCAGGCGCGGACCGACCACCGCTGCGTGCTCGCCGTGCTGCGCTACCTCAACGCGGCCCGCTGAGCCGTGGCGGGCGGCGAGCCGCGTCCGCTCCCGCCGAAGAGGTGTACGGGCTCAGCAGACCGAGGGCGGCCAGCGGTGTCTGCGCCACTCGTGCCATGTCGCGAAGCCGGCAGGTGGGTCATCGACAGGTTCGCTGCCGTCCAACTCGCCGGGCGTCGGGACGTCCATGCCGGCAGCCCATTCGGCGAGTTCCGCGTCGGACATCGGCCACGTGGTGTGCGGTGCTTCGGCCTGCCGCCGATCCAGTCGCCGGCGCTGCTCGGCTGGACTGACCTCGAAGTAACGCAGCTCCACGAGCGCACCCAGGTCTGCTGCCGCCTGGCGCAGGGCGGAGCGCTCGTCCCGGCTCCACAGGCCATAGTCGATCACCACGTTGTTGCCGAGTTCGAGCGCCCGTAGCCCTATCTCGATGAGTCGTCCCTCGATCACGTCCTGAGCCGACGACGGATTCTCCGGCCCGTAGAGAGCCTTCACCCACTCGTCCTTGGTGAGCCGAAGTGCCGCCGACTCGATCTCGATGCGCCGGGCGGCGGTGGTCTTCCCGGTGCACGGCAGCCCCACCGTCAGGAACAGTGTCGGTCGCGTCATGCTGGCAACACTCCGAGGTTCATAGCGAGCTGGGTGATCATTGCTGGGGCGCTCGGGTCGCGGGCGACCTGGGCCACCACGTCCCGGGCGACCGGCCGGTCGCGGATCTCGGCGGGTGCGATGCGTTCGGCCCGCAGCAGGACCCGGGTCGCGTTGGTGGCGTCGTCCGTCTGAAGGTACGCGCGCGCCGCATCGATCAGGTGCGCGGCGCGGTGCTCGACCGGCAGCCATCGCCACCCGTCCCGTCCGATCGCCAACTCGTGCCGGGAGACCCCCTGCGGTCCGTCGCCCAAGTCCACGGCGGCGGCGACCCGTGCCAACTCGACGGCCGTCGGCCCGAACGCCGTGCGGTGATGGTCGTGTCCGTCGCCCACCTGAACAGCCAACTCGGCGGCCTCATTCAGCAGGTCATCGACTCCCTGCTCGTCTCCCGCACTGGCCGCGATCAGGGCTGCCTGCACAAGCAGCGATCCCCGCAGCGACATCTCCTCCCAGGCGCCCGGGGCGATCTGGGAAGCGGCGGCGAGCATCACCGGTCCCGCCCGAGCCGATGCCCGCAGTACCTGGCCCAGTTGCACCGCCGCGCGGGCCAGCAGCACCCGGTCACCAGCGGCGGCCGACATCGCGCGGTCGGCGACCAGCCACGCGAGGCTCCCCTCACCCAGCTTGACTAGCAGCGCCGCCGTCACCCGATAAGCCTCCACCACCGCCTCCCGCCCGGCCTCCGGATCCTGTGCGTGGGCGCGCTGCACCTCGGTCACCACCGTGGGCAGCAGCTCGACCAGGCGCGGGTAACGGGCATGCATCTCATCGTCAGAACCGAGCATCATCACCTCCGCTGCTGGTGCGTATCGGCAGGCTCAGCCGCCGCATTGCTGTTCACAATGACGTCGATTCGTCGTCAGGCGCGACGGCACAGAGCGCGACAACACGGGCACTTTACGGGCGACATTAAGGCGACACATCGCTATTGTGGCGAACAAGAATGCCCCGAATACCGCTCTACGCGCGGTCCGCACCGGGATGCGCATGAGCCAGGACGACTTCGCCCGCGCGCTCCAGGCCGCCGGGCGCCGAGTCAGCGAGCCCAACGACGCCAACAAGAGACTGGTCCAGCGCTGGGAGTCTGGCGGGATCGCGGCACCCCGGCCCGTGTACGCCCGCGCACTGGAAGTCGTGACCGGCCTGCCGGTCTCGCTGCTCGGCTTCGCCGCGATACCCAATGGCGATGTCGTCGACGATCAACACGGTGGCCACGACCTGACCTCGCCCATGTCCGGCCTGGCCACACCCACGCCCAGGCCACTCGCGGTCCACGCGTCGTACGAGGGCGTCTGGCTCAGCCGTTACCAGTACCACTCCAGTGGCCGGGGAGAGTCATTCGCCGGGCAGCACTTCGTGGTCGTACTCCAGCACGGCGACCGGCTGAGCGTGCGAAGCCTCCCTGGCTCGGCGGCATCGTCGCTGTCGATGGATCTCACCGTGGATGGTGCGGTGGTCACCGGCACCTGGGTCGAGCAGACCGATCCCACCGGCTACTACCGGGGAGCCCGCTACCACGGCGCGATCCAGCTACTGGTCGAGCCGACAGATCGACGGATGGCCGGGAAGTGGGTCGGGTTCGGCAAGGACATGGGCGTCAACACCGGCCCATGGGAGCTGACTTTCCGAGACGCGTCCACGTCCAAGGCGACGCTCGACCAGTACAACACCTCGCCCGAGTAGGACGCTGTTCAACTCGGGTACGGACGGCTTCCGGCCGACGGTTGACTCGTCTATGGCATCAGCTCCAAAGGAAGCGTGCAGGACTAGTCACCCCGGGCCGACCTGACAGGGCTCGCGCTCAGGCCAGCTCGGGTTTCAGGAAAGCGCGTGGTCGGGGCGGCCCGGACACCCCGGTTTCCTGAAAACGGAGTCGATCAAGGGGCGAACTACAGCAGGGTCCCCTCCCGACGGCGCTGTCGGAAGGGGACCCTGCTGGTCTGCGCTGCGACTTACGGCTTGACGTGCGCGTTCACGAACGACGGGTAGCCGAAGACACTGGAGATGAAGATTCCGCCGGCCTTGGACCCGTGCACGTTGTAGGCCACGTCCACGAAGAGCGGCACCACCGGGGCGTGCTCCTTCATGATCCGCTCGTCGAGCTTGGCCCACTCCGGGCCCTGGTCGGCGGCGGGCAGGGCCTGGATGCGGTCCATCTCGGCGCTGATCGTCGGATCGTTGAAGTAGGACTGGTTGCTGTTGCCCTCGGCCTTGATGGTGCGGCCGTCGTAGAGCACCGGCAGAATCGACGCCCCGCTGGGCCAGTCCGCCGCCCAGTTACCGATGTACAGGTCCCAGGGGTTGTCCTTCTTCTTGATCTCGTCGAGCTTCGCGTCGTCGGAGATGTTCCGCAGCGTGATCTTGAAGCCGGCACGCTCCAGGTTGGCCTTGAGCTGCGCGCCCTGCTGCTGCTCCGTCGAGTTGTCGGCGACACCGAGGACCAGCTCGGGCGTCTTCCCGCCGAGCAGTTCCTTGGCCTTGTCCACGTTGCCGTTGGCGCCCGCCGGGTACGCGTCGTACGCCTTGTAGCCGATGGTGGCCGACGGCATCAGCGTGGTCAGCGGCGCGGCGACGGTCTGCCCGCCCATCGCCTTGATGAAGCCCTCGCGGTCGATGGCGTAGTTGAGCGCCTGACGGACCTTCAGGTCGGTGACCCGCTGGTTGTTGATGACGAGCTGGTTGGCGCTCGGCGTCGGCGAGAGAATCGTCCGGGACTTGAGCGCGGCGTCCCCGGCGACCTTGGCGACCAGCGAGGCGGGCACGGTGTTGAAGGCGAGCGCGCTCTGGTCGGCGCCGTTGTCGGCGATCACCCGGTTGTTTGCGGCGTCCGCGGTCGGGCCGAAGCTCCAGACGAACTGGTCCGGGTACTGGTGCCGGACCGGGTCGGTGTTCGGGTCCCAGTTGGGGTTTCGGTCCAGCGTGATCTGCACGCCGACCTGGTTCTTGGCGACCTTGTACGGGCCGGACGAGAACGGCTGCTTGTCGAGGTCGACGCCGGTGTCCTTGTCGGCGGGCAGCGGCGCCGTGGTCGGCAGCGATACCGCGAACGGCAGGTCACAGCGGGGCTTGGTGAACTCGAAGCGCAGCGTCTTGGCGTCCGGTGTGCTCAGGCCGGGCGGGAGCGACGTCTTGTTCTTCTTGAAGTCCCACTTGGTGTCGAACTGCGGGGTGTCGGCCAGCCACTCCTGGATGTAGGTGGGACCGCCGGACAGGTCCGGGTCGAAGGAGCGGGCGATGCCGTACGCGATCTCCTTGGAGGTGATCGGTCGTCCGTCCTCGAACTTCACCCCGTCCTTGACCGTGAACTCCCAGACCTTGCAGTCGTTGTTGACGTTCTTGCCCGGGGTCTCGGCCAGGTCACCGACGAGGACCAGGCCACCCTTGCCGTCGTCCTTCCAGGTGGTCAGGTAGCGCGCGAAGAGCGGGTTGGTCATCAGCCCGGCGAACGAGTACGTCCGCTGCGGGTCGAGGTGGGAGATCGGCGACTCCCGGATGATGGTGAAGGTGCCGCCCTTCGCAGCGCCGCTCACCTCGGCGGCCGGCCCCTGTGACTCCTTGGGGTCGGTCGCGATGACGCCGGTCTGCTTCCGCTCGGTGTCGACAGTGGTGCCCTCGCCCGTGTTCTTCGAGCACGCACCCAGCGCCACCACCAGAGCTATCGCGCCGCCCGCGGCAACCGCCACGCGTGGTCTCATGAAGTACCTCCTTCGCCCATGGAAGAAAACCTACGGATTGTGTAACAGTTGTCGATAGATTTTGCCACCGGCAGCGCCCTGGTCCGACGGCTCAGCGCAGCCGCACCCGCGGGTCGATGGCCGCGTAGAGCAGGTCCACGAGAACGTTCGCGAGCACCACGAAGACCGCGGCGATCAGCACGGTGGCCATGATGGTGGGCAGGTCACCGGAGCGCACCGCGTCCACCGCCGTACGCCCCAACCCCTGGATGCCGAAGGTCGTCTCGGTGATCACCGTGCCGCCCAGCGCCCCGCCCACGTCCAACCCGGCGATCGTCACCACCGGAGTGATCGCCGCGCGTAGCGCGTGTCGCCCGTACACCTTGGGTTTGGCCAGGCCCTTGGCCCGCGCGGTCCGGACGAAGTCCTCCGAGAGCGTCTCAAGCATCTGCGCCCGCGACAACCGCGCGTAGATGGCCGAGAACAGGAAGGCGAGCGCCACCCAGGCGAGCACCAGTCCACCGGCCCACTTCGCCGGGTTGTCGAACAGGGACGTGTAGCTGGGCACCGGCAGCCACCGCAGGTTGTAGACGAACACCAGCAGCAGCACCGCGCCCACGAAGTAGAGCTGCAACGACGCGCCGGTCAGTGAGAAGCCGATCGCCAGCCGGTCCAACCAGGTGCCCCGCCGCAGCGCGGACACCATGCCCAGACCGACCCCGAGCAGCAACCACAGGATCGCCGCCGGGATCACGATGCTCAGGGTCACCGGCAGCACCCGCGCGATGGTGTCCGAGACCGCCTCGTTGGTGACGTACGACCAGCCCAGGCAGGGCGCGTCGCACCGGCCACCCTGGGCGCTGCCCAGGTCCCGACCGGTCACGATGCCCTTCATGTAACCGGCGTACTGGCTGATCAGCGGATCGTTCAGGCCCAGGTCGTCACGGACCCGTTCCAGCCGCTCCGGGTTGCAGTTCTTCGAGCAGATGCTGCTCACCGGGTCGCGGGGCAGGGCGAAGAACATCAGGAAGGTCAGCACACTCACCGCGAACAGGGTCAGCGTGGCGGAGAAGATTCGCTTGATCAGAAATCGCGCCATGGGGTACCCCCTACCGGGACGACTTCGGGTCGAGCGCGTCGCGCAACGCGTCACCGAAGAGGTTGAAGGCGAACACCAGCGCGAAGATCGTGATGCCCGGGAAGAACACGTACGCCGGGTCGGTCTGGAGGAAGTCCAGACTGCGGTAGATCATCCGGCCGAAGCTCGGCGTCTCGTCGCTGAGGCCGACGCCGATGAACGACAGCGCCGCCTCGCTGGTGATGAACTGCGGCACCGCCAGGGAGAACGACACCAGAATGGGTGCCCAGATGTTCGGCAGCAACTGCCGGAAGAGCATGTGCCCCAGCCCGGCACCGCTGGCCCGGGCCGCCTCCACGAACTCCCGCTCGCGCAGCGCGATCACCTGCCCGCGCACCAGTCGGGCGGTGCTGGTCCAGCCGAAGATGGCGAAGACGGCGATCAGCACCCCCACCCCGAAGGCGGACGACACCTGCCCCCGCTCACCGTAGAAGCGAAGCGTGACGGTGGGCGTGAGCGCCAGCGCGATGATCAGGAAGGGCATGGCCAGGGTCAGGTCGGTGATCCAGTTGATCACCGCGTCGAGCCAGCCACCGAGGTAGCCGGCGAGCGCGCCGAGCACGACACCGATCGTCGCGGTGATCAGCGCGGCCGCGAACGCGATGAACAGCGACGTCCGCAACCCGTAGATCAACCGGATGAAGATGTCCCGGCCCAACCCCGGCTCCAGACCGAACCAGTGCTCCCCGGTGACCCCACCGGCGTAGCCGAGCGGCATCCCGAAGCCGTCCAGCAGGCTCTGGAACTGCTCCCGCGGCCCGATCCCGTAGACCATCTCGATCAGCGGGGCGGACAGACCCAACACCATGAAGAACACCAGGAGTACGCCGCTGACCACGGCCGTACGGTCGCGACGCAGCCGCATCCAGGCGAGCTGACCGGGCGAGCGACCGACGACACCCTTCGCGGCGGGCCCGTCCTCGCCCGTGCCGGACTCGATCTCGGCCAGCGCCACACCCTCCACCGGGGACAGGCTCACGACGACACCTCCTCGTCGACCTGGGTGATCGACCCCGCGACCTCGGGGCTCATGCTGGTCGCTTCCCCTTCGGGGCTCGTGCTGGCTGCTTCCCCTTCGGGGAAGTGACACGCGGTGGCCTGGTTGCCACCGTCGCGCGGGACCAGCGCGGGCTCCTCGGTGGCGCAGATGTCCTGCGCCTTCCAGCACCTGGTACGGAACCGGCAGCCCGACGGCGGGTCCAGCGGCGTGGGCACGTCACCTGTCAACCGGATCCGGCCGGCCGGCCCGAGCTGGGTGACGTCCGGGATCGCCGAGAGCAACGCCCGGGTGTACGGGTGCTGCGGACGCTCGTAGATGTCGGCCCGGTCGCCGATCTCCACGATCCGGCCCAGGTACATGACCGCGACCCGCTGGCAGAAGTGCCGCACCACGGCCAGGTCGTGCGCGATGAACACGAAGGCCAGGCCCAGCTCCCGTTGCAGGTCACGCAGCAGGTTGACGACCTGCGCCTGGATGGAGACGTCGAGCGCGCTCACCGGCTCGTCCGCGACGATCAGCTTCGGCCGCAGGGCCAACGCACGGGCGATGCCGATGCGCTGACGCTGACCACCGGAGAACTCGTGCGGGTACCTGTTGTAGTGCTCCGGGTTCAGCCCGACCAGCTCCAGCAGCTCCTGCACCCGGGCCTTGATCCCACCCGGCGGCTTGATCCCGTTGACCTGCAACGGCATCGCGACGATGCGGCCCACCGTGTGCCGGGGGTTCAGCGAGGCGTACGGGTCCTGGAAGATGATCTGAAGGTCCTGGCGCAGCGGGCGCAGCTCCCGACGGCCGGCGTGGGTGATGTCCCGCCCGTCGAACTCGATGCTGCCGCTCGTCGGCTCCAGCAACCGCACAAGCATCCGGCCGGTGGTGGTCTTACCGCAGCCCGACTCCCCCACCAGGCCGAGCGTCTCGCCCGGGCGCACGTCGAAGTCGAGCCCGTCCACCGCCCGCACCAGACCTGTGGCGCGCAGCCCCTGCCGGACCGGGAAGTGCTTGCTCAGGCCGCGTACCCGCAACAACGGTTCGTCGGTCATCTCCACAGTCCTCCGTTCGGGACCGCGATACTCCGCTGCGCTGCGTTCCTCGCCCTCACACAGCCACCCCCACTCGTGCGATGTCCTCGGCGTAGAACGTCGCGCGTTCCTCGGGGCCGAGGTGGCAGGCGACCAGGTGGCCGTCCGCGCCGGCCGGGCGCAGCTCCGGCACCTCCGTGCGGGACCTGTCGCCGTTGCGGTCCGCGTACCGGCAGCGTGGGTGGAACGCGCAGCCCGTCGGCAGGTTGATCAGGCTCGGCGGGTTGCCGGGGATGGGCACCAGGTCCGCGTCCGCGTCGCCGTGCAGCGACGGCACGCTGGAGAGCAACCCCCAGGTGTACGGATGCTGCGGCGAGCGGAGCACCTGCTCGACGCTGCCCCGCTCGACGGCACGTCCGCCGTACATGACGAGCACGTCGTCGGCGACCTGGCCGACCACGCCGAGATCGTGGGTGATCAGAATGATCGCGGAGTGGAACTCGGCCTGGAGGTCGGCGAGCAGGTCCAGGATCTGCGCCTGCACGGTGACGTCCAACGCGGTGGTCGGCTCGTCGGCGATCAGCAGCGCCGGGTCGTTGACCAGGGACATCGCGATCATCGCCCGCTGCCGCATGCCGCCGGAGAACTCGTGCGGGTACTGGTCGAAGCGACGCGCCGGCTGCGGGATGCCGACCCGGTCCAACATGTCGACCGCCCGCTGGCGGGCCTCGCGCCGGCTCGCCTTCGGGTGGTGCACCCGGTACGCCTCGGCGATCTGCCGGCCCACCGTGTAGTACGGGTGCAGCGCCGACAGTGGATCCTGGAAGATCATCGCCATGTCCCGGCCGCGCAGCCGGCGTACCTCCTCGTCGCCGAGGCCCACCAACTGCCGACCACCCACGGAGATCTCCCCGGTGATGGTGGTCCGCTTGGCGTCGTGCAGGCCGAGAATCGCCAGCGAGGTGACGCTCTTGCCCGAGCCGGACTCACCGACGATGCCGAGGGTCCGACCCCGCTCGACGGCGAACGACACCCCGTCGACCGCGCGCACCACGCCGTCCTCGGTGTCGAACCGGACCCGCAGGTCACGTACCCGAAGGTAGGCGTCCTGGTCGGAGCGCTGCGCCGGCACGGCGGGGCGGTCGTCCGGGGTACCGGACGGCGAGGGTTCCGAGCTGTCCACGGCCACCTCCCTCAGTGACGAAGAGAACTTACAGCAATGTCCCGAGGGTGAAAATAAGCTACAAAGCCGGCAGGTGTCAGCGGGCCCGAGCGTAACGAGTCGGCATCGGCCCCGCACCCCCGTCACCTCGCCATCCACGCCCGTTCATGGCTCGGGCCGCACGTCAGGTGCGATCATTGGGCGAGCAGCCAGCAGAGGATGCCCGTGGCACGAGGTGGAGGTGACGATGACCGCGTCGGTGTTCAACCATGAAGGCCCGTGGACCGAAGAGGAGTACCTCGCCCTCGGCGAGACGCAGCAACGCGTCGAACTCTTCGACGGGAGCCTCCACGTGACCCCAGCCCCCACCCCCCGACACCAGAACATCTCCGGTGAACTACGCGCGGTGCTCCGAGCCCCGGTCCGCGAAGCCGGCCTGCACGTCTTGGAAGCGGTGAACGTTCGACTCCGGCCGGGGCGGATCCCGATTCCCGATCTCGTCATCACCGGCCCGATCGACTTCGACGAACTCAACGTCGAGGCGGGTGACGTGCGACTAGTCTGCGAAATCATCTCGCCTAGCAACGCGTCGACCGACAAAGTGCTCAAGATGCACTACTACGCCGCAGCCGGCATCGAGTGGTACCTGCTGGTAGAGCAGGACAGCGGCACCATGCATCTGTACCGGCGGCGGGGCGGTCACTACACCGAGCAGTCGGTAACCAGACCCGGCGAACTGTTGGTGCTCACTGAGCCGGTGAAGGCCACCATTAGACCGGAGGACCTGCTCCCCTGACGGGTGTCGGTCGGCTGGCCTAGGGTCGGTCCATGACCGAGTTCGACGCGGCCACCGCCGCGGTTCAGGCGGCCCTCGACGCGGGAGCGCGCTACGCCGACGCCAGGGTGATGCACCGCCGCTACGAGTCGATGACCGCGCGCAACGGCGACGTGGAGGAGTTGACCCAGGACGAGAGCATCGGGCTCGGTGTCCGGGCGCTTGTCGGGGCGAGTTGGGGCTTCCACGCCGTACCCGATCTGTCGGACGCCGCCGCCCGCGATGCCGGCCGGCGCGCGACGCGTACCGCGATGGCGAGCGCGCGGGTACCGGGCCCGGCGGTCGACCTGGTGCCGGTCGAGGCGGTCACCGCGAGCTGGGCCTCCGGCTGCCAGATCGACCCGCTCGGGGTGCCCCTGTCGGCCAAGGGCGATCTGCTTGTCGACGCGACCCGCACCATGGCCGAGCACGGCGCGGACCTGGCCGAGGGCCTGTACCAGATCTGGGACACCGCGAAGTGGTTCGTCTCCAGCGAGGGCCACCGCATCGACCAGCGGATCCGCGAGTGCGGCGGCGGCATCTCGGCCACCTCCATCGGTGACGGCGAGACGCAGCGCCGGTCCTGGCCGAGCTACCGGGGGCAGTACGGCACCACCGGGTGGGAGCTGGTCGAGTCGCTCGACCTGGCCGCGCACGCCGCGCAGATCGCCGAGGAGTCCCGGGCGCTGCTCACCGCGCCGCCCTGTCCGGCCGGCGAGACGGATCTGATCCTCGGCGGCGAACAGTTGGCCCTGCAGATCCACGAGTCGGTCGGGCACGCCATCGAACTGGACCGGATCCTCGGCTGGGAGGCGGCGTTCGCCGGCACGTCCTGGCTGGACCTGGCCCAGCTCGGCTCGCTGCGCTACGGGTCCGAGCTGATGAACATCACCATCGACCCGACGATCCCGGGCGCGCTTGGCAGCTTCGGTTTCGACGACGAGGGCTCCCCGGCGGTCAAGCGGGACGCGGTCCGGGACGGTCGCTGGGTTGGTGTGCTTGCCGGCCGGGATTCCGCGGCGATGGCGAGCCTCGACTACGGCGGCAGCGTACGGGCCGACGGGTGGGCCCGGCTGCCGATGGTGCGGATGACGAACGTCGGCCTGGAGCCCGGCCCGCACACGCTGGAGGAGATCATCGCGGCCACCGACGACGGTGTGTTGATGGATCTCAACCGGTCCTGGTCGATCGACGACAAGCGGCTCAACTTCCAGTTCGGCTGCGAGGTCGGCTGGGAGATCAAGAAGGGGCGGCGGGGGCGGATGCTGCGCAATCCCACGTACACCGGGATCGGCCCCCTGTTCTGGCGCTCGATGGACATGCTCTCCAGCGAGACGGTCTCCTGGGGGACGCCCAACTGCGGCAAGGGCCAACCCGGCCAGGTCGGGCACACCGGCCACCCGGCCGCGCCGGCCCGGTTCCGCAACGTCCGAGTGGGGGTGTCAGCGTGAGCGCGAGGAGTGGGTTGGAGCTGGCGGGGCAGGTTGTGGAGCTGGTTCGCCGTCTCGGCGGGCCGGCCGCGCAGGCCGAGGCGGTGGTGACGCGGGCGGACCTGGCGCTGACCCGGTTCGCCAACTCGGGCATCCACCAGAATGTCTCCGAGTCGACAGTGGGGGTCTGGCTGCGGGTGCACGTCGACGGTCGGACGGCCGCCGGCGGTGGCAGCGTGGTCACCGCTGACGGGTTGGGCGCCCTGGTGGAGCGCACCCTGGCCGCGGCGCGGCTCTGCCCACCGGACGCGAGCTGGCCGGGGCTGGTCCCGCCCACGCCCACGCCGGACGCGCCGCCCGTGGACGAGGCGACCGCGCATGCCGAGCCGGATCAGCGGGCCGATCGGGTGGGGGCGTTCGTGGCCGCGGCGGGGGGCCTGAGCACCGCCGGTTACTGCCGTACCGCGCACCGCTCGTCGGCGTTCGCCAATTCGGCCGGGCACTCGGCGTACGGCCGCTCGGTGGAGGCGGCGATGGACGGCATCGCCCGCCGGGACGGCGCGGACGGGGTGGCCCGGCGTAGCGCCGACCGGCTCTCCGACCTGGACGGCGCCGAGCTGGGCGCGCAGGCGGCCGCGAAGGCGCGGGCGGCGGCCGACCCGGTCGAGCTGCCGCCGGGGCACTACGAGGTGGTGTTCGAGCCGGCCGCCGTGGCGGACCTCCTGCAGAACCTGGCGTTCTACGGCTTCAACGGCAAGCGGTACGCCGAGCGGCAGTCGTTCGCCGAGCCGGGCCAGGCCCAGTTCGACAGGGCGGTGACGGTGGTGGACGACCCGCTTGGCGGGTCCGGGTTGCCGTTCGACGCGGAGGGCACCGGCAGACGGGCCCTGACGCTCGTCGAGGCGGGCACGACCCGGGCGGTGGCGCACGATCGGCGGACCGCTGCCGAGGCGGGCGGGGAATCCACCGGGCACGCGGTCGCGGGGGGCACCACCTGGGGCCCGATGCCCCGTAACCTGCGGCTCAACGGGGCGGCGGCGGGCCCGGCCAGCGCGGCGGGTCGGAGCACCACCGGCGCGGCGGCCGGCGCGGTCGTCGACGCGGACACCGCCGCGCTGGTGGCCGGTGTACGCCGGGGGCTGCTGGTCACCGATCTCTGGTATACGCGGGTGCTCGACCCGAAGAGCCTGGTCGTCACCGGGCTGACCCGCAACGGCGTCTGGTTGATCGAGGACGGCACGGTCGTCCGGGCGGTCCGTGACCTGCGGTTCACCGAGTCGTATCCGCGGGCGCTCGGGCCGGGGGCGGTGCTCGGGTTGGGCGCGCGGGCGGTGCGTCAACCGGACCGGGTGGACGGTGTGTGGTGGGCGGCCCCCTCGCTGCGGCTGGCGTCCTGGCACTTCACCGGAGGCGCCTCCGGCTGACGTTTCCATCGACGCGCGAGAAAACCCGCGCGTCGAGTGCTTTTCCGCAGGCCAGACACACGAGACACTCCCTTGCGCGGACGGCTCGCAGAGATCGGCGTAACGTGTGTCACTTAGCTGCGTCGGTCGATCCGGCGTGGTCGTTGGTGTGCGCATGACGTGGCAGCGGGTGCGGGTTCGCCGGTCCGCGTGCCGACCGGGAAGAGACCAGCCCGCCCGTACGGGCCCGTCGAGGAGACGACTCGAATGACTTCAACGGCAACGAGGCCGAGGGGGGCGCGGGCGCGCGCCGCCATCGCGGCGAAGACGTTGCGTACCGACAGATGGTGGTTCGCCCCGCTGATCACCGTGATCGGGCTCAGCGCCTGGGTCGCGTACGCGACGGTCCGGGTCTTCATGCACGACTTCTACTGGGTCGCGGATTACCACTACCTGACGCCGTTCTACTCGCCCTGCGTCACCGAGCGGTGCGTCGAGGGCGCCGCGCACTTCGGCCGGTTCCTGCCCGGCTGGTGGATCATCCCGGACGCCGCGCTGACCCTGCCGTTCCTGCTGCTGTTCCGGCTCACCTGCTACTACTACCGCAAGGCGTACTACCGGTCGTTCTGGCTGTCGCCGCCGGCCTGCGCGGTCCCGGACGGCCACAAGGAGTACGGCGGTGAGACCCGTTTCCCGCTGCTCGGCCAGAACCTGCACCGCTACTTCTTCTACGCCGCCGCGATCATCTCGCTGATCAACACCTGGGACGCGATCCTCGCCTTCCACTCGCCGAAGGGCTTCGGGTTCGGGCTGGGCAACATCATCCTGGTGCTCAACGTGGTGATGCTCTGGGCGTACACGATCTCCTGCCACTCCTGCCGGCACATCATCGGCGGCCGGCTCAAGCACTTCTCCAAGCACCCGGTGCGGTACAGGGCCTGGACCTTCGTCTCGGCGTTGAACGTCCGGCACATGCAGCTCGCCTGGATCACCCTCGGCACCCTGGCGCTCGCCGACTTCTACATCATGGCGCTCTCCGCCGAGTGGTTCTCCGACCTGCGGTTCATCAACTAAAGGGCCCCTGACATGACCACTACCACTCGCATCGAACGACACCACTACGACGTCGTCGTGATCGGGGCCGGCGGCGCCGGTCTGCGCGCGGCGATCGAGGCCCGGTTGGCCGGCAAGAAGACCGCGATCATCTCCAAGTCGCTGTTCGGCAAGGCGCACACGGTGATGGCCGAGGGCGGCGCGGCCGCCGCGATGGGCAACGTGAACAGCCGGGACAACTGGCAGGTGCACTTCCGCGACACCATGCGTGGCGGCAAGTTCCTCAACAACTTCCGGATGGCCGAGCTGCACGCGAAGGAGTCGCCGCAGCGGATCTGGGAGCTGGAGACGTACGGTGCGCTCTTCGACCGCACCAAGGACGGCAAGATCTCGCAGCGCAACTTCGGTGGCCACGAGTACCCGCGCCTGGCGCACGTGGGTGACCGGACCGGCCTGGAGCTGATCCGCACCCTGCAGCAGAAGATCGTGTCGCTCCAGCAGGAGGACCAGCGGGAGTTCGGCTCGTACGACGCCCGGATCAGGGTGTTCTCCGAGACGACCATCACCGAGTTGCTGCTCGACGGTGACCGGGTGGCCGGCGCGTTCGGCTACTACCGCGAGTCGGGCGAGTTCATCCTCTTCGAGGCGCCGGCGGTGGTGCTGGCGACCGGTGGCGTCGGTCGCTCCTACAAGGTCACCTCGAACTCCTGGGAGTACACCGGGGACGGGCACGCGCTGGCGCTGCGCGCCGGGGCGACGCTGATCAACATGGAGTTCCTCCAGTTCCACCCGACCGGCATGGTCTGGCCGCCCTCGGTGAAGGGCATCCTGGTCACCGAGTCGGTGCGCGGCGACGGCGGTGTCCTGAAGAACTCCGAGGGCAAGCGGTTCATGTTCGACTACGTCCCCGACGTCTTCCGCAAGCAGTACGCGGAGACCGAGGAGGAGGCGGACCGCTGGTACACCGACCCGGACAACAACCGACGCCCGCCGGAACTGCTGCCCCGCGACGAGGTGGCCCGCGCCATCAACAGCGAGGTCAAGGCCGGCCGGGGCTCCCCCGCCGGTGGTGTCTTCCTGGACATCGCCAGCCGGCGTTCGGCCGACGAGATCCGCCGCCGACTGCCGTCGATGTACCACCAGTTCAAGGAGCTGGCCGACGTCGACATCACCTCCGAGGCGATGGAGGTCGGCCCGACCTGTCACTACGTGATGGGCGGCGTCGAGGTCGACCCGGACTCGGGTGCCGCCTTCGGCCACGTACGCGGGCTGTTCGCCGCCGGCGAGGTCTCCGGCGGCATGCACGGCTCCAACCGACTCGGTGGCAACTCCCTGTCCGACCTGCTGGTCTTCGGCAAGCGGGCGGGCGGACACGCCGCCAGCTACGCCGACGGGCTGACCACCAGGCCGAAGGTGGCCGTGGGCGAGGTCGAGGCCGCGGTGGAGACCGCCCTCGCTCCGCTGCAGCGCGACACCGGCGAGAACCCGTACACCCTCCAGCAGGACCTGCAGGCGGTCATGGGGGATCTGGTGGGCATCATCCGCCGGGAGGGTGAGCTGGCCGACGCGTTGGTCCGGCTCGCCGAGCTGCGGGAGCGGGTGGCCAAGGTGAGCGCTGCCGGTGGCCGCCGCTACAACCCGGGCTGGCACCTGGCCCTGGACCTGCGCAACATGCTCGTGGTCTCGGAGTGCACCGCGAAGGCGGCGCTGGAGCGGCAGGAGTCGCGCGGCGGGCACACCCGGGAGGACTACCCGGCCATGGAGCCGAAGTGGCGGCAGGTCAACCTGGTCTGCGCACTTGACGGCGACACCGTGCAGCTGACCCGCAAGCCGCTGCCGAAGATGCGGTCGGAGCTGATCGGCCTCTTCGACCGGGCCGAGCTTTCCAAGTACCTCACCGACGAGGAGCTCGCCGACTTCGACGCTCTCGTTGCCGACGCTGGAGAGGCGGACAACCGATGAGCGCGAAGCGTCAGTTCCGGATCTGGCGGGGCGACGAGACCGGCGGTGACCTCCAGGACTACATGGTGGAGGTGAACGAGGGCGAGGTCGTTCTCGACGTCATCCACCGTCTGCAGGCCACCGACGCACCGGACCTGGCATGCCGATGGAACTGCAAGGCCGGCAAGTGCGGCTCGTGCTCCATGGAGATCAACGGCAAGCCGCGGCTGGGCTGCATGACCCGGATGTCGACCTTCGGCGACGACGAGACGGTCACGGTCACCCCGCTGCGCACCTTCCCGGTGATCCGGGACCTGGTCACCGACGTCTCGTTCAACTACGAGAAGGCCCGGGAGACCCCGGCGTTCGCCCCTCCGGCGGACGTCGCCCCGGGCGACTACCGGATGCAGCAGGTGGACGTCGAGCGCTCGCAGGAGTTCCGCAAGTGCATCGAGTGCTTCCTGTGCCAGACCGTCTGCCACGTGATCCGCGACCACGAGGAGAACAAGCAGGCGTTCTCCGGCCCGCGGTACTTCATCCGCGCCGCCGAGCTGGACATGCATCCACTGGACGCCCGGACCGACCGCAAGGAGTACGCGCAGGCGGAACAGGGGCTCGGCTTCTGCAACATCACCAAGTGCTGCACCGAGGTCTGCCCCGAGCACATCAAGATCACTGACAACGGGATCATCCCCATGAAGGAACGGGTCGTCGACCGCAGGTACGATCCCCTTGTGTGGCTTGGTAGCAAGATCTTCCGTCGGGGCGAGACGCCCCAGACCAGCGTGACCACCGCCCGTCAGGGCTCGGCGACGCCGGGCTCCGCCCGGGGTGGGGTGCACTCGCACGCGGGTGGCTCCCACGACTCGCGGGCTGAGGCGCAGGCGCAGAGCGGCGTCAACTGGGACCGGGAGGTGCCCCACCCGACCGCTCCGGCGGTCGACGACCGGGGCCGGCTGCCGCTGACCGAGCTCACCTTCGACCGGGCCGCCGCGCCGTCGCCGTTCGGTGACGACGTGACCTTCCCGCTGCCTCCGGAGCACCTCAACTTCGCCCACCCGGAGCAGGACGACAAGCACTGACCACCTGAGCAGAAACGGGGGCCGCGGCTAACGCCACGGCCCCCGTTCCCATTCCCCCCACCCAACCCCACCCAACCCCACCCCCGCTCCCCGGTGATCAAGAGGTTTCGGTCATCAAGAGGCGTAATCGTGACTGAAACCTCTTGATCACCGGGAGCGGGGGCCGGGGGGATGGGCCGGGGGTTAGTCCTTGTCGGTCCGCTGCGCGAAGCGGCCCTAATCGGGAGGAAGTAGGTCTACTTCCGAGTTAGGGGCTGGGTAGGAGGAGGGGGCGGAGGGCTGCCACGATGGGGGCGTCGGCGGGGAGCCAGGTGACCGAGTCCAGTTCGTCGGCGGCGAGCCAGCGGAGCGCCTCGTGCTCCAGCGCCTGCGGTTGGTCGTCGCCGAGCAGGCGGGCCGCGTACACCTTGAGCACCGAGCGGCCGTGCGCCATCCGTACGTTGCGGCCGACCCGGCGGCCGATCTCGACGCGTACGGCCAGCTCCTCGGCGCACTCTCGGATCAACGCGTCGGTCTCCGCCTCCCCCGGCTCGACCTTTCCGCCCGGAAACTCCCACATGCCCGCTACCTCGGGTGGGGCGGAACGCGCACAGGCGAGCACCTTCCCGTCCCGGATGATCGCCGCGCCGACGATCACCTTCAGGTCCCGTCGTTCGGCCTGCCCGCCACTATTCGCCCGTTCGGTCCGCACGGGCGTCCAGGGTGCCAGATCAATCGGCGGTTTGGGTACCGTAGCCGTCCGCTAGGCCAGTAAGACACGGAAGTGTGGGCGTGGACACCCCCTCCGGGCAGCGAGAGACTAGGGGACACCGACAAGACACGGGATGGCGACGATTTGGCCACAAGCCGGCAACGGCGCTTGGGGGGTGCGGTTATGCGCGTGCTGTTCAACAGCAGGGCCAAACACGACTACCTCTCCGACGCGTTGACCTTGCTATCTGGTTGGACGCGCGAGGGCGAGCAGATCCGACGGACGCTCGTGATCGACGATACCCAACACGCCGCACTAACTGAACGGGTCAAGGTCGTCGCGGATGCGCTGCGTCTGCGACCCGAGATCAGCCGCCGGGCCGACAGCACCCAGATCCGGGTCGGGCACGGCAGCGGCGAGCCCCTGACCGAGGGCGAGGTCCTGCTGGCCGCCCGCATCGAGGACGCGTACCGGGCGGTCACCGAGTCCTGACGACCGTTGCCGAAGCCGACCCTTCGTCCTGCGGGTACCAGCGCAGCTCCACCGAGTTGCCGTCCGGGTCCCGCACGTAGATCGAGGTCGCCGAACCGCGGGCGCCGAACCGGCTGACCGGCCCGGTCAGCACCGTGAAGGCCCCCGATTCGATCACCTGCGCCCAGTCCAGTGGAGCCACCACCAGGCAGAAGTGGTCCACGTTCGCGCCGTGCGGCTCACCCCGGACGAGGTCGATGATGCTGTCTGGGCTGATCCGCACGGACGGGAACGGGACGGCGCCCGCACGCCACTCGTCGACCCGTACCGGGGCCAGCCCCAGTCGGCCGCAGTAGAAGTCAAGCGACCGTTCCACGTCGGCGACGGTCAGCACCAGGTGGTCGAAGCCGGTGACCCGCAACCCGCTCATGTCAGCGCCTTTCGCTCGGTGTTCCCTGCCGCGCTCACGATGCCGGGATGAGGGACACCAACCAAGACCTGATCCGGCTACGATCGTTGCCCACAGGTCAACGATGGGGACGGTGTGCTGGAGCGGTACGAGGTCGAGACGTTCCTGACGCTCGCGGAGGAGCTGCACTTCGGCCGGACCGCCGAGCGGTTGACCCTCAGCACCGGCCGGGTCAGCCGCATCGTGAAGAAGCTTGAACGCCAGATCGGCGCACCGCTGTTCGCCCGTACCAGCCGGGTCGTCCGGCTCACCCCGATCGGTCGGCAACTCGCCGACGAACTGGCCCCGCTCGTCGCCGGCATGGACGAGGCCGTTCGCCGCGCGACCGACGCCGCCCGCGGCGTGACCGGGACGCTACGGGTGGCGTTCCTCGGCGAGTGGACCGCGCCGGTGCTGCTCCGGGCGGTGGCGCTGTTCGGCGACCGGCACCCCGACTGCCGGGTGGAGGTGCACGAGGCGCAGTTGTCCAACACCCGGGCCGGCCTGCTCGACGGCTCGACGGATGTGCTGATCGCCTCGTACCCGTTCGACGGGATGGCCACCGGCCCGGCACTGCTCTGCGAGGACCGGGTGCTGGCGGTGGCGGCGGGTCACCCGCTCACCCGGGAGCGGTCGGTGTCGGTGGAGGTTCTCGCCGACCACCCGGTGGTGCAGTACCCGACGGTGACCTCGGTGGAGTTCAAGCGGGACCGCACCCCGGAGCGCACCCCGTCCGGTCGACCGGTGCCGAAGGGCCCCGCCGGGAACACCTTCTCCGAGATGCTGTCCCTGGTCGCCCTGGGCCGGGGCGTTCTGCCGGTGGGCGCGCACACGCGGCGCTACTACCCCCGCCCCGACGTGGCGTACGTGCCCATTCACGACGCACCACCGATCGAACGCGGGCCCATCTGGCTGCCCAGCAACACCACCACCCGGGTACGCGAGTTCGTCCGCGCCGCGACCGACGCGAACCCCCGATGAGACACGCCGAGTTCCGCCACCACCGGCTGGTCCAGGTGTACGACGCCGAGTGCCGGTGGGGGCCGGACGACGACTTCTTCCAGGCGGTGGTCGACGAGACTCCGGCCGCCCGGGTCCTCGACCTCGGTTGCGGCACCGGCCGGCTGACCGTTGCCCTCGCCGCCGTCGGCCACCGCGTCACAGGCGTGGACCCGGCCGGCGCGTCGGTGGCCGCCGCTCGCGCCAGGCCCGGCGGTGAACGGGTGACCTGGATCGAGGGCACCTCGGCGTCGCTGCCGACACGGGCGTTCGACGTCGCGGTGCTGACCAGCCACGTCGCGCAGTTCTTCGTCGACGACGCCGAGTGGGCGCGTACCCTCGCCGACCTGGCCCGGGCGCTGGTGCCCGGCGGCCGGCTGGTGTTCGACGCCCGCGACCCGGCGGACCGCCGCTGGGAGCTGTGGAACCCGGAGGATTCGCACCGGCTGGTCACGCTGCCCGACGGCGGCGAGGTCCGCGCGTGGACCAGGGTCACCGGGGTACGCGACGGAGTGGTCGACTTCACCCACCACTACCACTTCGACGACGGCGAACGGTTGGTCAGCTCGGCGACCCTGCGCTTTCGCACCGAGGAGGAGCTGCGCGGGTCTCTGACCAGGGCGGGTTTCGTGGTGGACCGGGTCTACGGCGGTTGGCGCCAGGAGCCGCTGGGGCTCGGCGACGGCGAGTTCGTGGTCGTCGCCCACGCGGCAACTGTGGCGCCGGTTTTCTAGCCTGGACGGCATGGCGAACATCGCGTACGACCGCAAAGAGCAGGTCCAGCAGATCGAGAGCGGCCTCCTCGAAGGCGAGCAGATCATCGCCGTCTACGACGCCGTCGGCACCGGCACCGGGTTCATCGGGTTGACCGACCGCCGCGTGATCATCCAGGACCGCTCCTTCGTCGGGAAGCGGTTCGCGATCACCAGCATCCCGTACTCGAAGATCACCAGCGTGAGCGTGGTCAGCAACAAGTCGTGGGGTGGTTCGTTCTTCTCCACCGGTGCCATCGCCATCCACGTCGGCACGCACACCTACGAGGTGGAGTTCCGTGGTGCGCAGAAGAGCCACCACGTACACAACGTGATCCTGCACCACATCTCCTGACCGCACGTCCCGTCGCGGGCCCGGCTGGCGTAATCGCCTTGCCGGGCCCGCGGCGTCTCTGGTGTCCTGAGTCGACAGCCGCGCGAAGGGAGCAACCACCATGTCCAACACGACGAAGTCCCCCGAAGCCAGAGTCATCCACATCGAGGAATCGAGACTTCGTGAGCAGGACTGTTCCCCCGGCGCTGCTGGGCGCCACTGACCCCAACCGCGGAGGCCGCTGATGTCGGTCTTCGACGATCCCGGCCTCTTCGGCCGGCTCTGGGCCGCGGACTACGACGGCCCCGGCAACCCCGACCCGGCCCCCGCCGTGGACTTCCTGGCCGACCTGGCCGATGGTGGCCCGGTTCTCGAACTGGCCATCGGCACCGGGCGGGTAGCACTCCCGCTGGCCGAGCGCGGCCTTGCCGTGCACGGCGTCGAGGCGTCCGAGGAGATGCTCGCGCACCTGCGGGCGAAACCCGGAGGCGACCGGATCCCGGTGGTCGTCGCCGACATGGCGGACGTGCCGGTGGCTGGTGAGTTCCGGCTCGCGTACCTGGTGTTCAACACCCTGTTCAACCTGGTGGACGCCGAGCGGCAGGCGGACTGTTTCCGCAACGTCGCCCGGGTGCTGTCGCCCGGCGGCGCGTTCGTCATCGAGACGTTCGTGCCCGACCCGCGCAGCTTCGACGCGGACGAGCAGGTCCAGGTACGGGAGGTCACCGAGGACTCCGCGACGATCCGACTGCACCGGTACGACCGGCCGGCGCAGCGGTTCATCCGGCAGACGATCACGTTCGACGGCGACGGTGTGCGCCTGTTGCCGTTCGCCATGCGCTACGCCTGGCCGCACCAGATCGACGAGATGGCTCAGCAGGCCGGGCTCCGGCTCACCGAGCGGTACGCCGACTGGCACCGGCGACCGTTCCAGGCCGACAGCCCATCGCACATCTCCGTCTACCGCGCGGAGTAGCGGTTTGATCGGCTCGGGTTCCGGAAAGTCGAACAGTCAAAGCACCGACGTCAAGGAACCCGAGTCGAACTCCCGCCGTCCGAGAGCGAGGTGCAGTCATGAGCAAACGAGCCGTCCAGGTGGTCCTGGCCGTGTCGGTAGTCCTGATGGTCACCGGCATCATCCTGAAGGTGGCCGCGGACGGCAGTGCCGACACGGCCGGCACGGTGGCGGTGTCGCTCGCCTCGGTGGGCTCGATCGTCGCGAGCATCGGCTCGTCCTTCCGCGCCTCCCGCGACCACGACGGCCCGAGACGGTGATCCGGCCCGGTCGCCGTTCCCGCGCTCCTCTCCGTACCGGGCGGTGGCCAGTCACCCTCGAACCGCGCGTCGTCGGGCCACCACTCCCGCATGTGCTCGGGCTGGCTGATCTACGACGGCCCACCACCGTCGCGCAACCTTTGGTTGCATGTCGCGGTTTCGTCGTACCCGGGGTGCACGATCGGAGCATGTCCGAGACGGCTCCGCACCACCACCACGCCATCGACTACATCGAGCTCACGGTGTCCGACCTCCCCGCCGCCAAGCGCTTCTACGCGGACGCGTTCGGTTGGCAGTTCACCGACTACGGGCCGGACTACGCCGGCATCCGCAGCCCTCAGGGTGACTCCGAGGTGGGCGGCCTCCGCCTGGACAGCAACGTGCGGGCGGGCGGCCCGCTGGTGCTGCTCTACTCCAGCGACCTGGACCGGTCCGTGCAGGCCGTGAAGGAGGCCGGCGGCCAGGTGGTCAACGGGCCGTACGAGTTCCCCGGTGGCCGGCGGTTCCACTTCACCGACCCCAGCGGCAACGAGCTGGGCGCCTGGGCCGAGCAGTAGGAGCATCGTCCGGGCAGCGTGTATTTCTGCTGGGCGCGACCCGTCATCGGCGGCGGGCGCGCAGCACGCCGGTCAGCATCGGCAGCGTGAACTCGCCGTGGGCGGTTTCGGGACGACTCTCGAGGAAGGCGCGGATCCGGCCGAGGGTGTCATCTCGCTGCTGGGCCGGCATGACGAGCATCCCGGCCCGCGTCGCGAGCGTCGCGACGAGGGACTCGGCGGTGCGCCGTTGCCCGTGCGGAAACTCGACCTGCTCCGCCGACCCGAACCGGGCGACCAGGCCGGAGTTCGGCACGAGCATGCCCGCCGTCGCGGCGCGCCAACTGCCCAACGTGTCACGCGGGCCGATGGCCGCGCTCCCGCTGACCCGTTCGAGTTCGGCGACCCAGTCGACCCGGTCGTCCAAGATGTTCCACAGACCGGCCAGGATCCCGCCGGGCGCGAGAATCCGGGCGATCTCCGCCCCCGCGACGGCCATGTCGAACCAGTGCAGAGCGTTGCCGGCCAGCACGGCGTCGACGGACGCGTCGGGCAACGGGATCGCCTCCGCGCTGCCCGGCAGGGCACGGACCGCCGGCAGCGTACGGCATAACTCGGCGAGCATCGCCGGGTCGGGTTCGACCGCCACGACGTCCGCACCTACCGCGACAAGCGTCGCGGACAGCTTGCCGGTGCCGGCGCCCAGGTCGAGCACGCGCCTACCGGGTGCGGCCTCCAGCGCCCACCGCACCGCAGCCTGCGCGTAGTCCGGACGGTGCTCGGCGTACGCGGCGGCGGCCCCGCCGAACGAGGATCGGAGCGACTGTTCGGTCATACGGTCAGCCTACCGAGTCTGGTGGTGCCGCCGCACGCACCGAAACTGGTTGACCACACAAAGTCGACAATCGCTGGAAGCAGTTCCCTGGCCTACCGACCAAGCTCCTGCTCAAGCCACGTTTATCTATCCGTTACCAAGGGCGGACTTCACAGAGACAACGGCAGCTATACGGTCCAAATTAGCGCACCTACAGATATGGAGCAGTCTATGAAGAAAGCAATGTCCAGGAAGATCGCAGCGGCGGGTGGCGCACTCACGCTCGCATTCGCCGGCATTCTTCCGATCGCCGCGCCGGCATCTGCGGCCGTCGAACCCGTTCCCGCCGCCATAATGGACGAGCTGGGGACCGTGCCGGCAGAAGTCGGAACGCTGGCCTCATGCTCGAACTGGACGCCGCACATCAGGCGCGTCATCGTCGGTAGCGCTGCGGTGCACACCAGCTACTCGGGGTCGTCCTCGGTGATCGCCCACTGGAAGTCGAAGACGCTTTTCCGTATCGACAAGCGTTGTGTAAACGATGCCGGAAACCTGTGGTGGCACTCGGACTGCTGCACCGGCGTCAAAGGCTGGATCTGGAACGACTACACGGAATTCGCCCACTACAACTAATTCCGCTGCACGCTCACACGGTCTCGTCCAGCCGATAAGGACCACTAAACCGGCGACCAGTCACCTGCCTCGTTGGTGAAGGGGTCAGGGCGGCGGCAAATCCGCTCTGGAAGGCCCGGCCCCGACCGCCGTCGCCTCGGCTGCGTTGGCGGTTGGGGTGGGTCACTGGCCGGTACGCCCGTCAATGCACTCGCGCAGGAGGTCGGCGTGGCCAGCATGCCGCGCATACTCCTCGATGACGTGGAGAAGCACGTCGCGCGTGCCGTGGCTGCCACCGTCGACCATCACCTCGCGGCCCAGGTCGGCCTCGTCGATGGTGTCGAGCCATTCGTCCGCCTTGGCGATCTCGGCCTTCCAGGTCGCAAAGGCGTCCTTCACCACCTCTGGGTCGGGGACCGCACCCCCGAAGTCCCAATCCGGGTCATCCTCGTGCGTGTAGAGGCACGGTGCGTCAGTCCGCCCTCGCAGCACACGCTGGAACCACTGGTTCTCCATCTGCGCCAGATGGCGGACCAGGCCGAGCAAGCTCAGGGTGCTGGGCGGTACTGAGCGCTGGCCGAGCTGCTCGGCGTCCAGTCCGTCGCACTTCATCTCTATGGTCAGCCGGTAGTTGTCGAGGTACTCCCGATAGGTCGCCTTTTCGCCGACGGGTTGACCGAAGACTCTGGGGTCGTTCTCGGGGGCGGTCCACAGTTTGCTCACGGCGCCACCCAAGCGCGGGCAGAGCGAACCAGTCAAGGGTGTTGCAGTGCCCCAACTTCGACGGCCTCCAGAGGAAATTCGATCCTGATCGTCACCCAACCGTCCTGCGGGACTGCGAGCAGACCGAAGAGGTTCGAACCCCCGGTGGGGCATGGCACGCCAGCGGCCCCCACACGCCTTCGAGCCGCCGCGCGTGCACGGCACCCGGCCTCCGGGGGTGAGGTCTCTGCGTGCTCTGCACGACAGCCCCGACGCATGGGGAGGCGTGAAGAATCCTGAGGCGTTGCTGTGGGCCGGCGGTGCCCCGACGCTGCCGGGAGGCTCTTCGCCTGCATCTGGCCTTGATCATGGCAGCCGAGGTGCAACGCCTCAAGCCTTAGATCGGTAACCTCGCGCCGTGACTTCTGCTGGCGCAGTAACCGCAACCCCGCGACCGCCCCCAGCTCTCCGACGCGGCCGGCGTGCGCTCCCCTGCGCCGCGCGGGCTCCTGGCCGCGCGGCCCGGCCGGCTGCCGGCCCAACCCCCACCGGTCAACGTCCCTGTCGTTCTGCGGCGGCCGTGCGGGCTTCCCGCTCTCCGCGCCAGCCGCTGGGCGTCAGGCGTGAGGGCTGCACAACATCGCCGGCAGCCCAGCCGCACCGTCGCCGGGCATGCAGCGCCCAGCCCGAGGTCAGACGTTGAAGCGGAACTCCACCACGTCGCCGTCCTGCATGACGTACTCCTTGCCCTCGATGCGGACCTTGCCCGCTGCCTTGGCCGAAGCCATCGAGCCGTACTCGACCAGATCGTGGTACGAGACCACCTCGGCCTTGATGAAGCCGCGCTGGAAGTCGCTGTGGATGACGCCCGCGGCCTCCGGCGCGGTGGCGCCGACCGGGACGGTCCAGGCGCGCGCTTCCTTGGGGCCGGCCGTGAGGTACGTCTGGAGGCCGAGGGTGCGGAAGCCGACCCGGACGAGCTGGTTGAGACCGGGCTCGTTCTGCCCGATCGACTCCAGCAGCTCGCGGGCCTCCTCCTCGGGCAGGTCGACCAGCTCGGATTCGATCTTGGCGTCCATGAAGACAGCATCGGCCGGGGCGACCAGGGCGCGCAGCTCGTCGAGGAACGTCTCGTTGGCCAGCTCGGCCTCGTCGACGTTGAAGACGTACAGGAAGGGCTTGGTGGTCAGCAGGTGCAGCTCGCGCAGGTGCTCCAGCTCGATCTTGGCGGCAGCGGCCCCGGAGTAGAGGGTGGTGCCACCGTCGAGCACCTCGATGGCGGCCTTCGCGGCGGCGACGGCGGCCAGCCGGTCCTTGCGGAGCTTGGCCTCCTTCTCCAACCGGGGCAGCGCCTTGTCCAGGGTCTGCAGGTCGGCGAGGATCAGCTCGGTGTTGATCGTCTCGATGTCGTCGGCCGGGGAGACCTTGCCGTCGACGTGCACCACGTTCGGGTCGGAGAAGGCCCGGACGACCTGGCAGATCGCCGAGGCGTCCCGGATGTTGGCCAGGAAGGCGTTGCCCCGGCCCTGCCCCTTCGACGCGCCGCGGACCAGACCGGCGATGTCGACGAACGACACCGGGGCCGGCAGAACCTTCTGCGAGGAGAAGATCTCGGCCAGCTTGCCCAGCCGCTCGTCGGGCAGACCGACCACGCCGACGTTGGGCTCGATGGTGGCGAACGGGTAGTTCGCCGCCAGCACGTCGTTCTTGGTCAACGCGTTGAAAAGCGTGCTCTTGCCGACGTTGGGCAGGCCGACGATGCCGATGGTGAGACTCACGACGGGCCAGCTTACGCCGGTCCCGGCCGGTCCGGTCCAGGCGGCTCCGATTCGGCGCCGCGCCGGTGGTCGGTCGACGGTCCCGCCGGGCCCGGCCAGGCGTTGCTAGTCTCCCGCTTCGATGCTGCTGCCCCGCTGGAGGTGGGATGACCTCGACGTTGCCTGAGCTGTACATCGCCGTCGACGTGGAGGCGGACGGGCCGATCCCCGGGCCGTACAGCATGATCTCGCTGGGCATGGCCGTGGCCGGCCGCCCGGACCTGACCTTCTACACCGAGCTGCGTCCCATCTCCGACGAGTTCGTCCCGGCGGCGCTCGCCGTCTCCGGTCTGGACCGGGACCGGTTGCTGCGGGAGGCACCCACCGCGCGGGACGCGATGTCCGCCGCCGCGGCCTGGGTCGACGGGCTGCGCCGGGTCGGCCGTCCGGTGTTCCTCGCCGCCCCGGCCGTCTGGGACGGCATGTTCGTGCACTGGTACTTCGTCCGCTTCGTCGGGCACAGCCCGTTCGGCGTGACCGGCTCCGGTATTGACCTTCGCAGCTACTGGATGGGGTTGACCGGCGGCGAGTGGGCCCGGACCCGCCAGGGTGCCATCAAGCACGAGCTGGGCCTGCACGACATGCCACACACCCACCACGCCGGGGAGGACGCCGCCGAGCTGGCCCAGGTCTTCGACGCGGTGCTGCGCCGCCAACAGGCAGCCGGGGAGGTGTGACGCTCAGCCGAGCAGGCGCGGGGCGATGACCGCCTCCCGGACGCTGCCGTCCGCGCCCCGGCTGACCTCGTACGCCGAGACACCCTCGCGGTCCGCGATTGCCTCGACCAGTCGGGTGCCCCGGTAGACCAGGCCGACGCCGTCGTCGGTGCAGTGGCTGGTGGGGAGCGTGCCGTCACCGACCAGCTCGTGCATGAGCGGGCGGCGCTGGGCCTCGCTGTCGTAGTGCACCCCGTTGCCGTACGGCAACCAGGCCAAGCCGTCGGTGAAGCCGCGCAGTTGGGGGCCGAAGCTGTCGGTGGCACCCCCGACATGCCAACAGATCGAGCCGGCGGAGACGCCGGCCAGCACCACACCGGCCTGCCAGCACTCGTGCAGGATCTCGTCGAGCCCGTGCACCCGCCACACCGCGACCAGGTTGGCCACGCTGCCGCCGCCGACCCAGAGCACGTCCTGGGCGAGCAGGTGAGCGCGGACGTCCTCGATGTTCGGCATGGGGAACAGAGCCAGGTGTGACAGCCGGAACCGGGTGTCGGCGAACGCGCCGTAGACGGCGGTCAGCGAGGTGGGCTGGTCGCCGACGGCCTGCCCGAGGTAGCAGACCTTCGGCTGCGGACCAGCCTCGGCCAGCTCGGCGGCCAGCTCGAAGACCGGGCTGGGACGCAGGTCGTAGGGCCCACGGTCGCCCCGGAGGAAACCCATGCTGGTGGCGATGACTGTCGGTTCGCTTGCGGGCATCGGAGCGTCCTTCCGTCGGGGCGGTGCGGCGTCCATCCTGCCGTAGCCGGTCTCCGGTGTGCTCGGTGTGGGGCCGACCCCCAGCCGCGGGTGGCGGTCGGACCTCACCATGATCAACTAGACTGGTCGGGCCGCCGTTGGCGGGGCACCTCGGCCTCGGGCCAGTGGCCCAGGGCCGCACGGTCGGCCGGGGGCAGTTGCGCGGCGGCGGCGCGGGGCAGGGTGAACCGATCGGCGGCGGCCGGCCCGGCCGAGGCCGACTCGCGCAGCATCCAACGCACCTCGTCGACCGTCCAGCCCAGCCCAGGCCGCGAGGCGATCTCGCGGATCAACCGCCGGCCAACGCTCGTGTCGTCGTCGTAGAAGCGCATGCACCAGTGGTGCGTCCACATCCCGAGCGCCCGCAGGCCGGCGTCGTCGAGCGAGCCGGCCAGCCGGCCGCAGGCGGTGTCGGGGAAGCTCTGCCCGGGGTCGCCCGCCCGGTCCCGTTCGAGGGCACCCACGGCGGCCGGCGCGACGGCCCGCATCCGGCGGTAGAAGGACTGCGCCACCGCGCGGGGCAACTGTGGGAACGCACCCGGTGTCGACGCCGCCGCCCAACCTGCCACGCTCGTCATCCCGCACCCCTTCTTCAGTTGGTGGCCGGACGCTACCCGGCACGACCGACACTTTCGGGCCGAAAAACCCCACCAATCATGGATAGCGACGATGACCTGGGACGTCTGTATCTGTGACAACGAAACGGGGGTGGTGGGTGGACGAGGACGAGCGCGCGCGGCTCGCCGAGTTCGTCGGCAGCCGGACTCCGGCGCTGATGCGGGTCGCGTACCTGCTGACCGGAGACCGCAACGCCGCCGAGGACCTGTTCCAGTCGGCGTTGGCGCGGACCATCCCGAAGTGGGGAACCATTCGGCACGCCGACCCCGAGGGCTACCTGCGCGTGGTGATGTACCGCGAGCAGATCAGCTGGTGGCGGCGACTTCGCCGGTGGCGGGAGACACCGCTCAACCCGGCGGACGAACCCGTCGGCGGCGACCCGAGCGGCGGCTCCGACGTGCGGTTGGCGATGCGGGCCGCGCTGCGCCACCTGCCACCGACGCAGCGGGCGGTGGTGGTCCTGCGCTACTACGAGGACCTCCCCGAAGCCCGGGTGGCCGAGTTGCTGGGCTGCTCGGTGGGCACCGTGCGCAGCCGAACCCATCGAGCGGTGAAGCGACTGCGCGACCTGCTGCCGGACGTCGACATGCTGGAGGTACGGCGATGACCGAACCCTTCGAGCACCTCATCCGCTCCACCCTCACCGACCTGGCCGAGGAGGCACCGATCGTGCATGACCAGTTGAGCCGAGCGGAACGGCGGGTGCGCAACAGACGTCGCGCCACGGTGGCAGTGGGGGCGGTGAGCACCCTGGCGGCGATCCTGATCGCCACTCCGCTCGCCCTCGCCGCGACCGGCTCGGACGGGCCTCCCCCGGCCGTGCCCAGTCCGGCTGGTCCGCCGGCCGTGCCCAGCCCACCCGTACCAACCCCGTCCGCGCCCACCGCGGTGCCGACGGCCGTGCCGAGCCCCGGGGGCGCGTCAGGGGTACCGGAACGGCCGACGGTCTCGCCAACCCCGTCGAGGCCACCCGGCGTGCCGGGCAAGCCGGGGGCACCGGGTGCGCCGGCCGGACCGACCGCCTCACCAAGCCCGTCCAGTTCACTGGGCCCGCCTGGCGTGCCGGGCCGACCGACGGCGTCGCCGAGCCCGTCGCGCTGAGCAGGACCGGTCCGGTCGGCGGTTTCCTCGCGCCGGCCGGACCGGCCGTCCCACTGTCGTTGCCGGCAAGGGTGGGGCCGGGCAGGCCACCGGCCTTCCGAGCCAGAGATGGGGAGATTCCGGTCACGCTCTCGCGCCACTCTCCGGTACCGGCGAGCGTCGCGCCTGGCGCTGACCGGCGGGCACCCGGTCCGCCGAACTTGTCGAGGCCGACATGCCCGCTCATTCTTGGGCCATGACCGATCCCGGACGTCCGAGCCACGAGCTGCGGGGGCGACGATGAGCACCGCCACGGCCCGGGTGCCCGACTCCCTCCGGGGGCAGGTCGTCACACCTGGCGACCGCCGGTACGCGCACCTGCGCTCGACGTACACCAGGTCGGCGTCACCGGCCGTGGTTCTGCTGCCGAAGACCACCGCGCAGGTGGTCGACGCGCTCCGCTACGCGCGGGAGCAGCGGCTGCCCATCGCGGTCCGCAGTGGCGGGCACGGCCTCTCCGGTGCCTCGTCGAACAACGGTGGGGTGGTCATCGACCTGTCCATGCTCAATCGGGTGCAGGTGATCGACGAGCGGGCCGGGCTGGTCCGGGTCGAGGCCGGCGCTCGCTGGGCGAACGTCGCGAAGACGCTGGCCCCGTACGGCCTGGTGATCAGCTCGGGTGACTACGGCGGCGTCGGCGTCGGCGGCCTGGCCACCGGCGGTGGTGTCGGTTGGCTGGTCCGCGCCCACGGCCTCACCATCGACCGGATCCGCGCCGTCGAGGTGGTGCTGGCGGACGGAACACTCGTACGCGCCGACGCCGAGCACGAACCGGAGCTGTTCTGGCTGGTCCGTGGGGCCGGGGCCGGCGCGGGGATCGTGGTGGCCTTCGAGATCGAGGCCGCCGAGCAGCGCAACGTCGGTGTCGCGCAACTGGTCGTCGAGGCGCACCCGGACGGCCGCACCGTCCGGGAGTGGACGAGCTACCTCGCGCAGGCGCCACGGGAGCTGTCCGCGGCCGCGGTGGTCTTCGCCGAGGGTCGATCGGTCCTCATGTCAATCACCGCAGTGGTCGCCGCCGAGAGCCTGCGTCGGGCCCGACCGGCGGTGGAACCGCTGCTCGCCATCGGCAAGGTGCTCGAACACCGGACCGACCTGCTGCCCTACCCGACGCTGGTGCCGACCGCGCACCTCAACCCCAACATCGGGCAGCAGCGGGGTACGACCACCAACGGCCTGTTCAGCGCGCTGGACGACGCCGGGGCGCGGGCCGTGACCCGGGCGGTGACCGGGCCGGGGCGGGCGGTGGTCCAGCTCCGCTCGTTGGGTGGGGCGGTCAACGACGTCGCCTCCGACGCGACCGCGTACCCGCATCGTCACCAGGACACGTTGGTGGTGGCCTCGGTGTTTCCGCCGCAGGCCGACGCCGCGCTGAACGCGGCCTGGCGGGCCGCCGGGGCGCGCGCCGACGGCGCGTACGTCAACTTCGAGAGCCGGCCGGACCCGGCCGCGTTCGCCCGGATCTACCCGGGCGAGACCGGGGCCCGGGTCCGGCGGCTGTGGAAGCGGTACGACCCGGACGGCGTGTTCCGGTCGGCCCTGCTGACCGGCCAACCGAACCGCGCCGCCCAGCCGAACCGCGCCGCCCAGCCGAGCCGCGCCGCCCAGCCGAACCGCGCCGGCCAACCCAGCCGATCCGGCCAGCCCAGCGGATCCGGCCAGCCACACCGGCGCCGTCGACGCCCTCGTTGACCGGGCCTCTTCGCACCAGCACACCCAGGTCCGATTCCCGCCAGCCGATCACCCGTCGAGCGGGGCATCATCGGTGACATGGAGCTGGACTTCGAGCGGTGTTACCGGGCCGTGGACAGCCGTGACCAGCGGTTCGACGGCTGGTTCTACACCGGTGTGACGTCCACCGGCATCTACTGCCGGCCGTCCTGCCCGGCGATCACACCCAAGCGGAAGAACGTCCGGTTCTTCCCGTCCGCCGCCGCCGCGCAGGGTGCCGGGTTGCGCGCCTGCCGCCGCTGCCGGCCGGACGCCGCGCCCGGTTCCCCGCTCTGGGACGTCCGCGCGGACGTGGTCGGTCGGGCGATGCGGCTGATCGCCGACGGGGTCGTCGACCGGGACGGCGTACCGGGGCTTGCCTCCCGGCTGGGCTACACCGAGCGGCACCTGCACCGGATGGTGAGCGCCGAGATGGGTGCCGGGCCGCTCGCACTGGCTCGGGCCCAGCGCGCCCAGACCGCCCGGATCCTGATCGAGACGACCGACCTGGCGATGGCCGAGATCGCGTTCGCCGCCGGCTTCGGCAGCGTGCGGCAGTTCAACGACACGCTTCGCGAGGTGTACGCGAGCGCCCCGTCGGACCTGCGCGCGGCCCGTGGCCGCAAACAGGCGCCGGTCGGGGCGGGCACCATCGCGCTCCGGCTGGCGTACCGCCCGCCGCTGCACGCCCGGGCGCTGCTGGACTTCTTCGCGGTGCGGGCGTTGCCCGGTGTGGAGGAGGTCCGCGACGGGACGTACCACCGGGGTCTTCGGTTGCCGCACGGCACCGCCCAGGTGGCGCTGACCCCGGCGGACGGGCACGTCGCGGCGACGTTGCGGCTCGCCGACCTGCGCGACCTGGCGCCGGCGGTGGCCCGCTGCCGACGGTTGCTCGACCTGGACGCGGACCCGGCGGCCATCGACGCCACGCTTGCCGCCGACCCGGTGCTCGCCCTGGCGGTCACTGCCGAACCCGGCATCCGGGTCCCCCGGTCGGTCGACGCCTTCGAGCTGGCCGTCCGCGCCATCATCGGCCAACAGGTCTCGGTAACCTCCGCCGTAACAACCCTGACCCGCCTCCTGACCACCCACTCCCGCATTGATCATGAAGTTGTTGCCACGAACGACGGCGTGTCGGGACAACAACTTCATGATCAACCGCCGGAGCCGGCGGAACCGACGCTGCGGGGGTTTCTGGAGGCGGAGGAACTCCTGTCGCTGCCGGACTCGGGGTTCGGGATGCCGGTGGCGCGGCGGGAGGCTCTGCGCGGGTTGGCCCGGGCGGTGGTGGACGGATCCGTCGACCTTGCGGCGGGGGTGGATCGGGAGGACACCGTCCGACGGCTGCTCGCGCTGCCCGGCATCGGCCCGTGGACCGCCAACTACCTGGCCATGCGCGCCTTCGGCGACCCGGACATCCTGCTCAGCTCCGACCTCGCGGTGCGACGCGGCGCCGCCGCGCTCGGCCTGCCCGACACCCCGGCAACCCTCGACCGGTACGCCGAACGGTGGCGTCCCTGGCGGTCCTACGCCACGATCAGACTCTGGAGAGCGGCATGAACATCGACAGCACCGTGCTCGGCACACCCACCGGCCCGCTCAGCATCCTCGCCGGGCCTGACGGTGACGTCCGGGCGGCCGGCTTCACCCCGGACCCGGCGGCGCTGCTGCCCCTGGTTCACCCGGCCCTGCGGGCGCCGCTGCGGGAGCGGGCCGACCTCGGCCCGGTCAGCGCGGCGGTCCACTCCTACCTGGACGGTGATCTTGCCGCCATCGACGCGGTGCCGGTCCGCCAACAGACCGGTGGAGAATTCATGGCCCACGCCTGGCAGGTGCTACGTCACGTGCCGGCGGGCACCCCGGTCACCTACACCGGGTACGCCGCGCTTGCCGGTCGACCGCCTGCGGTGCGGGCCGCCGCGGCCGCCTGCGCCCGGAACGCGGCAGCCCTCTTCGTGCCCTGCCACCGGGTGCTCCGCACCGACGGGACGCTCGGCGGCTACCGCTGGGGGCTGGACGTGAAGAAGTGGCTTCTCGGTCACGAGCGGCGCTTGACAGCAAGCTGACAGGAGCATCGACGGCGGTAAGACGCTACCGTCTGGTAGTGCCTGTGGAGAGCGACGGCGACCCGGCCGCACGGGCCGCCGCGCGCACTCGCCCCGCGCACAACCTCTGGCGGCTGCGCCCCTACCTGCGCCCGTACGCTGCCGAGTTCGTCTGGCTGCTCGTCGCGGGGCTCGCCGGCACCGCGGCCGGGATCGCCGTCCCGCTCGTCGTGCAGCGGGTCGTGGACGGGCCGGTGGCCCGACACGAACCGGCCGGGCTGCTCCAGCTCGGTGGCCTCGCGCTGCTGCTCGGTGTCGTCGAGGCGGTGCTCATCTTCATCCGCCGCTGGGTGCAGTCGTCCTCGGCGGTGGGCATGGAGGCGGCGCTGCGTGCCGACGTCTACGCCCACCTGCAACGGCTGCCGACGAGCTTCCACGACCGCTGGCAGTCCGGCCAGTTGCTCTCCCGGATCACCAGCGACCTCTCGGTGATCCGCCGGTTCCTCTCCTTCGGCGTGTTCTTCCTGGTGCTCAACCTGACCACGTACGTGGTCGTGGTGGTGCTGCTGATCAACCTGCACGCGGCGCTCGGGGTGCTCGTCGCGGCAAGCGCGGTGCCGCTGCTGCTGATCAGTCGCCGGTTCGGGCGGCACTACCACGCCGCGTCCCGCCGCATGCAGGATCAGCAGGGCGACGTGGCGACCCTGGTCGAGGAGACCGCGCAGGGCCTGCGCACCATGAAGGCGTACGGGCGGGGGCCCGAACTGGCGGCCCGCTTCGCCGGCGCGGCCCGGCGGCTGCACGACACGGGCGTCGGCAAGGGACGACTGCTGGCCAACACCTCGGCGCTGCTCGACCTGGTGCCGAACGTGACCCTGGGCGTGGTGCTCGCGGCGGGGGCGGCCGCCGCCGCGCACGGTGCGCTCACCATCGGCGAGCTGGTCGCGTTCGTCAGCCTGCAACTGATGCTCATCTGGCCGGTGCAGTCGCTGGGTTGGATCATCGCCAACGGTCAGGAGGCGGCCACCGCCGCCGACCGGATCCAGGAGGTGCTGGACACCCCACCGGAGATCGTGGATTCTCCCGGCGCCATCGCGCTGCCCCGCGTCGCGGTGCACGGTCGACTGCGCTTCGAGCGGGTCGCGTTCAGCTACCCGGGCGCGACCGCACCGGTGCTGCACGAGATCGACCTGAGCATCGAGCCGGGCGAGACGGTGGCCCTGGTCGGCGCAACCGGCTGCGGCAAGAGCACGCTGCTCTCCCTGGTGCCCCGGCTCAACGAGGTGACGGCCGGCCGGATCACGCTGGACGGGCACGATCTGCGGGAGCTGCGGTTGGCCTCGCTGCGCCGACTGGTCGGGGTGGCGTTCGAGGAGCCCACGCTCTTCTCCATGTCGGTGTGGGAGAACCTCACCCTGGGCCGCCCGGACGCCAGCGACGACGAGGTCCGCGCGGCACTCGCCCTGGCCCAGGCCGACTTCGCGTACGACCTGCCCTGGGGGTTGGCCACCCGGGTGGGCGAGCAGGGGCTGTCCCTCTCCGGCGGGCAACGGCAACGACTCGCGCTGGCGCGGGCCGTGCTCGGCCGACCGGCCGTGCTGGTGCTCGACGACCCGCTCTCCGCGCTCGACGTGCACACCGAGGCGCTCGTCGAGGCCGCGCTGCGCCAGGTCCTGTGCGACAGCACCGCGCTGCTGGTGGTGCACCGTCCGTCGACGATCGCGCTCGCCGACCGGGTCGCCCTACTCGAGGACGGCCGGGTCACCGCGACCGGCCGGCACTCCGACCTGCTGGCCACCGTCCCGGCGTACCGGGCGCTGCTCGCCGCCGAGCCGCCCGCCGGCCAGCCACCGGCGTCCGGCGCCAGCGGGCCGAGCCCGTCCCCTTCGGACGGGTGGGGGCTGGTGCGCTCGTGAGCGTGCCGAAGCAGGCCGACCCACCGCCCGAGGAGGAGCCCGAGCTCGACCGGTGGCGGGGCACCGCCACCGACCCGGAGGCCGACCGGAGTCGTGCCGAGGACACCAGCCCCGAAGCGGTGGCCCGGCTACGCCGGCTCAGTCGCGTCCTGCTCGGCGACCTGCTCCGCCCGCACCGGAGGCGACTCGCCGCTGCGGTCAGCCTGCTGTTGGCCCAGAACGCCGCCGCGATGGCCGGTCCGTACCTGGTCATGATCGGCATCGACCGGGCCATCCCGCCGTTGCGCGGCGGCGACCCCGGCCCGCTGATCACCGTCGCCGGGGCGTTCGCGGTGGCCTCGATGACCGAGTACGCGGCCCGCCGCGGCTTCCTCACCCTCTCCGCCCGGATCGGCCAGGCAGTCCTGCTCGACCTGCGACAGCGGGTGTTCCGGCACTTCCTGCGACTGTCGGTGGGCTTCCACGAGCGGTACACGTCCGGCCGGATGGTCTCCCGGCTCACCAGCGACCTGGACTCGATCGCCGAGCTTGTCGACGGCGGGATCGACAGCCTGGTGCTGGCCGGGCTCTCGATCCTCTCGGTGGCCGCCATCCTGCTCTGGCTGGACCTGCCGCTCGCCGCCGTGACGCTGTTCGCCTTCCCGTTCCTGTTCTGGCTCTCCCGCTGGTTCGCCAGGTCGTCGGCGAGCGCGTACCGACGGACCCGGGACGCGGTGGCACTTGTCATCGTGCACTTCGTCGAGTCGATGCGGGGCATCCGGGCGGTGCAGGCGTTCCGCCGGGAGCCGCGCAACCAACGGATCTTCGTGGCGCTCGGCGACGACTACCGACGAAGCAGCCTGCACGCGTTCCGGCTGATCGCCACCTACTCGCCGGCGATCAAACTCATCGGCAACGTCACCGTGGCGGCGGTGCTCTGCTACGGCGGTTGGCGGGTGCTCGGCGGGCAGACCGAGATCGGTGTGCTCGCCGCGTTCCTGCTCTACCTGCGCCGCTTCTTCGAGCCGATGCAGGAGCTGAGCCAGTTCTACAACTCGTTGCAGTCGGCCACCGCCGCACTGGAGAAGCTGGCCGGGGTCCTCGACGAGCGGCCGACGGTCGCCGAACCGACCCGGCCCACACCGCTGCCGACCGGGCCCGGCGGGGGCGAGCTGGTCTTCCGGGCCGTCGGCTTCGGCTACCGTTCCGACACCCCGATCCTGCGCGGGCTGGAGTTGACGGTGCCGGCCGGGCAGACGGTGGCGCTGATCGGGCCGACCGGGGCGGGCAAGTCGACGATCGCGAAGCTGGTGGCCCGGTTCCACGACCCCGACACCGGCACCATCCGACTGGACGGGGTCGACCTGCGCGACGTGTGCGACGCCGACCTGCGACGCGCGGTGGTGCTCGTGACACAGGAGAACCACCTGTTCAGCGGGACCGTCGCGGAGAACATCCGGTTCGGTTCCCCGGGGGCCGACGACGCCGCCGTGCGGGCCGCCGCGCGGGCGATCGGCGCGGACGACTTCATCACCGCGCTGCCCGAGGGGTACGCCACCCAGGTGCACCGGCGCGGCGGCCGGCTCTCCGCCGGGCAGCGGCAGCTTGTCGCGTTCGCCCGCGCGTTCCTGGCCGACCCGACGGTGCTCATCCTCGACGAGGCGACGTCGTCGCTCGACGTACCGACCGAACGTCTCGTGCAGCGGGCACTCGGCACCGTCCTGCGCGACCGCACCGCACTTGTCATCGCGCATCGCCTCTCCACAGTGGAGACCGCCGACCGGGTGCTCGTCCTCGACGGCGGAGAGGTGGTCGAGGACGGCCCGCCCGCCGTGCTCGCCGAGGCCGACGGCCGGTACGCCGCCCTGCACCGCCAGTGGCGTGACTCGCTGATCTAGCGGCGGCGGCGCGGAACCGCCGCCGGTGTGTTCGGCCGCAACTCCGTCGCCCCGCACCCGGGAGGTGCCTACGATCGCAGCATGACCGATACGGCGAGGACGGCCCGTGCCGGCGTTCCCGAGCGTCCGACCCTGGACGGGCTCGAGGAGAGCTGGGCACGCCGCTGGCAGGAGGAAGGCACGTACGCGTTCGACCGCTCGAAGGAGCGCAGGGACGTGTTCTCGATCGACACCCCGCCGCCGACCGTATCGGGCGAGTTGCACATGGGGCACGTCTTCTCGTACACGCACACCGACACCACGGCCCGGTACCAGCGGATGCGCGGCAAGGCGGTCTTCTACCCGATGGGCTGGGACGACAACGGCCTGCCCACCGAGCGTCGGGCGCAGAACGTGTACGGGGTGCGCTGCGATCCGGCACTGCCGTACGACCCGGTGTGGCGGCCACCGGCGGCGCCTGTCGACGACGCGGCCCGCCGCGACCCGACCCCGATCTCCCGGCGCAACTTCATCGAGCTGTGCGAGCGACTGACGGTCACCGACGAGCAGGTCTTCGAGTCGCTGTGGCGGCGGCTCGGGCTCTCGGTGGACTGGTCCCTGACGTACACCACGATCGGCCGGTTCGCCCGGACCACCAGCCAGCGGGCGTTCGTCCGCAACCTGCGCCGCGGTGAGGCGTACCAGTCGGAGGCGCCGACGCTCTGGGACGTCGGCTTCGCCACGGCGGTCGCCCAGGCGGAGCTGGAGGACCGGGAGCGCCCCGGCGCGTACCACCGGCTGCGGTTCACCGCGCCCGACGGCCGTGAGGTGCTCATCGACACCACCAGGCCCGAGCTGTTACCGGCCTGTGTGGCGCTGGTCTGCCACCCCGACGACGAGCGGTACGCCGATCTGGTGGGCGGCACGGTCCGCAGCCCGCTGTTCGACGTCGAGGTGCCCGTGTACGCCCACCCACTCGCCGAACCCGGCAAGGGCACCGGCGTCGCGATGGTCTGCACGTTCGGTGACCTGACCGACGTGACGTGGTGGCGTGAGCTGGGGTTGGACACCCGGGTGGTGATCGGCCGGGATGGTCGGCTGCTGTCCGAGCCGCCGCACGGGGTGCCGGCGCAGCCGTACGCGGCGCTGGCCGGGCAGACCGTCAACGGCGCCCGCCGGGAGATCGTCGGGATGCTTGCCGACGCCGGTGACCTGATCGGCGAACCACGCCCGATCACCCACCCGGTCAAGTTCTACGAACGCGGCGACCGGCCACTGGAGATCGTCTCGACTCGACAGTGGTATCTGCGCAACGGCGGCCGGGACGAGGCGTTGCGGGCCACGCTGCTGGCCCGGGGCGCGGAGCTGCACTGGGTGCCGGCGCACATGAAACACCGCTACGACAACTGGGTGGGCGGCCTGAACGGGGACTGGCTGGTCAGCCGCCAACGCTTCTTCGGGGTGCCGGTGCCGGTGTGGTACCGGCTCGACGACGCTGGCGAACCGGACTGGTCCCACCCTCTCACGCCGGACGAGTCCGCGCTGCCGGTCGACCCGTCAAGCGACCCGGCACCCGGTTACGACGAGTCGCAGCGCGGCCAGCCCGGCGGCTTCATCGGCGACCCGGACGTGCTCGACACCTGGGCCACGTCCTCACTGACCCCGCAGATCGTCGGTGGTTGGGAGACCGACCCGGACCTGTTCGCCCAGGTCTTCCCGATGGACCTCCGCCCGCAGGGGCAGGAGATCATCCGGACCTGGCTCTTCGACAGCGTGGTCCGTTCGCACTTCGAGCACGGGGTGCTGCCCTGGCGGGACACCGTGCTCTCGGGCTGGATCCTCGATCCCGACCACAAGAAGATGGCCAAGTCCAAGGGGAACGTCGTCACCCCACTGGCCCTGCTGGAGCAGCACGGCTCGGACGCCGTGCGGTACTGGGCGGCCAGCGGCAAGCCTGGCATGGACCTGGCCTTCGACCCGGCCCAGATCAAGGTCGGCCGGCGACTGGCCACCAAGCTGCTCAACGCGTCCAAGTTCGCGCTCGGGTTGGGCGCGGCGGACGCCCTACGCGCCCCGTCGACCACCCCACTGGACCGGGCCATGCTCGCCGAGCTGGCCACCGTGGTCACCGCGGCGAGCAGCGCCTTCGACTCGTACGACCACACGGCGGCGTTGCAGGTGACCGAGGCGTTCTTCTGGCGGTTCTGCGACGACTACATCGAGCTGGTCAAGGAACGCGCGTACGGCACCGGGGCGGGAGCCGACTCGGCACGGGCGGCGCTGGCCTCGGCGCTCTCGGTGCAGCTGCGGTTGTTCGCCCCGGTGCTGCCGTACGTGACCGAGGAGGTCTGGTCGTGGTGGCGGTACGGCTCGGTGCACCGGGCGACGTGGCCGACGACCTACGAGGTGGCCCGGACGATCGAGGGCTCGGGTGAGCCGGCGTTGCTGCGGCTCGCCGGTGACGCGTTGAGCCAGGTGCGGCGGGCCAAGTCGGAGCGGAAGCTGTCGATGAAGGCGGAGGTGCCGCTGGCGGAGGCGCTCGGCCCGGCGGCGCTGTTGGAGCAGCTCACCCTGGTCGCCGACGACCTACGGGCGGCCGGGCGGATCGGCAAACTCGACCTGCTTCCGGACCGTACCCCGGAGCTGGTCATCGCCTGCGCCTTCTGACCGGTGCCCGCCGCCGCCCGCTCGGGCGGCGGCGGGCCGGCGGGGTCACCACCCGCGCAGGAAACGCAGCCCGAGCAGGAACGCGACCACGGCGGGCCCCACCAACAGGGTGATCGCCTGGAGGCGGTACGGCATCCGGTGTCGGGTCAGCTCCCCCGCGTTGCCGAGCACGATGGCCCCGGCAAGCATCAGGAAAGCGCCCCACCACCCGGTCTTCAGGTCGATCAGATCCACCCGGATCAGTTGCAGCGTCACGCCCAGCAGCGCCCCGGTCAGCGCGAGCAGCGCCACCGCCCGGTGCAGGCCGCGCGCCAGTGGGTGGGCCGCCCGCCAGCCGTAGGTGCCGGCGACCGCCAGGCACGGCAGCACCACCATGAGCGGCCAACCCCGCCCCATCACGCCGAACATCAGCAGCGCCCCGACCGCGAAGACGATCGTGCCGACACAGGCGAGCATGTACCCGGCGAAGGCCCGGCCACCGCCGCGGATCAGCAGCGGCCCGCCACTGGCCGCGATCAACGCGGCCGGGATCAGGATGAACACCGCCCACCAGTGGAACTGGCCGCTGCCCTGGGCCGCCGTGGCGACCGTGGCAGAGGCCAGCCCGGCGACGGCCAGGCTGGTCAGCCAGGGTCGGCTGCTCCGGGAGTACGGCTCAGCCAACGACGTCCGCTCCGCTTCGACGCTCACGCCCACAAGCCTGGCCCGGGGTGGCCGGCCCGGTCCATCCGGCCAGCCCTACCGCCGTGCGGGGGCTGGCCGGATCAGCGGCTCGCACCGCCGTCAGCTCGTCTCGCCGGCCACGCTGAACGAGCGTAGGCGGTCGATGGCGAGCACGGTGAAGCCGACGCTGAACAGCGCGGTCATCACCGACGCCACCGGCACCGACACGCTTGTCTCCAGCAGCCCGGTGGGGGCGATCCGGTCGGCGAGGGCGATCACGTACTGCTGGATGGAGAGCACCTTGGTGCCGCTGACGAAGTTGCCGAGCAGCCCTTCCCAGATCAGCACGTAGACCAGGCCGAGCAGCACCGGCCGCCTGGTGACCAGGCTGAGCGCGAGGAAGAACGCCGAGTACGCAAGCGCACCGAGCGCGCCCGCGACCGCCAGGGCAAGACCGAGGCGTACCGAGTCGGCGAGCACGCCCGCGACGTAGAGCGGCACCGCGACGGTGGCTGCGGTGACGCCGGCGGACACCCCGAGTTTCGGCAGGACGATCTGCCAGCGCGGCAGGGGCTTGGTCAGGATGTGCACCACGGTGCCGTCGTCGATCTCGGCGCCCAGCACGCCGGTGCCGATGATCAGCGCCACCACCGGCAGCACGACCGCCAGCCCGAGGCCGACGAGCACCGGCGGCCCCCACTCCCCCGGGTCCACCCCCAGCGACCGGCAGAGCACGGCCAGCCCGAGCAGCACCAACGGCAGCGGTAGCAGTAGCAGGAACCGACGTCGGCCGAACAACCCGCGCGCGGTGATCCAGGTAATCGTCGACATGTCATCTTCCTTCGTTCGTGACCGCGGGCCGCGCTCGCTGCGCTCGTTCACTCGTCGCAGGCACCGGTCACGCCTCCACGAGGTAGGAGAAGACGCTCTCCAGGGACTCGTCGGACGGCACCAGCTGGCGCACCCGGATGCCCTTGTTCAGCGCGATCCGGGGGAGCGCCCGGGTGAACGCGCCGTAGTCGCCGGCCCGCACGGTCAGGCCGGTCGGGTCCAGCTCGACCCCGCTCACCGACGCCTCGGCGATCAGCGCGACGGCAAGCGCCCGGTCGTCGGTGGAGCGCACCGCGAAGACGTGCGGCCGGTTCGTCATCAACCGGCGGATGGTCCGGAAGTCGCCGGAGGCGGCCAGCCGGCCCGCCACCATCACCTGCACCGTCCCGGAGACCTGCTCGACCTCCTCCAGGATGTGCGAGCTGAACAGGATCGTCCGGCCGGCGTCACCGAGGGTGTGCAGCAGTTCCATCATGTGCAGCCGCTGGCGCGGGTCCATGCCGTTGAACGGCTCGTCGAGCAGCAGCACCTGCGGGTCGTGCACCATCGCCGCGGCCACCCGGGCGCGCTGGCGCATGCCCTTGGAGTACGTGCCGATCCGTCGGTCCTGCGCCGACTCCAACTCGACCAGACCGATCGCCCGCCGGGCCGCGGCCTCCGGGTCGGGCAGCCGGTGCAGCTTCGCGCTGGCGAGCACGAACTCGTACGCGGTCAGGAAGCCCTGCACCGCCTCGCGTTCGCTGACCAGCCCCAGCCGCCGGTAGACGTCGGGGTTGCGCCAGGTCGGCTCGTCGTCGAGGGTGACCGTGCCACGTGACGGGGCGAGGAACCCGGCCATCATGTGCAGCAGCGTGGTCTTGCCGGCGCCGTTCGGGCCGAGCAGGCCGGTCACGCCCGGCCCCAGGCCCATGCTGATGTCGTTGACCGCGACCACGTTGCCGTACCACCGGGACACCCCGGTCAGGCTCAGCGTGCTCATCAGGAGGCGACCTTCCGGTAGCGGGCCAGCAGGAGGGCGGTCGCACCGGCGACCAACAGCACCGCGGCCAGGGCGTAGACCGGGCCGAAACCGCCGATCATCATCTCGCCCGGGTCGCCCTCGACAAGCAGGTCACCAAGCGACCAGATGCCCACCCCCTGCACCAGCGTGGAGGGTGAGGCGAGCCCGGCCAACTCGTTGGCGGTGCGTGACGGCAGGATGCTCAGCACACCCACGATCGGGGTGGTCATCAGGAAGACCGCGACCACCCCACCGGCGGCGAAGGCACGCTTGCCGGTCAGCGACGCGACGAGCAGGCCGATCGAGGCGAAGACCACCGCCCAGAGCCCGGCGTAGAGCAGCCCGGGCAGCAGGTCGAGCAGCTCGTTCCACACCCCGCGCATGCCCTGCTTGGTGGTGAACGCGGCACCCAGGAACATCAACAGCTGCGGCCCGCCGAGCAGCAGCCAGAGCGTGGTGACCAGAGCCAGCAGCTTGGCCAACGCGTAGTCGACGCGCGGCAGCGGCCGGGAGAAGTAGAGCGGAAGCACGCCGCTGCGCAGGTCCCGGGAGACCAGCTCCGGGGCGACGACCGCGACGAAGAAGATGACCAGCCAGCTCATCGCGTCGGCGAACTGGGCGTACGTGGCGACCGGCTCGCCGATCTGGCTGCGTATCGCGGCCAGGGCGACCGCGACCAGGCTGACGATGCCGACCACCAGCCACGGGAAGATCTTGGCTTTGGCGCTGCGTCCGAACCCGAACGCGGTGCGCAGACCGTGCAGGTAGAGCGCGCCGAAGACCTGCCGACGACCCAGCCTGGGCCCCTCGTAGCGCTGGTAGCCGATGTCGTGGATCACGCCGGTCGGCGTGGGGCGCACAGCGGTGGTGGACGACTCAGGCATGAGTGAGCTCCCTCGTGGCGAAGAGTTCGGCCACCCGGTGCCGGCGCTGGTCCAGTCGGTGCAGTGGCAGGTCCAGTTCGGCGACCGCGCCGAGAATCAGGTCGTAGGTGCCGTCGTCGGCGAGCGGCACGAGGAGCAGTCGGCCGTCCCGGGCCACCGGCAGGTTCAGCTCGGCGAGTCGGGCGGCGAGTTCGTCGGTGCCCTCGCTGACCTCCACGGCGAGCACGTCGGTGGCCGTGGTCATCGCGGAGATGTTGTCGGCGCGCAGCAACCGGCCGCCGTCGATGGCGATGAGCGTGTCGCAGATCCGCTCGACCTCGCCGAGCAGGTGCGAGCAGACCAGCACGGAGATGCCGAACTCGGTGCCGATCCGGTGCACGAGGGCAAGCATGGCGTCCCGGCCCGCCGGGTCCAGGCCGTTCGTCGGCTCGTCGAGCAGCAGCAGGTCGGGGTCGTGCACCAGCGCCTGGGCCAGCTTCACACGCTGCTTCATGCCCGTCGAGTAGCCACCGACCGGCCGGTAGCGCTCCTCGTAGAGCCCCACGTGCCGCAGCGCCTCCGAGGCCCGCTCCCGGGCCGCGGTGCGGGGCAGGCCGCTCATCCGGCCGAGGTGGGTGACCAGTTCGGCGGCGGACAGGTCCGGCGGGAGGCAGTCGTGCTCCGGCATGTAGCCGACCCGGGCGCGGACAGCCGCCGGGTCGGTGGTCGGGTCGATGCCGAGCACCGAGACCTGGCCACTTGTTGGTGCGATCAGGCCGAGCAGGATCTTGATCAACGTGGATTTGCCGGCGCCGTTCGCGCCCACCAGGCCGATGATCCCGGGCTCGACGGCGACGGTGAGGTCGGCCAACGCGGTGACCCGGCCTCCGTACGTCTTGGTGAGCGACTGGGTCGCGATCAGTGTCACGCGCCAAGCGTAGGGACTCGACGCCCAGCATGGACACCGGCGCGCCCCCGGCGCTCCCCTGATCCTTCCGCCGCCGGCCCCCTAAGGTCCCGCACCGGGGGGCTCGCGACGTTTCCGCCGGTCCCGCGTTCGGCCGGACCCCGCCTTGGGAAAGACGTTTCCGGGGTGGCACCATTCACCTCCCGTTCACCGGGCATCGACCGCCCAGTGGCCGACCGACGACGTGGGAGGGATCCTGACAACCAAGGTGGGCGTCCCCAAAGTGAGCGTCGTGGTGCCGGCGTACAACTGCGGCCCACACGTCAAGAAGCTCATCGCCTCGTTGCTCCGCCAGTCGCTGCCCACGGACGAGTTCGAAGCGATCTTCGTCGACGACGGTTCGACCGACGACACGGCCGAGCGACTGGACCGGTTGGCCGCTGAGTACCCACACGTCAGGGTGCTGCACATCGAGAACTCCGGCTGGCCGTCGCGCCCCCGCAACCTCGGCATCGAGCACGCCCGTGGCGAGTACGTCTTCTTCGCCGACGACGACGACTGGTTCGCCGACGAGGCGTTGGAGCGGCTGTACGCGTGCGCGAAGACGAACGACGCGGACATCGTGGTCGGGAAGATGGCCGGTTACGGGCGCCCCGTGCCGCGCGAGCTGTTCCGGAAGAACCGCCCCGACGCCACCCTGGGCAACTCCCCCCTGATCGACAGCCTGACCTGTCACAAGCTGTTCCGGCGGTCGTTCCTGAACGAGCACGGTCTGCGGTTCCCGGAGGGCGGCAAGCGTCGGCTCGAGGACCACTCGTTCGTCGTGCGCGCCTACTTCCTGTCCCGGCGCACCTCCGTGCTGTCCGACTACACCTGCTACCACCACGTCCAGCGGGGCGACGCGCGTAACGTCACCGCGGAAAGACTGGACCCGGCGAGCTACTTCGCCAGCGTGCGCGAGGCGCTGGACGTCGTGGACGCCAACACCGAGCCGGGTCCGCTGCGGGACCGGCTGCACCGGCGCTGGCTGCGCAACGAGATGCTCGGCCATCTGCGGGGCAAGCGGCTGCTGGACGCGCCCGAGCCGTGGCTGGGCGAGGTCGCGCTGGAGGTTCAGAAGATCATTCAGGACCGCTTCGCCCCCGGTGTCGCCGGCGGTCTGCCGCCCCTGCTCCGAGCCGTGGCGTACCTGGCGGAGCGGGGGCGTGTCGCGGACCTGCGCAGGCTCGCCCGCTGGGAGTCGGGCATCGCCGCACACGGCGTCGTCGACGATCTCCGCCGCGCCGACCACGCTGTCACGGTGACCGTCGCCGCCGAGCTGCGCTCCGGGAGCGAGCCGGTCGGCTTCCGTGCAGACGGTGACCGCGACGTACTGATGCTCCCGATGGAGGAGATCGCCCCCGAGGTGCTCGACGCCACCGCGCAGGTGCGCAAGGCCCGGCTGGACCTGGTTGCCCGACACCGGGAGACCGGCGACGAGACCTTCCTGCCGATGACCTTCCGGACCGAGCGGATCACCGGTACGACCGGAGCGGGGACCGTCCACCTGGTGCACCGGACCACCGCCACGATCGACTTCGCCGCCCTCAACGGCGGCCGGACCAGGGGCAGTTGGCTGCTCAAGGCCCGGATCACCAACGTGGGCTGGACCGAGGACGCGCGACTGCCGCTGGTGTTCATCTGCCGGGCGGACGGCTCCCGACCTCGGATCCGCGACGAGCGGAAAGTGTGGAACCGGATGCGGTCGGCGGTAGGCCGGCGGATCAAGCGCTGATCCGCCCGCCCGGGTCGTGGAGTGGCGCCCTCGACCGATCGGCGGTCGGCTGCGAAACTGTGTGCCGGTCAGTGAGTGGGGGGTGTGGATGAGCAACGGCTGGGTGCTGCCCGACGAGGTGCTGCGGGACGCACCGGCGTACACGCCACGTCCTGGTGAGCTCGCTGATCTGGAGCTGCTGCTGACCGGCGCGTACGCCCCACTGACCGGTTTCATGACCCGAGCCGACCTGGTCTCGGTGAGCCGCCGCGGCAAGCTGGCCGACGGCACACCGTGGCAGGTCGCGGTCGTCCTCCAGGTGCCGGCCGCGCTGGCGCAGAGCTTCGACCCGCGCGATCCGGCCCGCCGGGCGCTCGTGCTCACCGATGGGGAGGGCGCCCCGGCGGCCGCCCTGGACGTGGCCGACGTCTGGCCGGTGCGCGAGGGTGTGGCCGGGGTGGGCGGCCAGGTTCGGCGACTTGGCGACGGTGGGCACGGTCCGTTCCAGCGACTGCGCCGCAACCCCGAGGAGGTCCGCGCGCTGCTGCCCCCGGGCCGGGTGCTCGGCGTGATCGCCGATCGCCCGCTGCACCGTCCGCAGCTCGCCCAGATCGCCCACGCCGCGCGCACCCTGGCCGCGCACCTGCTCGTGATGATCCCGGTCGGCGAGGGCGGTGCCGACGGGCTCCCGCCGGAGGCGCTGGTCCGTACGATCTTCGCCGCACGGGACCGGATGCCGCCCGCCACCCTGGTCGCGGTGCCGCTGTCGCACCGCCGCGAGGAGATCAGTGACGCGCTGCTGCGCGCTCGGGTCTCCGCCGCGTACGGGGTCACCCACCTGCTCTCCACCGGGGAGATGCTCTCCGGTGCCGGGCTGCGGGTGCTGGTGCCCCGCGAACTCGCCTACGACAACCGGGACGGGCAGTGGCGTTGGCGGGAGGACATCCCACCGCGTAACCGCCGGCTCGCGCTGACCCAGGCGGAGATCGACGACCTGCTCGACCGGGGCTTCCCGTTACCGGAGTGGCACACCCCGCCCGCCGTGGCACGGGAGCTGGCCCGGGCCCGGCCGCCGCGTCGTCAGCGCGGGCTGGTGGTCTTCCTGACCGGCCTCTCCGGCTCCGGTAAGTCGACTGTCGCCCGTGGGTTGGCGGACGCGCTGCGGGAGAGCGGCGACCGTACGGTGACCCTGCTCGACGGTGACGTGGTGCGCCGGGAGCTCTCCGCCGGGTTGGGCTTCAGCAAGGCCGACCGGGATCTCAACGTCCGGCGGATCGGCTGGGTGGCCGCCGAGATCGCCAGGCACCGGGGGGTGGGCATCTGCTGCCCGATCGCCCCGTACGCGGCAGCCCGCGCCACCGCGCGGGAGATGGCCCTCGCCGCCGGGGCGGGCTTCGTGCTCGTGCACGTGGCCACCCCGCTCGAGGTGTGCGAGCAGCGGGACCGCAAGGGCCTGTACGCGCGGGCGCGGGCTGGCCTGCTCACCGGGATGACCGGCATCGACGACCCGTACGAGGAGCCGGCCGACGCCGATCTGGTGCTGGACACCACCGACCTGAGCGTGGCGGACGCGGTGCAGGCCGTGCTGCACCAGTTGACCGAGACCGGCTGGGTGGAGTTGAAGATCGCGTCAGCCTGAGTCGTCGTCGTACCCGTTCCTTTCACCGCTGACCGCTACGCGATAGTGTTCATCTTTGTTGGAACACGTTTGACCGCGTGAGGGTACGTGAACCCCCGGGGAGGCACGGCAGATGCTCGCTCAGCAGCGGCAGGCTGCCATCCTGGCCCGGGTCCGCGCGGCCGGCGGCGTCCGGGTCACCGAGTTGGCCGGCGAGTTCGGCGTGTCCGACATGACCATCCGGCGCGACCTGGATGCGCTGCACGAGCGCGGTCTGCTGGCCAAGGTGCACGGTGGCGCCACCACCACCGGGCCCAGCTCGACCGACGAGCCGGGCTTCCACGCCAAGTCGGTCCGCCAACTGCCGGAGAAGGCCGCCATCGCCGACCGGGCGGCTCAGCTGGTCCGGCCGGGGGCGGCTGTCGCGCTCTCCGCCGGCACCACCACGGCCGAACTGGCCCGCCGGCTTGTCGACGTGCCCGAGCTGACCGTCGTGACCAACTCGCTGCCGGTCGCCGAAATCATGCACGCCGCCGGCCGCCCGGACCAGACAGTGGTGCTCACCGGCGGCGTACGCACACCGTCGGACGCACTTGTCGGGCCCCTCGCGGTCGGGGCCGTCCGGTCACTGCACCTGGACCTGCTCTTCCTGGGCGTGCACGGCATCACCGAGCGGGCCGGCTTCACCACCCCCAACCTCATGGAGGCGGAGACCGACCGCGCGCTCGTCGCCGCGGCGGACCGGCTGGTGGTGCTCGCCGACCACACCAAGTGGGGCACGGTGGGCATCTCCTCGATCGTCGAGTTGACGGCGGCCCACGTACTTGTCAGCGACGACCTGTTGCCTCCGCCCGCACGACGGGTACTCGGCGAACAGGTGGGCGAACTGATCATGGTGAAGGCGACAACGGGCGGGCCGCATGACGCGCACGCCGACAACTGAGGGGGACGGCGCCGTGAAGCGCACCGCGATCGACCTGGCCGACGGCCGGGAGCTGATCTACTTCGACGAGCGCGACGACGCGGTCCGCGACCAGCCGGACCGCCGGACCCTGCCGCCGCCTCCCCCGGCATCGCAGCTGCGCTACGACCCGTTGACCGACGAGTGGGTCGCCGTCGCCGTGCACCGGCAGACCCGCACGTTCCTCCCGCCGGCGAACGAGTGCCCGCTCGACCCGTCGGTCGGCGACCGGCTGACCGAGATCCCGGCACCCGACTACGACGTGGTGGTCTTCGAGAACCGATTCCCGTCGCTGAGCGGTCGGGTGGCCGAGGAGCCCGGGGAGATCACCCCGTTCACACCGGTCCGGCCGGGCCTCGGCCGCTGTGAGGTGGTCTGCTTCACGTCCGACCACAACGCCTCCTTCGCCAGCCTCCCCCCGCGCCGGGTCCGCACCGTCCTCGACGCGCTCGCCGACCGCACCGAGGTGCTCGGCGCGCTGCCCGGCGTCGAGCAGATCTTCTGCTTCGAGAACCGGGGCGTCGAGATCGGTGTGACGCTGCACCACCCGCACGGGCAGATCTACGCGTACCCCTTCGTGACGCCGCGCACCCGCGCGATGCTGGCCGCGGCGCGCCGGCACGCCGAGCGGACCGGCGGGGGCAACCTGTACGCGGACGTGCTGGCCGCCGAGCGCAGCACCGGCGTACGGGTGGTCACCGAGAACGAACACTGGACGGCGTTCGTGCCGGCGGCCGCGCGCTGGCCGTTCGAGGTGCACGTCGCGCCGCGCCGCGTGGTGCCGGACATCCCGGCGCTCAGCGACAGCGAACGGGACGCCTTCGGGCCGCTCTACCTGGACCTGCTGCGCCGCTTCGACGGCCTGTTCGACATGCCGATGCCGTACATCGCGGCCTGGCACCAGGCCCCCGTGCGGGTCGACCGCGAGTTGGGCCACCTGCACCTGCAGCTGTTCAGCATCCGGCGGGCCGCCGACAAGTTGAAGTACCTGGCGGGCTCCGAGTCCGGGATGGGCGTCTTCATCAACGACATCGCCCCGGAGCGTGCCGCCGAACTGCTCCGCGCCGCCTGAGCCGCCACGCGCTCCTCGGGAAAACAGGGCGCGGGGGGCCCGGGACAGGGCCCCCCGCAGGGAAGGGACGGCTGGCTGTGCACGGCACAGCCGGGAAGGCTGGCTGATCGGCGCACGGGTGCCGCTGGTCGACCGTGGTCAACCTTCCTGGACGCGACTGGCATCTCGTCCATCCTGGTCAACGAGGCGCGCCGGGCGCGGTGACGCCGACCGGCGCGGCGCGGCCGGACACACCGAAGCCCGCCGGCAGGGGTGCCGGCGGGCTCCGATGATGCGGTACGCCTGGATCAGGCGGCGAGCTTACGGGCCAGGTTCTCGTCGAGCGCGTTCATGAACTCGTCGGTGGTCAGCCACGGGGCGTCGCGCGAGATGAGCAGCGCGAGGTCCTTGGTCATCTGGCCGCCCTCGACGGTGTCGATGATGACCTGCTCCAGGGTGTTGGCGAACTCGGTGACCGCCGGCGTGCCGTCCAGCTTGCCCCGGTGGGCGAGGCCCCGGGTCCAGGCGTAGATCGACGCGATCGGGTTGGTCGAGGTCTTCTCGCCCTTCTGGTACTGCCGGTAGTGCCGGGTGACAGTGCCGTGCGCGGCCTCGGCCTCGACGGTCCGGCCGTCCGGGGAGAGCAGCACCGAGGTCATCAGGCCCAGCGACCCGAAGCCCTGCGCGACGGTGTCGGACTGCACGTCACCGTCGTAGTTCTTGCAGGCCCAGACGTAGCCACCCTCCCACTTGAGCGCGGCGGCGACCATGTCGTCGATGAGCCGGTGCTCGTAGGTGAGGCCCGCGGCGTCGAACTCGGCCTTGAACTCCGCCTCGAACACCTCGGCGAAGATGTCCTTGAACCGACCGTCGTACGCCTTGAGGATGGTGTTCTTGGTCGACATGTAGACCGGGTAGTTGCGGTCCAGGCCGTACCGGAACGACGCCCGGGCGAAGTCCCGGATCGACTCGTCGTAGTTGTACATGCCCATGGCGATGCCGCCGCCGGGGAAGTTGGCGACCTCCATCTCCATCGGCGTGCCGCCGTCGGCCGGGGTGTAGGTGATGGTCACCGTGCCCGGGCCGGGGACGACGAAGTCGGTGGCCTTGTACTGGTCACCGTGGGCGTGCCGGCCGATGATGATCGGCTTGGTCCAGCCGGGGACCAGCCGCGGCACGTTGGACATGATGATCGGCTCACGGAAGACGACACCGCCGAGGATGTTGCGGATGGTGCCGTTGGGCGACCGCCACATCTTCTTCAGGCCGAACTCCTCGACCCGGGCCTCGTCCGGGGTGATGGTCGCGCACTTGACGCCGACGCCGTGCTCCTTGATGGCGTTTGCGGCGTCGATGGTGACCTGGTCGTCGGTCTCGTCGCGGTACTGGATCGACAGGTCGTAGTAGTGCAGGTCGACGTCGAGGTAGGGCAGGATCAGCTGCTCCCGGATCTGCTTCCAGATGATCCGGGTCATCTCGTCGCCGTCGAGTTCTACGACCGGGTTGTTTACCTTGATCTTCGCCATCGGCCGGCGCTCCTCTCGGGGGACACGTGCTCAAGCAGTACGAGCGTACTGCAATTGGGCCGGCAGCCCCCAGCCGGCCTCGACCAGCCGGCAGAACTGGGCTGCGCGGAACAGGAATGCCCTGGAATCATCGTCCGATGCCACTGAACCGCACCCTCGGGTCTATCACGATCACCGCCCTGACCGACGGTGAGGGGGCTTTCTTCCAGCCCCGCGCGGAGGCGTTTCCGCAGGCCACAGCGACCCAGTGGCTCAAGGCCGACCGGCGCGACCCCGACTCGGTGACCGCCGACGGGCAGTGGTGGCTGCGGTTCCGCAGCTTCGCGATCCGCACCGGCGACGGGCCGGTCACCCTTGTCGACGCCGGGATCGGCCCGGCCGACGCCCCCGCCGTCAGTTGGGCGCCGGTCCCCGGCCGACTGCCCGCCGAGTTGACCGCCGCCGGCATCGACCCGGCCGACGTCGACACCGTCGTCCTGACCCACCTGCACAGCGACCACATCGGCTGGGCGGTCACCGGCACCCCCGGGCAGCCGTACTTCCCGAACGCGAGCTACCTGATCCAGCGCGACGAACTCGACGCGGCGGAGGCACTCAACCCCGGGCTACCGGCCGGCCTGGTCGCCCCCCTGCGCGCCGCCGGCCAGCTCCGGGTGGTCGACGGCGAGACCACTCTCACCCCGGCGGTACGTCTGCTGCCCACCCCCGGCCACACCCCCGGCCACCAGTCGGTGCTCCTGACCATCGCCGACGAACGGGTGCTCTTCACCGGGGACCTGCTGGTGCACATGGTGCAGCTGGTCGACCCCGACCTGGCGTACGCCCACGAGGAAGACCCGGACATGGCACGCCACTCCCGCCTGACCACCCTGCACACCCACTCCCCCACCCTCCTGGCCACCCCCCACCTGGGCACCCCCTTCCTCCCCCACCACCCCTGAACCTCAGGCCCCCGGCCCCCTGGGCGTTTCCGTTGATCATGAAGTTGTTGCCACGACACGCCGATCCGCAGGGCAACAACTTCATGATCGAGGAGTGCCGCGCGGGGATCACCCATCGGAGCGGTCGAGCAAGCCCCTTCAATCCTGGACGGAGGCGCGACGCGAGTCCGGGACACCAGTAGAACCAGGATCGAGCACGATCTCGATGGAAGATCCGCGCAACATCACTGAAAGTGCTCCCTCCCAACCCCTCAAGGCAGCAACATCCCCGAAGCTGCGCCCACCCCGTCCGCCGGCCCACCAACCAACGCCCCACCCCCACCCACCACCCACCCCCCACCCACCACCCACCCCATCTCGTGATCAAGAGGTTTGCGTCACCACGGTGGTGTTTCCTGACGCAAACCTCTTGATCAACCGGGGGCGGGGCGGGGCGGGGCGGGGCGGGGGCGGGGCGGGGGCCGGGGGGTGGGGGTGGGGTGGGTGGGGGTGGAGTGGAGGTGGGTGGGGATGGCGAAGGGCCCGCCGGGTTGGCCGGCGGGCCCTTCGGGTGGTCTGGTGCGGGGAACTACATGCTGGAGATGTCGCCCTGCTTGGCTCGGACGGCCTCGGCGGCTTCCAGGAGGCTGGCGCGCTCGTCGGCGTCCAGGTCGGTCTCGACGACCCGCTTGACGCCCTCGGCACCGATCTCGGCCTCGACACCCAGGTAGACACCGGAGATGCCGTACTCACCGTCGACCCAGGCGCAGACCGGCATGACCTCGCCGGAGTCCTCCGCGACGGCCTTCGCCATCCGGGCTGCGGCTGCCGACGGGGCGTAGTAGGCGGAGCCGGTCTTGAGCAGCGCGACCACCTCGGCGCCACCGTTGCGGGTCTTGACGACCAGCTCCTCGATCTGCTCGGCCGGCATCGCGTCACGCAGGGGCTTGCCGTTGACGGTGCTCTTCGACGGCACCGGGACCATGGTGTCGCCGTGCGAGCCCAGGGTCAGCGTGCGTACCGAGGCCACCGGCACGTTCAGCGCCTCGGCGACGAAGTTGCTGAACCGGGCGGTGTCGAGCATGCCGGCCTGGCCGAGCACCCGGTTCTTCGGGAACTGGGTGGCGAGCTGCGCCAGCGCGGTCATCTCGTCGAGCGGGTTGGAGACGACGATGACGACGGCGTTGGGGGCGTACTTGGCGACGTTCTCGGCGACCTGACGGACGATCTTGGCGTTGGTCTCCAGCAGGTCCATCCGGCTCATGCCGGGCTTCCGCGGCAGGCCAGCGGTGATCACGACGACGTCGGAGCCCTCGATGCTCTCGTAGCCCTCACCGTTGGGGCCGGTCGTCACGCCGACGACCTTGGTCTCGAAGCCCTCGATGGCCCGGGACTGGTTGAGGTCGAGCGCGAGGCCCGCGGGCTTGCCCTCCACGATGTCGGTGATCACTACGGTGTCGAAGACGTCGTACTCGGCCAGGCGCTGTGCGGTGGTGGAGCCGTAGAAGCCAGCCCCGACGACAGTGACCTTCTTACCCATGGTCGTCCCACTCCCTGATACCAGTCGGTTTTCCGGACCGTATCAGTCATCCTGGCACCGAACAGGCCAGGGGCGGCGGCCATCGCCGGTATGGGGCGAACGTCACCGGCGTCACCGGCGGGTGGGTCAGCCGCGCTCGGCGCGCTCCACGACGTTGCTGAGCAGCATGGCCCGGGTCATCGGGCCGACACCTCCGGGCATGGGGACCAGCGCGCCGGCCGTCTCGGCCACCTCCGGGTCCACGTCGCCGGTGTAGCGGCCCTTGCCGTCCGCGCCGATCACGCGGGTGATGCCGACATCCACCACCACCGCGCCGGGGTTGATCATGTCGGCGGTGAGCAGGCCCGGTACGCCGGCCGCGACGATCACGATGTCGGCGGCACGGGTGTGCGAGGCGAGGTCGAGGGTGCCGGTGTGGCACAGGGTGACCGTGGCGTTCTCGCTGCGCCTGGTGAGCAGCAGGCCGAGCGGTCGGCCGACGGTGTTGCCCCGACCGACCACCGCGACGGTGGCCCCGCGCAGCGCCACGTCGTGCCGGCGGAGCAGCTCGACGATGCCGCGCGGCGTGCAGGGCAGCGGCCCGTCGTAGCCGAGCACGAGCCGCCCAAGGTTGACCGGGTGCAGGCCGTCGGCGTCCTTGTCCGGGTCGATCAACTCCAGCACCCGCTGGGTGTCGAGGTGAGCCGGCAGCGGGAGTTGGACGATGTAGCCGTGGCACGCCGGGTCGGCGTTCAGCTCGGCCAGCACGTCGTCGACCTGCTGCTGGGTGGCGTCGGCGGGCAGTTCGCGGCGGATCGAGGCGATGCCCACCTCGGCGCAGTCGCGGTGCTTGCCGTTGACGTACGCCTGGCTGCCCGGATCCGCCCCGACCAGGACGGTGCCGAGCCCCGGGGTGATGCCGCGTTCCGCCAGTGCCTTCACCCGTATGCGCAGCTCGTCCTTGATCTCCGCCGCGGTTGCCTTGCCGTCCAGAAGCGTCGCCGTCACGACCAGATCGTCTCACGGCCACCGCACGCGATTCAGACGACCTCGCACGGGCCGTCCCCCGGCACCCCTGGCGTGCCGACCGGCAGATCGCCGAGCAGCGACAGGCACGGCGACCGGCCGGGTGCCCCGGGACGAGTGGGGGCGGACCCTCAACGAGGTGACCGAGCGTGAGGTGTCGCTCATCACTATCGGTGACGACTTGTGGATTCGATCACTGTCGAACCAGACAGGGAGGGCCGACGCCGCCGGAGAGCGGACGATCGCCTCAGTAGGCGAAAACCTGGCCCAGGTGCACTCAATCAGCACGTCAGCCATACGCAGAAGAGCAGTTCAGCACTGTTATGGCCGGTTTCGCGTAGCAGATGTGCCCGCCTCCGACAAGGGAAGCGACCCCGGACCGTTACCCACCCGCAACCGCGTCGTTGTCGAAGCCTCGCCTCCGACCTACCGTTACCGCTTGTTGCGCAGCGTAAACCCAGCGTCGGGCCTGACTGCGCAGCGTGAGGAGATGAGGAGGCTCAATGCGAGTTCGTAGACTCGCCGCCTGGACCGCCCTCCCGCTCGCGGTGACGCTGGGCCTCGCGGCCTGCGGCAGCGGCGGCGACGGTGGATCCGGTGGCAGCGACAGTTCGGTGGTCAGCATCCAGATCGCCGAACCGAAGCACCTGGTTCCGACAAACACCACCGAGACGTCCGGCTCCCAGGTCATCGCCGGCCTGTTCAGCCCGCTCGTCGACTACGACGCCCAGAACAAGCCGTACGAGGTCGCGGCACAGTCGGTGACCTCGTCCGACAACAAGGTCTGGACGATCAAGCTCAAGGACGGCTTCACCTTCCACAACGGTGAGAAGGTCACGGCCGAGGACTACATCAACGCCTGGAACTACGGCGCGTACGCCCCCAACGGCCAGGACACCAACGCCTTCTTCGAGAAGATCGCTGGCTACGCGGACCTGCAGGGCAAGGCGCCGAAGGCCAAGGAGATGTCCGGCCTGAAGAAGGTCGACGACCTCACCTTCACCGTGACGCTCAACGAGCCGTACATCGACTTCAAGACCACGCTTGGCTACAACGCGTTCTTCCCGATGCCGGACGCCGCGTTCTCGGCTCCGGGCGTGCTCAAGGACTCCTACGAGCAGGCCCCGATCGGGCAGGGCCCCTTCAAGATGAAGGGCACCTGGCAGCACGACAGCAAGATCGACGTCGAGCGGTACGACGCCTTCCCGGGCGAGAAGCCCAAGGTCAAGAACATCGAGTTCCGGATCTACCAGCAGCTCACCGCGGCGTACGCGGACGTCCTGGCGGACAACCTGGACGTGCTGCCCACGATCCCGACCGAGAGCCTGAGCACCGCGCCGAGCGACCTGGGCGACCGGTACAAGACCAGCCCGATGTCGTCGTTCCAGTTCCTCGCGTTCCCGACGTTCGACAAGGACTACAGCAAGCCGGACGTCCGCAAGGCCATCTCGATGGCGATCGACCGTGACGAGATCACCAAGTCGGTCTTCAAGGGTTCGCAGACGTCGGCGCGCTCCTTCGTCTCGCCGGTGCTGCCGGGTTACCGGGACGACACCACGGGCAAGTCGGGTGAGTTCAACCCGACCGAGGCCAAGAAGCTCTACCAGGCCGCCGGTGGCCCCTCGAAGATCGTCATCTCGTACAACGGCGACGGCGGTCACAAGGACTGGGTCGACGCCACGGTCAACCAGCTCAAGACCAATCTGGGTGTCGACGCGGTGGGTTCGGCCGAGCCGAAGTTCGCCGACCTGCTCACCAAGGTCGAGAAGAAGACGCCGGTGGGTGCGTTCCGGATGGGTTGGGTCATGGACTACCCGACCATGGAGGACTACCTCGGCCCGCTGTACAGCACCAACGGCTCGTCGAACTACTACGGCTACAGCAACCCGGAGTTCGACAAGCTGGTCAAGGAGGGTTCCGCCGCCAAGACGCAGGACGAGGCGATCGCCAAGTACCAGCAGGCGGAGGACATCCTGGCCAAGGACATGCCGGTGATCCCGCTCCGCTTCGGCGAGAACGTGTTCGGCCACTCGTCCAAGGTCAAGAACGTCGAGATGGACCTGTTCCAGCGGGTCAACCTCGTCAAGATCGAAGCAGCCAGCTGAGCTGAGCACGGTGCGGGCCACCCGGGCGACGAAGCCCGGGTGGCCCGGACCGCACCACCGGGGGCCGGACCGCAGCGGCGGTTCCGGCCCGGTGGCGCCAGCTCCCCCGGGCCGGACGGCACGTCTCGGATATTTCGGGTACGACCAGAGATGCCGTCCTGCGACCCTTTCGCACATTTCCGGAGAGACTGCTAAGCATGTTCCGCTACATCCTGCGGCGCCTACTGCAGATGGTCCTGGCGTTCTTCGGGACCACCCTGATCGTCTACGCGCTGACATTCGCCGGGCAGGGCGACCCGATCCAGGCGCTCGCCGGCGAACGACCGGTGACGCCAGCTCAACGGGCCTACCTGACCGAGAAGTACCACCTGGACGCCACAGGCGTCGGCGGCTTCTTCTACCGCTACTTCGACTACGTCAAGAACCTGCTCCAGGGCAACCTGGGCGAGTCACTCACCGGTCGGAACATCGGTGACATCCTCCAGCAGGCCTGGCCGGTCACCGTGCGGCTCGCGCTCATCGCGCTCGCTGTGGCGATCATCTTCGGCGTGACCGCCGGCGTTCTCGCCGGCATCCGCCGGGCCAGCATCTTCGACAACTCGACGCTGGTGCTGACGCTGCTGGTGCTGGGTATCCCCACCATCGTGCTGGCGCCGCTGGCGCAGTTCTTCCTGGGCGTCAAGTGGCAGCTCTTCCCACCCACCGCCGGGTCCGACCCGACGTTCTACGCGCTCCTGCTGCCGGGCATCGTGCTCGGCTCGCTGTCGCTGGCCACCGCCCTACGACTCACCCGGGCCTCGGTGGCGGAGAACCTGCGCGCCGACTACGTCCGGACCGCCCGCTCGAAGGGCCTGGTCAAGCGGCGCATCGTCATCGTCCACGTGCTGCGCAACTCGCTGATCCCGGTGGTCACCTTCCTCGGGGTGGAACTGGGCAACCTGATGAGCGGCGCGATCATCACCGAGGGCGTCTTCAACATCCCCGGCGTGGGCTTCAACCTCTTCCGCGGCATCCGCACCGAGGACGGCCCCCTGGTGGTGGGCATCGTCAGCGTGCTCGTCGTGGTCTACCTGGTCTCGAACCTGGTGGTGGACGTCCTGTACGCCGTACTCGACCCGAGGATCCGCTATGAGTGAGCAGGCATGAGCGACTTTGAGACTGTGGCGTCCACCGAGAACCAGGCCGCCCGACGCGGCCCCTCCGGGGAGCCCGGCACACCCAACCAGATCGGCGCCGCGCAGAAGCCCCGCAGCCTGGCCGGGGACGCCTGGCGCGACCTGCGCCGCAACCCGATCTTCTGGATCTCGCTGGCGCTTGTCGTCATCTTCACCCTGATGGCCCTGCTCCCCGGGGTCTTCACCGCCAACAACCCGAACGACTGCCTGCTCTCCCGGCAGCACGCCGGGCCGTCCGGCGGAGCCATCTTCGGGTACGACTTCCAGGGCTGCGACACGTACGCCCGGGCGGTCTACGGCACCCGGGCGTCGCTGCTTGTCGGCGCGCTCGCCGCCCTCGGCACCGGCATCATCGCGCTGGTGGTCGGCATGTTGGCCGGTTACTTCGGCCGCTGGGTCGACGCGGTGCTCTCCCGGGTGATCGACGTGGTGCTCGGCATCCCGCTGCTGCTGGCCGCGATCGTGCTGCTCAAGCGGGTGTCCAGCGACAGCCAGACGGCCCGGATCGGCGCGGTCGTCTTCGTGCTGGCCCTCCTCGGGTGGACCACCGCCGCCCGCGTGGTCCGGTCCTCGGTGATCACCGCCAAGGAGCAGGACTACGTCGCGGCGGCCCGGATGCTCGGCGCCGGCAACAGCCGGATCATGTGGCGGCACATCCTGCCGAACTCGCTGGCCCCGGCGATCGTGGTGCTGACCATCGCGCTGGGCTCGTTCATCGCGGCCGAGGCGACACTGTCGTTCCTGGGCATCGGGCTGAAGGCTCCCACCATCTCGTGGGGTCAGGACATCGACACCGGTCGGATCCACATGCGGGAGGCGGCCACCCCGCTGATCGTCCCGTCGGCCTTCCTGGCGCTGACCGTGCTGGCGTTCATCATGCTCGGCGACGCGATCCGTGACGCCTTCGACCCGAAGCTGCGGTGATTTCTCATGACCGTCAACCCCACGCCCGCCTCCGCCACGCCCGAGGGCGGCCACCTGCTGGAGCTGCGGGACCTGCACGTCGAGTTCCGCACCAACGAGGGTGTGGCCCGGGTGATCAACGGTGTGTCGTACCACCTGGACGCCGGCGAGACCCTCGCGGTGCTCGGTGAATCCGGCTCGGGCAAGTCGGTCACCGCACAGGCGATCATGGGCATCCTGGACACGCCACCCGCGTTCGTCCGCTCCGGCCAGATCCTGTACCAGGGTGAGGACCTGCTCACCCGCTCCGAGGAGCAGCGTCGGCAGGTACGCGGCAAGGAGATCGCGATGATCTTCCAGGACGCGCTCTCCGCACTGAACCCGGTCTTCCCGGTCGGTTGGCAGATCGGTGAGACACTGCGCCAGCGCGCCGGCATGTCCCGCGCCGACGCTCGGCGTCGTGCCGTCGAGCTGATGGACCTGGTCAAGATCCCGGGTGCCGCGAAGCGGATCGGCGACTACCCGCACCAGTTCTCCGGTGGTATGCGGCAGCGCGTCATGATCGCCATGGCATTGGCGCTCGATCCGAAGGTGCTGATCGCCGACGAGCCCACCACCGCACTCGACGTGACGGTGCAGGCCCAGATCATGGACCTGCTTGCCGACCTGCGCCGGGAACTCAACATGGCGATGATCCTGATCACCCACGACCTGGGTGTGGTCGCCGGTGTCGCGGACCGGATCGCGGTCATGTACGCCGGCCGGATCGTCGAGCACGCTGACGTCCGTTCGCTCTACAAGGCGCCCGCCCACCCGTACACCAAGGGGTTGTTGGAGTCGATCCCGCGCCTGGACGTCCGCGGCCAGGAGCTGTCGACGATCAAGGGGTTGCCGCCGAACCTGATGCGCATCCCGTCCGGCTGCCCGTTCCACCCCCGGTGCCCGTACGTCCAGCAGGTCTGCGTGGACGAGGTGCCGCACGACCTGGTCCTCGGCGACGGCCGGACCAGCGCTTGCCACTTCGCGCAGGAGGTCCGTGATGACAGCGTCGCCCGCTAGCCCGACGAAGGTCCGCGGCGAGACGATCCTCTCCGTCGACAGTCTGGTGAAGCACTTCCCGATCACCCAGGGCGTGTTGTTCCAGCGGCAGATCGGGGCGGTGAAGGCCGTCGACGGGGTGAGCTTCGAGCTGCGCCGGGGCGAGACGCTCGGCGTGGTCGGCGAGTCCGGCTGCGGCAAGTCCACCCTCGCCCGGCTGCTGATGCGGTTGGAGACGCCCACCTCCGGACGCGCCACCCTGGAGGGCAGGGACCTGTTCAAGGCGTCCGGCGGTGAGCTGCGCCGGCTGCGTCGCAACATGCAGATGGTGATGCAGGACCCGTACACCTCGCTGAACCCGCGGATGACCGTCGGCGACATCATCGGCGAGCCGTTCGAGATCCACCCGGACGCCGCGCCGAAGGGCAGCAAGGCCAAGCGGGTCCAGGAACTGTTGGACCTGGTCGGGCTCAACCCCGAGCACATCAACAGGTACCCGCACCAGTTCTCCGGCGGTCAGCGTCAGCGCATCGGCATTGCCCGCGCCCTCGCGCTGAAGCCGGAGGTCATCGTCTGCGACGAGCCGGTGTCGGCGCTGGACGTCTCCATCCAGGCCCAGGTGATCAACCTGCTCAAGCAGCTACAGGGCGAGCTGGGTCTCTCGTACATCTTCATCGCCCACGACCTGTCCGTGGTGCGGCACATCGCCGACCGCGTCGCGGTGATGTACCTCGGCCGGATCGTCGAGATCGGCACCGAGGACGAGATCTACGAGCGGGCGACCCACCCGTACACCCAGGCTCTGCTCTCGGCCGTGCCGGTGCCGGACCCGGAGGCCCGCGACCAGCGCAACATGATCCGGTTGGTCGGCGACGTGCCGAGCCCGGCCGACCCGCCGAGCGGGTGCCACTTCCGGACCCGCTGCTGGAAGGCCCAGGACATCTGCGCGGTGGAGGACCCGGCGACGGTCCCGAGGGCTGCGGACCCCCACCCGTCCGCCTGCCACTTCGCCGAACTCCGCCCGGCCACCCCCACGGCCTGACCCCTTGCGTTGATCATGAAGTTGTTGCCCGACACGTCGGCGTGTCTGGGCAACAACTTCATGATCAACGGGGTGAGGCCGGGGCCTAGTGGAAGAAGTGGCGGGTTCCGGTCAGGTACATCGTCACGTTTGCCCTGCGCGCGGCTTCGATGACCTCTTCGTCGCGGATCGAGCCGCCAGGCTGCACGATGGCGCGGACGCCGGCGTCGATGAGGATCTGCGGACCGTCGGCGAACGGGAAGAACGCGTCCGAGGCGGCGACCGAGCCCCGGGCCCGGTCGGCGCCGGCGCGGGTGACCGCGAGCCGCGCCGAGTCGACCCGGTTGACCTGACCCATGCCGACCCCGACGGTGGCGCCGCCCTTGGCCAGCAGGATCGCGTTGCTCTTCACCGCACGGACCGCCCGCCACGCGAACGCGAGGTCCCGCAGCAGCTCCTCGTCGGCGGCCGCACCGGTCGCCAACGTCCAGGTGGCCGGGTCGTCGCCGGGGGCGTTCACCCGGTCGGCGACCTGGGCCAGCACGCCGCCGGTCACCTGCCGCAACTCGACGAGCGCCGGCGTCCAGGCGGGCGCCCGCAGCAGCCGGATGTTCTTCTTGCCCTGCAACACCTCGACCGCGCCCTCGTCGAAGCCGGGGGCGACCACCACCTCGGTGAAGATCTCGGCGACCTGCTGGGCCAGTTCGACCGAGACCGGCCGGTTGACCGCGATGACGCCGCCGAACGCCGACACCGGGTCGCAGGCGTGCGCGAGACGGTGCGCCTCGGCGACGTCCGCGCCGACCGCGATGCCGCACGGGTTGGCGTGCTTGATGATCGCCACCGCCGGCTGGTCGGCGAAGTCGTTCGCGGCCCGCCACGCGGCGTCCGCGTCGACGTAGTTGTTGTACGACATCTCCTTGCCGTGCAGCTGCTCGGCCTGGGCCAGCCCCGCCGGGGCGTCCGGGTCGGTGTAGAGCGCGGCCGGCTGGTGCGGGTTCTCGCCGTAGCGCAGCGCCGCCGACTTGCGCAGCGCCAGCCCGGCGAACTGCGGCCACCAGTCGTCGGCGGGGGCCAGCTCACGGGCGCACCACTGGGCCACCGCGACGTCGTACTCGGCGATGTCGGCGAACGCCCGCGCGGCCAGCGCCCGACGCTGGGCCAGTGTGAAGCCACCCTCGTCGAGCGCCCCAATCAACGCCGGGTAACCGGCCGGATCGGTGAGCACGGCGACCGAGGCGTGGTTCTTGGCGGCGGCGCGCACCATGGCCGGGCCACCGATGTCGATCTGCTCCACGCACTCCTCGACGTCGGCGCCGGAGGCGACGGTCGCCTGGAACGGGTAGAGGTTGGAGACCAGCAGGTCGAACGCCGCCACGCCCAGCTCGTCGAGCTGCGTCACGTGGGTGTCCTTGCGCAGGTCGGCGAGGAGACCCGCGTGCACCTTCGGGTGCAGGGTCTTCACCCGGCCGTCGAGCACCTCGGGGAACCCGGTCACCGTCTCCACCGGCGTCACCGGCACCCCGGCGGCGGCGATGGTGCCCGCCGTGCTGCCGGTGGAGACGATCTCCACACCGGCCGCGTGCAGGGCCTGAGCCAGCTCGACCAGCCCGGACTTGTCGTAGACGCTGACAAGCGCCCGCCTGATCGGGCGGCGCCCGTCCTGAGTGGGACTCACGGAACCGTGACCTTCCTTCCGGTGATGGTCCAGCCTTCGCGGACCAGCCGACCGACCTGCTCGACGAGCTGGCGCCGCTCGGCTTCCTTGATGCGCTCGGTGAGCGTGTCAACGTCGTCGTCGTCGAGCACCGGCACCGCGACCTGCGCGACGATCGGCCCGGTGTCCATGCCGGCGTCGACGAAGAAGAGGGTGGCCCCGGTGACCTTCACGCCGTAGGCGAGGGCGTCGCGGGGGCCGTGGATGCCCGGGAACGCCGGCAGCAGGGTGTTGTGCGTGTTCAGGTAGCGGTCGCCGAAGGCAGCGAGGAAGTGCGGGCCGACCAGCTTGAGGAAACCGGCGGAGATGACGAGGTCGGGTTGGTGCTTCGCGACGTGCGCGGTGAGCGCCAGGTCCCAGTCCTCCCGGGTGTCGTGGTCGCGGACCCGCTCGACGAAGGTCGGCACCCCCGCGGCGTCGGCCCGGTCCAGGCCCGCGATGCCGTCGCGGTCCGCGCCGACCGCGACGACCTGCGCGCCGTACGCGGGGTCGGCGGCCGCGTCAAGCAGCGACTGGAGGTTGCTCCCGGAGCCGGAGACGAGGACGACGATGCGGGCGACAGACGCGGGCTCGGTCACCGGGCCACCCTATCGGGCAGGTCAGGGACGCCCTTCGGCTGGGCGGCCCGCCGATCTTCGGCAGTCCTGGCGTGCGTACACCCGGTACGCTGCCGCTCGCTCGGGCCGAACGCCGCGCCGGCCCACACACCACCCCTGATCCGGCACACGAAGCGGTCGACAAGTGCAACTTTGCCCGCTTTGGGAGACATGTCGTCCTGTTGCTGTACTGGGCTTTGGGAGGACTGACCGCGATCATGGATGGAAATAAGAGCACCAACTGACGGAACCAGTCCAAGGAGCTTCTCGAATGCAGCCCGGTAACCCCGGTCAGGACCCGTACGGCCAGCAGCCCAACCAGGACCCGACCGCTCCCCAGCCGCCGGCCTCCCCGTACGGCCAGCAGCCGCACGACCCGTACGCCGCACCGCAGGCCCCGTACGGTCAGCAGCCCACCTCGGGGCAGCCGTACGGCCAGCAGCCGCCGCAGCAGGACCCGTACGCCCAGCAGCAGCCCCCGTACGGCAGCGGTCCGACGTACCCGAACGCCGGGTACCCGCAGGCACAGGGGCAGAACAACACCCTCGGCCTGGTCTCGATGATCCTCGGTATCGCGTCGATCCCGCTGGTCTGCTGCCTGTACCTGGGCATCCCGGTCGGCATCGCGGGCATCGTGACCGGTTATCTCGCCAAGCAGAAGGTGGCCCAGGGTCAGGCCAACAACGCCGGTCAGGCCAAGGCCGGTCTGATCTGCGGCGCGGTCGGCGTCGGGCTGGGCATCCTGCTGCTCATCCTGAGCGTCGTGGCGCAGGTGAACCTGCCCACCCAGCCCTGACAAGCTCGGCTTCGACGGGGCGTTCCGGGTTCGCCCGGGGCGCCCCGCGCTCGTCTACTGGGCGGGCCCGCGGGTCAGCACCCGGGTGGCGGCGGCGCCGACGAGCGCGCCGACCGCGATGACACCTGCCGCCACAGCCCCGACCTGCCAGCCCACCGGCCCGACCTGGGCCAGCCGACGGGCGCCGAGCGGCCCGCCGGAGACCGCCGCGGCCGCACCGAGCAAGACTCCGGCCACCGGCCCGGCCAGCACCGCCGGTGCCAGCAACCCGGCCCACCGCTGCGCGGCCCGCTCCGACCCCGAGAGTCGCGCCACCCGACGGGCGAGCAGCCAACCGGCGACCATCCCGGCCAGCACGGGCACCGCGAGCAGCAGGGCGCCGAGGCCGTCCACCGGGCCGCGTGGCAGCCCAGCGAGCAGAGGCACGGCCGGCAGCGCGCCGACCGACACCTCGCTGGTGCGGACCGCGGTGTCGGTCCCGACCACGAAGCCCGGCCCGAGCAGGTAACTCGCCGACCAGACCGCCGCGTTCGGCGCGTACGCGACGCTGACCAGGGTGATGCCGGCCTGCCCGGCGACTCCGGTGCGGTACGCCCCAATCATATCTGCCGCGTCGCCGCCGCCGGTGGCCACCGCCAGCCCGGCCGCGCCCGCGCCCGCGCCGAGCAGCAGCAGCCCGGCCACCAGGCCGGTGCGCACTCCGTCGCGGACCGGACCCGGCATCCGGCCGACGAGCAACCGGGTCACCGCGGTGATCCTGACCGCGCCGACAAGCGCGGCGAGGGTGCCGACCACCGCGAACGTGACACCCGCCCGGATCAGGGACACGTCCGGCCCGCCGGTGCCGACAAGCACGGCCGAGAGCGTGCCGAGCAGGGCGTAGGCGACTCCTACCGCACCCGCGGCGAGCAGCGCCCGGCGCGGAGAGCGGGTGTCGCGGGCGCCGATCGCGCGGCTGACGTGCACCCCGGCCCGGGTCAGCCGCCAGAGCGCGAGCACGGTCAGCGCGAGCGGGGCGAGCCCGAGCGGACCGGACTCGGTGTGCAGTGGGACGCCGTGCCCGAGCAGCCACCCGGCCAGCGCGGTGCGCAGGGTGCCGGTCAGGGTGGTGGAGTCCGCGCCGAGCTGCACCAGGCCGAGCACGATGGCGACGGGCAGGTACGAGGTGAGGGCGGCCCAGCAGGCGGCCACCCCGGCGGCGACGGGCAACGGCGCACGCCCGCGCGGCGACCCGCCCGCGCGGGGCGCGGGCACCCTCCGGGCGGGCGCGGCACGGTCGACCGGCCGGTCGTCGGCGCTCACACCGCCGGAACGGCCTGGATGGTCAGGGGTGACGGGGGACATCCGCTCTACTCTGGCACGTCGCGCGGGCCGTGGCAGTCCGTTAACCCCTCCTAAGGACGGCGAGTTCACCGAACCGGCGTCCGGCCCACCCGGGCCGGTCTAGCCTCGGCCCAGAGGGGGCCCGAGTCGTCACCACCCGCGACGGGTCCGCCGGTCGCGGTTCGGACCGGCACCTCGCCCACGAGCGTTCGGAGGAAGCAGTGACGACGCCATACCCGCCTCCCCCGCCACCACCGGCCCGGGGACGCGACCGAACCACCCTCTGGGGCGTGCTGGGCATCGTGCTGGGGCTCATCTGCTGTGGAATCCTCGGCATCGTCTTCGGCTACCTGTCCATCCGCGACGCCCGCCGGTACGGGCAGTCGCCGCTGCTCGGTTACCTCGCCATCGCCTTCGGCGTGATCAACATCATCGGCGGGGCGATCCTGCGGGCGACCGGCAACTACCCGTTCTGGAACAACGACTGACGCGTACGCCGAAGGGGGTCGACCGTGACCGGTCGACCCCCTTCGTGTTGCCTGACCGGCTCAGCTGCCGGACATGATCTCCCGCATCAGGTTCGCGGTCTCGGTCGGCGTCTTGCCGACCTTGACGCCGACCGCCTCCAGCGCCGCCTGCTTCGCCTCGGCGGTGCCGGCCGAGCCGGAGATGATCGCCCCGGCGTGACCCATGGTCTTACCGGGGGGAGCGGTGAAGCCGGCGATGTAGCCGACCACCGGCTTGGTGACGTTGGCCTTGATGAACTCGGCGGCCCGCTCCTCGGCGTCGCCACCGATCTCACCGATCATGACGATGGCGTCGGTCTCCGGGTCGGCCTCGAACGCGGCCAGGGCGTCGATGTGGGTGGTCCCGATGATCGGGTCACCGCCGATGCCGACGCAGGTGGAGAAGCCGATGTCGCGCAGCTCGTACATCATCTGGTAGGTCAGCGTGCCGCTCTTGCTGACCAGGCCGATCCGGCCGGAGCCGGTGATGTCGGCCGGGATGATGCCGGCGTTGGACGCGCCCGGCGAGGCGATGCCCGGGCAGTTCGGCCCGATGATCCGGGTCCGCTCGCCCTGCGCCACGTTGTACGCCCAGAACGACGCGGTGTCGTGCACCGGGACGCCCTCGGTGATCACCACGGCCAGCGGAATCGCGGCGTCGATCGCCTCGACCACGGCGGCCTTGGTGAACTGCGGCGGCACGAAGATGACGGTGACGTCGGCCCCGGTCTCGGCCATCGCGTCCGCGACGGACGCGAAGACCGGCAGCTCGGTGCCGTCGAAGTCGACCTTCTGGCCCGCCTTGCGCGGGTTGACGCCGCCCACCACGTTGGTGCCGGCGGCGAGCATCCGCCGGGTGTGCTTGGAACCCTCGGAACCGGTCATCCCCTGGACGATGACCTTCGAGTCCTTGGTCAGCCAGATAGCCATGATCAGACCCCCGCAGCTGCCAGCTCGGCGGCCCGCTCGGCCGCACCGTCCATGGTGTCCACCCGCTGCACGAGCGGGTTGTTCGCGCTGTCCAGGATCGCCCGGCCAGCTTCGGCGTTGTTGCCGTCGAGTCGGACGACGAGCGGCTTGGTGACCTGCTCGCCGCGCTGCTCCAGCAGGGCCAGCGCCTGGATGATGCCGTTGGCGACCTCGTCGCAGGCGGTGATGCCGCCGAAGACGTTGACGAAGACGCTCTTCACGGCCGGGTCGGAGAGCACGATCTCCAGCCCGTTCGCCATCACCGCGGCGCTCGCGCCACCGCCGATGTCGAGGAAGTTGGCCGGCTTGACGTTGCCGTGCCGCTCACCGGCGTACGCGACCACGTCGAGGGTCGACATGACCAGACCCGCGCCGTTGCCGATGATGCCGACCTCGCCGTCGAGCTTGACGTAGTTGAGGTCCTTGGCCTTGGCGGCCTGCTCCAGCGGGTCCACCGCGGCCTGGTCGACCAGGGCCTCGTGGTCCGGGTGCCGGAACGCCGCGTTCTCGTCCAAGCTGATCTTGGCGTCGAGCAGCAGCATCGTGCCGTCGCCGTTCTTGGCGAGCGGGTTGACCTCGACCAGGGTGGCGTCCTCGGCGACGAACGCCTGCCACAGGCCGACGGCGATCTCGACCACCTGGTCGGCGACCTCGGCCGGGAAGCCGGCTGCGGTCACGATCTCGCGGGCCTTGGCCTCGTCCACGCCCTTCACCGCGTCGATCGGGGCCTTCACGACCTTGTCGGGGGTGTCGGCGGCGACCTGCTCGATGTCCATGCCGCCGGCGACGCTGGCGATGCAGAGGAAGGTGCGGTTCGCCCGGTCGAGCAGGTACGAGAAGTAGTACTCCTCGGCCACGTCCGCGGTCACCGTGATCATGACCTTGTGGACGGTGTGACCCTTGATGTCCATGCCGAGGATGTCGGTGGACCGAGCCACCGCCTCATCCGGGCCCTCGGCCAGCTTGACGCCACCGGCCTTACCTCGGCCGCCGACCTTTACCTGCGCCTTGACGACCACACGGCCGCCGAGGCGTTCGGCGATCGCGCGGGCCTCTTCCGGGGTAGTGGCGACGCCGCCGGCCAGCACGGGCAAGCCGTGCCGCTCGAACAGGTCCCGCCCCTGGTACTCGTACAGGTCCACGATTGCGCGTCCCGTCCCGTCTCCGCGGCGCGCCGTCGCGCCGCCACCAGCGTTCAAAAAACAGTTTGACGCCTGTCATCAGTTGAAACAGGCCATTGGCCGCAGCCTAGCGAGGTCGGCACCACCGGCAACCGAGCGGGTGCACGGTGTGCGGTAATGCACAACCGGACATCGCTCGTGGCCGTTTCCGGCCACGAGCGGGTCGACATCCACCGTCCGGGCGATGTTGCCAGGGTTGCGTAACCCTGCCGTGGGGGCGTCGTTGAGTCAGGTGTCGGCGCGCTGAACAGCGCAAAGACGGGATACGGCCGATGCCCTGTCGGTCGAGGGGTGGCGGCGGGGCATCGTGCATAGAGGGGCCGGACGTGTGAGGGGTGCGTCCGGCCCCTCCCCCGTGCCCGCGTCCGGTCGGCGCAGTTTCCCCGCGCCCGGTCGCCGCAAGCGAACAGCGTGTCTCAGGAGACCGGCTGGGCCACGTTCTCGCGGACCCACTCGACGATCGACTGGGTGGTGGCGCCCGGCGTGAAGATCTTCGCGACGCCCAGCTTCTCCAACTCGGGAATGTCGCCGTTCGGAATGATGCCGCCGCCGAACACGACGATGTCGCGGGCGTCCCGCTCACCGAGCAGTTCGAGCACCCGCCGGAAGAGCGTCATGTGTGCGCCGGAGAGGACGGACAGGCCGACCGCGTCCGCGTCCTCCTGGATGGCTGTCTCGACGATCTGCTCGGGAGTCTGGTGCAGGCCGGTGTAGACGACCTCCATCCCGGCATCCCGAAGGGCGCGCGCAACGACCTTCGCGCCCCGGTCGTGACCGTCGAGGCCGGGCTTGGCGACGACGACCCGGATACGAGAGCTCATCAGCGCACACCTTCCACCGGCTTGACGACCTTCACCCTTAACGAACGGTAACCCGGCGGACCCGGCCCGGGAAATCCGGGCTCTGCCACCGGCCGGCATCCGACGCGTCCACCCGTCGCCCGGCGAGGTCCAGCCTGGCAACGGCCACCGCCACGCTCCTGGTCGACCCGCCGAGACCCTCCCGGCGCGCTGTCCGGAGTCAAGCCGGACGAGTCCGCCGGAACGGTCACGCTCGGCGACGAACGGGCAGCGACAGGGGCACCGTTCGGCGTCGCGATGCATGACAATCATGGACGCAAACGGACAGATCGACACGCCAATTTTTCGGTCTAGCTTGTGACTCGCCTGGTGGTTGGCTAACGTGTCCACGGTTGTCATCAGGTCCATGGACGGGTGACGACGCGGTCAGCGGACGTTCCGCCTGAGCTTTCAGGGGGCGCCCACCGGCCGCTTCGGAACCCCGACAACGGAGGGTGTGCGTGCGCCAGCGCCTGTCGTCTGAGCCCGATCGATATCGCGGTCGCCGCCGCGTACCCACCCCACCCCGCAGCCGTTACGCCGCTGTCGTCACCACCGCGTTCGTCGGGGCCGGCATCGTGGCCCTCGGCGCGAGCGCCCTGCCGGACGCCAAGGACGTCAGCCCGACGGTCCTCGACGAGCTGAAGCAGGCGTCGGTCACCAGTCAGGACGCCGCGGCCCGTGCGGACAACGCCGACCGCGCCTCCCGCGACAGCCGCAGCGAGGACAGCGCCGAGCGCGAGGTCTGGCTGCTGCCGCTGCAGGGTTACGACTTCAACTCGCCCTACGGGGTGCGCTGGGGCAAGATGCACACCGGCGTGGACCTGGTCGCCGGCGAGGGCACTCCCTACGTGGCGATCCACGACGGGCTGGTCACCAAGGCCGGCTGGTTCGGCGGGTACGGCAACGCGGTGATCGTTCAGCACGCCGACGGCAGCGAGGCCATCTACGGCCACTCCTCCGCGGTGAGCGTCAAGGAAGGCCAGCAGATCAAGGCGGGCGACCAACTCGGCCTCGTGGGTCAGACCGGCCACGCGTACGGCACGCACCTGCACCTGGAGATCCATGTCAAGGGGCAGCCGGTCGACCCGGTGCCGTACCTCCAGGAACGCGGAGTGGACATCAAGCTGCAAGTCGAGGCAATCTACAGCGAGGCAGCCGCCTCCTGACAGTGCGTAACGACCGTTGACCGCCCGGATCTGTCGATCCGGGCGGTTCTGCGTTGTTGGGTCCGGGCTTGATGTGTCCCGGCCCACAGCGGCGACTGTGGCCGACGCCACCCGCCAGCATGATCACTTTTACGGATTTAATGCTGGATACCAGGTCAAATTCGGACACCGGATGGTCCGCTCTCCGTCCGGGTGTTCGGTCCCCACGGCTGCCCCCACTCGGCCCGACGCCAGTATTTCGAGGTCAAGTGCCCCTCGACTGTGAAGGTCCGCCGTGCAGGAAGACAGCCCCGTCCAGAACGAGAACACCCCCGACACCAGCCAGACCGGGCAGCCGCAGCGCACCGGCCGGCGGAACCGCCTCATCGTGCTCGGGGCCGCCGCCCTGGTAGCGCTCGGCCTCGGCGGTGTCGTCGTCGCCACCAGCGGCACCGACCACCCGACACCCGCTGCCGTCTCCCTCGACGCGCAGTCCCGGGCCGAGGCCGCGAGCCGGGCCGACCGCTCGGTCCGTGAATCGAGCGCCCCGGCCACCCCCTCGCTCAGCCCGACGCCGAGCCCATCGGCGGTCAGCACCAGCCCGGCCCCCACCAAGACCGTCACCAAGCCGAAGCCAAAGCCGAAGAAGACCACCAAGCCCACGCCCGCCTGGGTCGACCCGATGCCGGGCGCGGCCGTGACGTCCTGCTACGGGCAGCGCTGGGGCACCCTGCACGCCGGAATCGACCTGGCGCTGCCCTCCGGCACGCCGATCCACGCCGCGGCCGCCGGCACCGTGACCCAGGCCGGCGACGCCTCCGACGGGTACGGCAACTCCGTCTTCATCGACCACGGGAACGGTTACCTGACCCACTACGCCCACCAGAGCCGCATCGCGGTCGCCGTCGGCCAGAAGGTCAAGGCCGGCCAGGTCATCGGCTACGAGGGCGCCACCGGCGACGCCACCGGCCCGCACCTGCACTTCGAGGTGCACCAGGGCATGTGGAACCAGATCGACCCGGCCCCCTTCATGCGGGCGCGCGGCGTGGATCTGGGCTGCTGACCGGCCGCCCACGAGAAACCCTCCGGCCTGGCGTCGACCGATGCCGAGAAAGACCTAGGCCGGGTCCGCGGCCCGCAGCCGTGGCCACCGCTGCTCGGTCCAGGCCCGCAACAACCACTCCGCCGGCCCGTACCGGAACCGGGCCATCCACGCCGCGCTGGCGGCGAGCTGCACGCAGTAGATCGTGACCGCGACGAGGACGACGACCGGGGGCGCGAGGGCACCGGCCAGGCCCAGCCCTACGCCGGTGAAGACCAGCACGCAGAGCAGCGACTGACCCAGGTAGTTCGACAGGGACATTCGGCCGGCCGGCGCGAGCATGGCGGCGGCCCGCCGCCCCCGGTCGGTCTGGAAGAACTGGAGCAGAGTGGCGGCGTACGCGGCCGCGAGCAGCGGCGCGGTGAGCACACCCGCCGTCAGCCCGGTCAGGTTGGCGGTGCCCCCACCCGATGCGAAGATCACCGCACCGGCCAGGCCAATGGGATAGCCCAGCTGCTGCACCCGGCGCAGGAGCTGCCGGTTCCCGACGACGTCGGTGAGCAGCCGGCGCCGCCCGGCCGCGTAACCGAAGAGGAAGGCAGAGAGGGCGAGCGGCCCCTGCACGAGGAGGGTGCCGAACATCGCCGGCAGCTGGCGTAGGTGCTCAGTGATCACTGTGCCGATTCCACCCTGTAGTGCCTCGGTGGACCGCTGCCCCGCCGCAAGTGCCGTCGCCGGATCGGTGACCAGCTCGGTCCCGCCAGTGGCGGCGAGCGCGAGGACGAAGCCGATCCCGCCGGTCAGCAGGACGGCGACGCGCAGCGCGGTCCCGACGCCGACGTTCCGCATGGCGAGCAGGACCAGACCGAGCAACGCGTACGTGGTCAGGATGTCGCCCTGGAACAGCAGCACCGCATGCAGGATGCCGAGCACGAACAGCCCGGTCAGCCGTCGCCGGAACCGTGGGGCGACGTCGACGCCACGCCGCGCGGCGGAATCGAGCTGAAGCGTGAAGCTGTAGCCGAACAGGAAGGAGAAGAGCAGGTACGCCTTCATCGTGAACAGCAGCTCGACCAGCCACTGGACCGCCTGGTCGCCCCAGGAGTCGTGCGCCGGGTCCGGAACCAGGTGGAAGGGGTAGCCGGAGGCGAAAAAGGCGACGTTGACAACCAGGATGAGGAGTAGCGCCACGGCGCGCAACGCGTCGACGTCGACGATCCGGGCGAGCGTCCCGGACGACGCTAGGTTTTCGACGGGCGGGCCCTTGATGGAGTGGCTCACGTGACACCTCCGGAACGGACAGGCGTCGTGTTCGACGCCTGTCCTGTGACCCTACGAAGCGGCCTGTCCGGGTGACAGCCAGTGAGCGGGAGGATCGCCGGTGGGGCAGGCCCTACCCGCTGCACCACCGAGCCTCGACCGGCGAGTCCGCAGGCCACACGTCACCCGGAGGCCGTACGGGTCCGGGTGGGGTCAGAGCTTGTCCACCGGGGCGTGCCGGAGCACCAGCCACATGGTCTGGTCGCCGAAGTCGATCTGCGCGCGGGCACCCGGGCCGTGCCCCTCGACGGCGAGCACCCGACCCAACCCGTACCGCTGATGGTTGACCCGGTCGCCCGCGGACACCTTCGGCCCCTGCGGCAGCTCGCTCGCCGTGGTCAACCGGCTGGCGTCCACGCCGAGCCGCTGGGCAAGCTGGGCCGCCTTCGGCGTGCCTCCGGTGAAGGTGCCGCGGCCGCCGGGCACGCGGTCCGCACGACCGCCCACGCCGCCGCCCCCGCCGGCCCACGAGGTGTACGACCCTTCGGTGCGCTCCCAGTGCACCAACTCGGTCGGCAGCTCTTCCAGGAAGCGCGACGGCGGGTTGTAGGACGGCTGCCCCCAGGCCGAGCGGGTCACCGCCCGGGAGAGGTAGAGCCGCTGTCGGGCGCGGGTGATGCCGACGTACGCCAGTCGGCGCTCCTCCTCCAGCTCGCGGGTGTCGCCGAGCGAGCGCAGGTGCGGGAAGACGCCATCCTCGAGCCCGGTCAGGAAGACCACCGGGAACTCCAGGCCCTTGGCGGTGTGCAGGGTCATCAGGGTGACGACGCCCTGGTGATCGGGGTCGTCGGAGGGGATCTGGTCGGCGTCGGCCACGAGCGCCACCTGCTCCAGGAAGCCGGCCAGGGTGGCCCGCTCGCCCTCCTCGCCAAGCGCCTCGATCCGCTCGGTGTACTCCCGGGCGACGCTCACCAACTCCTGGAGGTTGTCCACCCGGCCGGCGTCCTGCGGGTCCAAGCTCTCCTCCAGCTCGGTAAGGTAGCCGGAGCGGGTCAGCAACGCCTCCAGCACCTCCTCCGGGGTGCCGGTCTCAGCCAGCTCGCGGGCACCGTCGAGCAGCGCCACGAAGTCGGCGATGCCGTTGGCCGCCCGACTGGAGATGCCAGGAGCCTCCCGGGCCCGGCGCAGCGCCGCCCCGAAGGAGATCCGGTCCCGGCTGGAGAGCGCCTCGACGCACGCCTCGGCGCGGTCACCGATGCCTCGGCGCGGGGTGTTGAGCACTCTGCGCAGGCTCACCGTGTCGTCGTCGTTGACCACCGAACGCAGGTACGCCAGGGCGTCGCGGACCTCCTTGCGCTCGTAGAAGCGCACCCCGCCGACGACCTTGTAGGGCAGGCCGACGCGGATGAACACCTCTTCGAAGACGCGGGACTGGGCGTTGGTGCGGTAGAAGACCGCGACGTCGCCGGGGCGGGTCTCGTCGGCGTCGACCAGCCGGTCGATCTCCCGCGCGGCCCAGTCGGCCTCGGCATGCTCGGTGTCGGCCACGTAGCCGACGATCTGCTCACCGGCGCCGGCCTCGCTCCACAGCCGCTTGGGTTTGCGGGAGGTGTTGCGGTCGATCACCGCGTTGGCCGCGTTGAGGATGGTCTGGGTGGAGCGGTAGTTCTGCTCCAGCAGGATCGTCCGGGCGTCGGTGAAGTCCCGTTCGAACTCCAGGATGTTGCGGATGGTCGCACCGCGGAACGCGTAGATCGACTGGTCGGCGTCGCCGACGACGCACAACTCGGCGGGCTCCAGCCCGTCGGTGCCGGAGACCAGCTCCTTGATCAGGACGTACTGGGCATGGTTGGTGTCCTGGTACTCGTCCACGAGCACGTGCCGGAACCGCCGGCGGTAGCTCTCCGCGACGTGCGGGTGGGACTGGAGCAGGTGCACCGTGGTCATGATCAGGTCGTCGAAGTCCAGGGCGTGTGCCTCACGCAGCCGCCGCTGGTAGAGCGTGTACGCCTCGGCGAGGGCCCGCTCGTTGGGCCCGGAGGCCCGCGCCGCGAACTGCTCCGGGTCGACCAGCTCGTTCTTGAGGTTGGAGACCTGAGCCGCGAGCCCACGTGCCGGGTAGCGCTTGGGGTCGAGATCCAGCTCACGGGTCACCAACTGCATGAGCCGGCGGGAGTCGTCCGCGTCGTAGATCGAGAACGTCGACTTGAGACCGGCGTGCTCGTGCTCGGCACGCAGGATCCGCACGCAGGCCGAGTGGAACGTCGACACCCACATCAGGCGGGCTCGGGGGCCCACGAGCGCGGCGACGCGCTCCTTCATCTCGCCTGCGGCCTTGTTGGTGAAGGTGATCGCGATGATCTCCCCGGGGTGCACGTCCCGGGCGGCGAGCAGGTAGGCGATCCGGTGCGTGAGCACCCGGGTCTTGCCGGACCCGGCGCCGGCCACGATCAGCAGGGGCGAGCCGGCGTGGCTGACGGCGTCGCGCTGCGGCCCGTTCAGCCCGTCGAGAAGCTGCTGCGGATCGAGGCGCGCGACGGCCGCCCCGGGTCGGTGCGGGCGGGCCGGCGCGGACTCCGGCGCAGGCGGGGACGCGGGGATGTCGAAGAGAGGATGCATCGCCCGACAAGTCTATGCCGCCCGTCGGACACTGTGCCTCTGGCGCTCGGCAGCCCTGCGCCTCTGGCGCTCGGCAGCACTGGCGCTCGGCGGCTCCGCGCGACCGCGCCCTGTAACCGTTCGGCGCGCTCCCGGTCGAACAAACCGCCGAATGCTTGCGCACCCGGCGACGACGTGGGCATACTCGACGGCGTGATCGCAGAGCGCTACTACTTTTACTATGGCACCGGGAGTCCCGCTGCCGTAGGTCGCGCCTGATCGTTCCTGACCTGCTAAAGCCCCGGGCTCCTGGAGTCCGGGGCTTTTTCCGTCCCAGGTTCCGGGCACCGGGCACCACACTGCGAGAGGTACCCGATGATGACAGACGTGATGGAGCAGAGCGGCAGCCCGATCCGACCGGGTCAGCCTGCGGCACAGGGGTCTGAGCCGGCGGTGGCCACCCCGACCCCGGGTGGGGACGCCGAGCCGGCCGAGCAGCAGACCGGCACCCAGGAGCCGTCCGCCGCCGCGCGGATCGTGCAGATCAGGGAACGGATCGACGAGATCGACCACGCGTTGATCGCCCTCTGGCAGGAGCGGGCCGCGTTGTCCCAGGAGGTCGGGGTGACCCGGATGGCGTCCGGTGGGACCCGGCTGGTGCTCTCCCGGGAACGGGAGATCCTGGAGCGGTTCCGGGTCGCGCTCGGTGCCGACGGCACCCAGTTGGCCCTGCTGCTGCTCCGCGCCGGCCGCGGCCCGCTGTGAGCCGTCCCGGCGATCGCTGAGGCGCGCCGCGGCGACCTGGGGCCCGCCCCGCGCGACGCACGGGCCGATGACGCCACGTGGCCGCCGAACCGCCACGCGGGCTGCCGGGCCGCCACATGGCTGCCGGAACGCCGCGCGGGCTGCCGGAACGCCGCGCGGGCTGCCGGAACGCCACGCGGGCTGCCGGAACGCCACGCGGGCTGCCGGAACGCCACGCGGGCTGCCGGAACGCCACGCGGGCTGCCGGGCCGCCGCGTGGCCGACGAAGGTCCCGGACAGACGGAACCGCCTGCCGTCGTCGTGGTGACGGCGGCAGGCGGTTTCGGTGACTCACACCTCGTGGGTGGCGACGATCTCGCGCTTCTCCGCGAAGTGGCAGGCGCTCGGGTGGTCCGAGCTCCGCCGGACTTCCAGCAACGGGACCTGCTCGGCGCAGACGTCCTGCGCCTTCCAACAGCGGGTCCGGAACCGGCAGCCCGAGGGCGGGCTGATCGGCGACGGCACGTCACCCGTGAGCCGGATGATCGTCTTGTTGTTGCGCTGCGTCGGGTCCGGCACCGGCACCGCGGAGAGCAGAGCCTGGGTGTACGGGTGGGTCGGCCGCTCGTAGATCTCGTCCTCGGTGCCGATCTCGACGATCTTGCCGAGGTACATCACCGCGACCCGGTCCGACAGGTGGCGAACCACCGACAGGTCGTGCGCGATGAAGACGTAGGAGAGCCCGAACTCGCCCTGCAACTGCTCCAGCAGGTTCATGACCTGGGCCTGGATGGAGACGTCGAGCGCCGAGACCGGCTCGTCGCAGACGATGATCTCGGGCCGCAGCGCGAGGGCACGGGCGATGCCGATGCGCTGACGCTGACCGCCGGAGAACTGGTGCGGGTACCTGTTGATGTGCTCCGGGTTGAGCCCGACCAGGTCGAGCAGTTCGCGGACCTTGGCCCGGCGGCTGCCCTTCGGCGCCACCTCCGGGTGGATCTCGAACGGCTCACCGAGCAGGTCACCGACGGTCATTCGCGGGTTCAGCGAGGTGTACGGGTCCTGCATGACCAGCTGAATCTGCCGGCGCAGACGTCGCAGCGCCCCACCGGAGAGCTTGGAGATGTCCTGGCCCTTGTAGACCACGTTGCCGGCGGTCGGCTTCTCCAGGTTCATCAGCACCCGGGCGAGCGTCGACTTGCCGCAGCCGGACTCGCCGACCACACCGAGCGTCTCACCGGCGCGCAGACCGAACGAGACCCCGTCCACCGCCTTGACCTGACCGACGGTCTTCTTGAACACCACACCCTGCGTGACGGGGTAGTGCTTGACCAGGTCATTGACCTCGAGGATGTTCTCAGACACGGTTCACCAGCTCCTCGGCGAAGTGGCAGGCGCTGGCCCGGGAGGCGCCGACCTGCAGCAGCGGCGGGACCTTCTCCCGGCACACCGGCTGAGCCATCGGGCACCGCGGGTTGAACGGGCAGCCCGGCGGGATGTTCATCAGGTTCGGCGGGAGGCCCTTGATCGTCCGGAGCTGCTGCCCCTTCTCGTCGAGGCGCGGGATGGATTCGATCAGACCGATCGTGTACGGGTGCGCCGGCTTGGCGTACAGGTCGTACACGTTGGCTTCCTCGACGATCCGGCCCGCGTACATGACCGCGATCCGGTCCGCGACGTCGGCGACCACGCCGAGGTCGTGGGTGATCAGGATCATGCCCATCTGCCGCTCACGCTGAAGCTCCGCGAGCAGGTCCATGATCTGGGCCTGGACGGTCACGTCGAGCGCCGTGGTGGGCTCGTCCGCGATCAGCACCTCCGGGTCGAGCGCCAGCGACATCGCGATCATCGCGCGCTGCCGCATACCGCCGGAGAACTGGTGCGGGTAGTTGTTGTACCGACCCTTGGCGTTCGGGATCTTGACCTGGTCGAGCATGTCGATCGCGCGCTTCTTGGCCTCCGCGCGACCCATGCCGCGCCGGACCCGGAACTGCTCGGCGATCTGGAACCCGACGGTGAAGACGGGGTTCAGCGCGGAGAGCGCATCCTGGAAGATCATCGCGATGCCCTCGCCGCGGATGCGGCGACGCTCCTCGGCGGACATGCGCAGCATGTCCTTGCCGTGGAAGCGGACCTGCCCACCGGTCACGAAGCCGGGCGGCGTGTCGAGGATGCCCATGATGGTCTGCGCGGTGACGCTCTTACCGGAGCCGGACTCGCCGAGCACGGCGAGGGTCTCCCCCGCGTCGACGTGGTAGGTGACCCCGTTGATGACCTTTGCGACGCCGTCCCGGGTACGGAACTCCACCCGCAGGTCGTCGACCTCGAGCAGCCGGCCGGAGGGACGCCCGGACCTGCCGGGCCCCGACGCGGACTGCTCGGACACGAGAATGTCGGACACTGGATATCCCCTAGCGGAGTTTCGGATCGAGGGCCTCGCGGACCGCCTCACCGAGCATCACGAAGCTCAGCACTGCGGTGACGAGGAACGCGGCGGGGAAGAACACCAGCCCCGGCGCGACCCGGACGAACTGCTGCCCATCGCTGATCATGATGCCCCAGGACACCACCGGCGACTTCAGTCCGACGCCCAGGAACGACAGGGTGGCCTCGGCACCGATGAACGAGCCGACCATGATCGTGCCGTAGACCAGCAGCGGCGCCAGACAGTTCGGCAGCAGGTGCTTGAGGATGATCCGGCCAGTGCCGGCACCCAGCGCGCGGGCCGCCACGATGTAGTCGGCCTCCTTGGTGGCGAGCACCGAGGAGCGCATCAGTCGCATCACCACCGGCCAGCTCAACACGATCAGGGAGGCGGTCACCAGACCCATGATCTTGTTCTTGCTGTTGCCGGTGCCCGACCCGTTGAAGGTGGTCAGGATGACGATCGCGCCGAGCACGAACGGCAGGCCGAAGAAGACGTCGGCGATCCGGCTGAGCAGCGCGTCCACCCAGCCACCGCGGTAGCCGGAGATGATGCCCATCGTTCCGCCGATGAGCAGGGTGCCCAGCACGGAGAGCACGGCGACCTGAATGGACGCACGCGCGCCGTAGATGACCCGGGCGTAGACGTCGCGGCCCTGCACGTCGTAGCCGAACCAACCATCGGCGCCCGGCTTGTTGAGGCTGCGGGCCAACGCGCCGTTCTCCGGGTCGCCGCCCGGAGCGAACAGCGCCGGGAAGGCCGCCATCAGCAGGAAGATCAAGATCAGCGTTGCCGAGATCCAGAACAGCGGCTTGCGCCGCAGGTCCCGCCAGGCGTCACCGAGCAGGCCGCGCGGTTTCTCGTTGCTCTGCGGCTGGCCCGCGGTGGCGGGGGCGGCGGAGTCGGTCGGATGTGCGCCAGGGGTGCTGACGATCGATGCGGTACTCGGGTCACTCATAACGGATCCTCGGGTCCAGGGCGGCGTAGAGCAGGTCAACCAGCAGGTTCATCACGAGATAGACCAGCACCAGGACGACCACGATGCCTACCACCGTGGCGCTCTCCTTGGTGATGATCGCCCGGAAGACCTGGCGGCCGATCCCGTTGATGCCGAAGATTCCCTCGGTGACGATCGCGCCACCCATCAGGGCACCGAGGTCGGTACCGAGCAGCGTCACCACCGGGATGAGCGAGTTGCGCAGCAGGTGCACACCCACCACACGGCGCATCGGCAGGCCCTTGGCGATTGCGGTACGAACGTAGTCCGCGCGACGGTTCTCGGCGATGCTCGTTCGTGCCACCCGGGCGATGTACGCCACTGACGCGCTACCCAGCACGAAGCCCGGCACGATCAGCTCGGACCACCGCATCTCCGAGGAGACGGTCGGCTTGATGATGCCCCACTGCACACCCAGCAGCCACTGCAGCACGAAGCCGACCACGAAGACCGGCAGCGCGATGAGGAAGAGGGTGGAGACCAGGACCAGGTTGTCCAGGAAGCCGTTGCGCCGCAGACCGGTCAGCACGCCGGCGCCGAGGCCGATGATCGCCTCGATGGCGAGCGCCACGAGAGCCAGCTTCAGGGTGTTCGGGTACGAGGTCAGGATGATGTCGCTGATCTCGCGCTGCGAGAACGTCTGACCGAAGTCGCCCTGGAGCAGGTTCTTCATGTAACTGCCGTACTGCACGAAGACGTTCTGGTCGAGGTTGTACTTCTCGGTCATGAAGGCGATGTACTGGTCCGGGCAGCGACGCTCGCCGCACTTGCCGGCGAAGGGGTCGCCCGGAACGGCCCAGACGAGCCAGTAGATCAGGAACGTCGTACCGATGAAGACCGGCACGAGTTGGAGCAGCCGTCTCAACAGATAACGGCCCATGGGGTGGTCCTCCAGACAGGGGGCGCGTCGGACGGCCGACACGGTGGTGACAACGTGCGAGTGGAGTGTTGTAACACCCAATCGCGGAACGGCCCCGGGTCGGGCTCACCGGATGTGGCGAGCCCGACCCGGGGTCAGACCGTTCGGATCAGAGCTCGACCGAGGTGATGTCGATTTCACCGACGTTGTTCAGCTCGAGCTTCTTGATCTTCTCCGAGTGGCCGGACTGCTGACCGTAGAAGTAGACCGGGATGCTCGGGACGTCCTGGTCGACCTTCTCGACCGCCTTGGCGAACGCCTCGTGCGAAGCCTCCAGGCTCGGAGCGCCGCTGGCCTGCTTGGCAAGGGTGTCGACCTCGGGGTTGCTGTAGAGGCCGTCGTTCGAGGAGCCGCCGGTGATGAAGAGCGGGTTGACCCAGTTCTCCACGTCCGGGTAGTCCTGCTGCCAGGCAGCGCGGTACGGGCCCTTCATCTGGTGGGCGTTGATGTTCTGGCGGAACACCGCGAAGGTCGGCACACCCTCGGCCCGAGCGTTGATGCTGAGGTTGGTCTTGATCTGCTGCGCGACGGCGTCCATCCAGTCCTTGTGGGCGGAGTCCGCGTTGTAGTAGAAGACCATCTCACCGGTGAAGCCACCGGCCTCGGCGAGCAGCGTCTTGGCCGTCTCCGGGTCGAACTTGCAGGCGGTGCAGTTGCCCGGCTTGGCGCCCGGGGTCAGCGGGTTCGCCCAGCTGTCGGCCGGCTTGCGGGTACCGAAGAAGATCTTGTCCGAGATCTCCTGCCGGTTGACGGCGAGGGACACCGCACGACGCAGCTTCGGGTTCTGGAAGCGCTTGTCGTAGATCGGGAACGCGATGAACGCGGTCGACGGGGTGACGGTCGAGCGGCCCCGGTCACCGAGGTCGGTCTTCCACTTGTCACCGGCGAGCGCCGAGGTGGGGACAACCTCCATGAAGTCGAGGTTGTTGGCCAGCAGGTCGGCGTAGGCGGCGTTGTCGTCCTGGTACAGCTTGACGTCGACGTCCTTGACCTTCATCTTGTCGCGAAGGTTGTAGTCGTCGAAGCGGGTCAGCTTGATGAGGGCGTTGTCGTCCCACGACACGAACTTCACCGGGCCGTTGCCGATCGGCTTGCGACCGAACTCCTCGGGCTTCATGGTGAAGAAGGCGTCCGGCAGCGGCATGAAGGCGCTGTAGCCGAGCTTGGTCGGGAAGACCGCGGTCGGGGCCGCCAGGGTGACCTCGAAGGTCTGCTCGTCGATGACCTTCAGACCGGACAGCTCCTTGGCCGTCGGCTCCGGGGCCTTCTTCGGGCCCTCCGCGCCGTCCGGGTCGGAGGTGTAGGTCTTGTCGAAGCCCGCGATGTCCGCGAAGAAGGTGCCGTTCTGCGCGCCGTTCGGCGAGTAGGCGGCCCAGTTCCAGGCGTCGACGAAGTTCTTCGCCTTGACCTCGGTACCGTCGTGGAACTTGGTACCAGCCTTGATCTTGATCGTGAAGACCTTGGAGTCCGTGGTGTTGATGGACTCCGCCAGCGCGTTACGCGGGGCCCCACCGTCGTTCGGATACTCGACCAGGCCGGTCCACATCCAGTCGATGATCTTGCCGCCGCCGGTCTCCGTGGTGTTCGCCGGGACCAGCGGGTTCTCCGGCTGGACGCCGTGAACAACGATCGAGCCGTCCGCGCTGGCGGCAGTGTCGCCGTCGCCGCCGCTCGAGCAACCGCTCGCGACAAGCGCGGCAGCCGCGCTGAGCGCGATCGCGCCCGTCGCCCGCTTCGAGACTCTCATTCCGAGGGGCCTCCTCTTTCTAACCAGGTTCCGTCGTGGGTTTCACGCACGTTTGGGGGTGACACCGCCCGACCACCCCGGGGCGCGGGTCGCCGGGACCACAGGGAAGTTGGGGACACCCCTGATGTTCCGATCCGCCGGGCTCCCCACCAAAGAGGCGTGACACGACGCGATCGACACAGCCACGGGCCGCCGTTTCCGGCGGAAATCGTGGGCCTGGGGCGTACGGAGTGCCACACACCGATGGTGAGGTGCTGCCACTGTGACACCCACCGGCCGCTTCCGTGAAGGTGCCGTTATCAAGCCGTTAGTTGCCCGCCATGTTGCCGATACTTGAAAAATGATCATAAAACGGTCGTCGCGGACGTCACTGAGCAGGAAATACGTTGCGTCACCCGCGAAGCAGGCCTCGGCCCGTATCCGCGTCCCGGACCTACCCGAGCCCGATAGGACGTACGTCACCACTCATGTTTCGACCCGTCCGGATGAGGGCGCCCAGGGCTACCCGGGCGCGATCACCGGCTGGGTGTAGGAGGGTGCGCCCGACGTTTCTCTGATCCTCGCCCGCACCGACGCACGCTCAGACGAGCCGGCGGTCCGCCGCCCAACGGGAAAGCTCGTAGCGGTTGGACATCTGGAGCTTGCGCAACACGTTCGACACGTGCGTCTCCACCGTCTTGATGGAGATGAACAGCTCCTTGGCGATCTCCTTGTACGCGTACCCCCGGGCCAGCAGCCGCAGCACCTCCCGCTCACGGTTGGTGAGCTGGTCCAGCTCCGGGTCGGCCACCGGAGCGTCCGGTCGCGCCGCGAAGGCGTCGAGCACGAACCCGGCCAGCCGTGGGCTGAACACCGCGTCCCCGTCGGCCACCCGGCGGATCGCGGCGGCCAGCTCGTCCGGGGAGATGGTCTTGGTGACGTACCCACGGGCACCGGCACGGATCAGCCCGATCACATCCTCCGCGGCGTCGGAGACGCTCAACGCGAGGAACTTGACCTGCGGGTGCGTACGCCGCATCGCCTCCAACACCGCACGACCGCCACCGTCGGGCATGTGCACGTCGAGCAGCACCACGTCCGGGCCGACGGCGGCGATCCGGGTGACCGCCTCGGCCACCGTGCTCGCCTCGCCCACCACCTCGACGTGGGCGCCCAACTCCGCGCGCACCCCGGCTCGGAACATGGCGTGGTCGTCCACCAGGAACACCCGCAGCCGCTCGGGGCGGGCACCCGCCGGGTCGAGGTGCTCGGTCGACTGCTCGGCCATGGTCATCTGTTCCTCTCCGCTGCGGACGAGTCCCGGGAGATCGGCAGGATCAACCGGACCTCGGTCCCCTCCCCCGGGCCGGACCGGATCTCGGCCCGTCCGCCGTGCCGCTTCATCCGCCCGATGATCGAGCCGCTCACGCCGTGCCGGTGGTCCTCCACGGTATCCGGATCGAAGCCCTTCCCCCGGTCCCGGACGAAGACGCTTACCTGATCCGGCTCCACCTCGGCGTAGAGCGACACGGTCTGCACGCCGGCGTGCCGGGCGGCGTTCACCAACGCCTCGCGCGCGGCCGCGACGATCGCCCCGACCTTCTCGTCGGTCTCCCGGTCCCCCACCACCACCGTCTCCACGCTGATCGCGAAGGTGTCCTCGACCTCGGCCGCGGCCTGTTCCAGAGCTGCGGCGAAGCGCTCGCTCGGCGAGGCGGTCGGCTTGTAGAGCCAGTTGCGCAGGGACCGCTCCTGCCCCCGGGCCAGCCGCTGCACCGTCTTGACGTCGCCGGCGTTGCGCTGGATCAGGGCCAACGTGTGCAGCACCTGGTCGTGCACCATCGCCGCCAGCTCGGCCCGCTCCTGCTCACGGATGCGCCCCTCGCGCTCCGAACGGAGCTGGTTGTACGTCCGCCAGAGCACCGGCGCGGCGACCACCCCGACACCCGCCAACCCGACCAGCGCGAAGATCACGCCGTTGATCACCGCGTCGAAGTTCTGGGCCGGCGAATAGACGGCCGCGACGCCGATGATGCCGACCGCGACCAGGATCCCCCCACCGATGAACCGGAGCACGAAGGCCCGCCGGTCGCTCTCCTCGACGACCGCGCCGAGCCAGGGCACCGGCATCGCGTCGCCCCACTGTCGGCGGCGCTCGGGCGCGGACTGGTGCCAGATGACCCCGGCGCCGACCGCGATGATCGCCACCAGCCAACCGGCGGTGCCCGCCGCGCCCACCGAGTCGAAGACCATCACCTGGATCAACAGGACACCGAGCCCGATCCCCACGAACGGCAGGAGTTGGGCCACATCCCGCCGGGGCGGCACCGCGGTGTCACCGGGACGCAGCGGCACCACCGCCCAGAAGGCCGCGTAGAGCAGCAGGCCGAGCCCGCTCAGGCCGAGCAGGACCATGAACGCGACGCGCACCCGCAACACCGAGATGCCGAGATGGTCGGCGATGCCGGCGGCGACGCCGGCCGCCATCCGGTGCTCCGGGGCGCGGTAGAGGCGCGGGGGCGAGGTCACGGTGCTGATCGGAGGCTCCCTGCTGACAGGTCGAGGTGGGTGACTCGATCGTCACACGCTGCGGCGTCCCCGACCACGGGGACGCCCCCGACATTCCGGCCGCCGGATCTCAGGGTGGGGTCAGGGTCGGGTCCTGAGGTCGTTCGGGTGGACCGGGCAGCAGGATCGAAGCATGACCGAGGAAGCTGCCCCGCCGCCCCGACCGGGGTCGGCACAGCCGGGCGGTTCAGCACCGCCCCCGCCCACCACCCCGCCCACCGACCGGACCGATCCCGGCACGTTCGCGCCGCACGCCGGCACCGCACCCGGCGGTCCGGAGGACCGCTACGGGCCACCCGCGGCGGGCTACGGCCCAGGCCCCGGGTTCGCGGCGGGCACCGGCTACGGCCCGGGCGCTCCCGGTCCGTCCGCGCCGCCACCGCCGCTCGGCGGCACCGGCTTCACCTCACGGTACGGACTGGTCCGACCGCGCGAGGGGCGGTATCTGGCCGGCGTCTGCGCGGCGATCGGCCGTGCCACCAACACCGATCCGGTGCTCTGGCGGGTGCTGCTCGCGGTGCTCGGGTTCTTCGGGGGCATCGGCATCCTGGTCTACGTCGCCGCCTGGCTGATCATCCCGAACGAGGGCGACACCGCGTCCCCCGTCGAGTCGATGCTCGGGCGTGGTCGCTCCAGCATGTCGCCGGTGACCGTGATCATCCTGGGCATCCTGGTCGCCGCCAGCTTCGCGTACATCGTCACCGACGCCTTCCGCGCGGTGCTGCTCGGCGCGGCCATCCTGGTCGCCGGCGCGCTCCTACTCAACCGGGACAGCCGCTTCCCACGGCCCGGCACCCCGGGTGGCCCTCCACCCACCGGGCCGCCCGGCCCGGTCGTCCCGCCGGTGGCCTGGCCCGCACCGTCGTACGGCGTCGCGCCGTCCACCGGTCCAGCGGTGACACCGCCGATGGCCAGCACCGGCCCGGCGTACCCCAGCGCGGCGACCGGGGCGGCACCCACCGTGACCCTCCCGGCGTACGACACGCCACCGACAGGTGCTCCGCTGTCGGCCGCCGCGACGCAGCAGGTGACCGGGGCGGGCCCGCTGAGCGAAGCGGGTGGGACGACCGGGGTGGGCCCGGCGTCCGGGCAACCGGTCGGCGCGACCGCTGCCCAGCCCGACTGGCCGAGCACCGCCATGCCCAGCGCCGGCTGGCCGTCGGCACCGGTGAGCAGCACGCCCACCGCACCGGCCGGCTATCCGACCGCCCCGCCGCCCTCCGGCTACCGTCCTCCGTTCGCGCCACACGGCCCGTACGCTTCGCCGACGGCGGTCGCGCCTCCGCCCCGCAAGCCGCCCAAGCCACCGAAGCGCCCCAAGGAGCGCTCGCCGCTCGGCGCGGTGACCTTCTCACTGATCTTCCTGGTACTCGGTCTGGTGGCCCTGCTCGACCTGCTTGACGTCTTCGCGGTCAGCGCCTCGGCGTACTTCGCGGCCGCGTTGGCCACGATCGCGCTGGGGTTGCTTGTCGGCACGTGGTTCGGGCGGGCGCGCTGGCTCATCGCGCTCGGTCTGGTCACCGCGGCAGCGCTCGGTACGGCGACAGTCGCCGAGTCCTACGACCGGGTACGCGGCGTCGACGGCGCGGTGACCTGGGCGCCCACCGACTACCGCGACCTGGCGGACCGCTACGAGAACAGCTTCGGCGACGCCGTGCTCGACCTGCGCGGGATCGACTTCGCGAAACGGGACAGCCAGGTGACGGTTGCGGTGAACTTCGGCCAGGCGACAGTTGTCGTCCCACCGAACGTGGACGTCACCACCGTGGCCGACGTCAACGCCGGTGACGCCACCATCTTCGGCAACCGCTCCGGCGGGCTGGACGGCCGCCTGCGGGAGTTCACCGACGTCGGCGCAGACGGGCCCGGCGGCGGAACGCTGCGCCTCTACATCCATGTCAATGCCGGCAACCTGGAGGTGACCCGGTGAAGGCTCACCGCACGGATCTGGTGTCGTTCGCCTTCGGGCTCGTGTTCCTGGCGCTGTCCGCCTGGTGGTTGCTCGCCCAACTGCTCGGGCTCTCGCTACCGCCGGTCGGCTGGTTCCTGGCCGGCGCACTCATCCTGATCGGGGTCTTCGGTCTGGTCGGCGCGCTGCGCTCGGCTCGGCCGAACCAGCCGGAACCGACCGCCGAGGCAGGTGCCGCCGAGGCCGTGGCGCCCGTCTCCGGCCCGTCTGTTTCCGGCGCGCCCACGTCCGGTGCGCCCGCGCCGGTCTCCGGCGCCGCCTCGTCGACCTCCGGCGTGGCCCTGCCGGTCTGGGAAGCCGAACGGTCCACCTGGGACGCTCCCTCCAGCGACCCGACACTCGTCACACCCCCGCCGCTCTCCCCGGACGTGATCCACCCGGCCTGGCTGGCACATGCACCCACCGAACCGCCCACCGAGCCCAGCACCGGGTCGCCCGCCAAGGGCGACGAGGAGCCGACCATCGGGATCGGCACCCCTCCGTCCGACGGGGACGAGCCGACCCGACCCGACCACCCCGTCGGGGCCGTCGACGACCAGCCGGGCGACGAGCGGAAGGGTCCGCGCAGGGAAGCCTGACCTCGGGCACCTGTCCGCGTCGGTCCACCGCATCCCCACGGCGGTGCGGCCGACGCGGACGGACGCATATGCTGGTCGGTGGAGATCTCGCCTCCGCCGGCCGGCCCGTCCCGCCCATGGCGGTCCCGCCGCGATTCCCGTCTCTACCCCCGTCAGGAGCCCGCCCGACATGACCCAGTCCCCCGCCGTGCGTACCACCGGCCGGTCCGGTCCGGTCCGCATCGGCGAGCGAGCCGCCCGTACCCTCGTCGCCGAGCTGGCCCGAATCAACGACGCCAAGGCCGCCCTGCTGGTCGGGGCGAACCCGGACTCCGCGGTGCTGGCCGCGGCGATCGAGGCGCTGCTCCCCGGTGACCGGCTCACGGTGGTGCCCACCGAGCCGTTCGGCGCCGCTGCGCTCCGCGAGCACGTCACCGCCCAGGGCCGCTGGGTCGCCGACCGGGTCAACGTCGTCGACTCGCTCGCCGAAGCCGAGGCCGCCGCGGTCGTCATCGCCGGCGAGGCGTTCACCGGCACCGCCGAGGCGACCCGCAGCGGCATCGAGGGGCTGGCCAAATACCTGACCGACGGGGCGGTGCTGAGCGTCGCGACCGTCACCACGCCCGGCCGGACCGAGGGTGCCGCCGCCGAGCTGGCCCGACAGGACGCCCTCTACGGCGTCGGCGCGGATCTGGTGCTGCGCAACTCGCCCCCGGTGCGGGTCTACCGGCTGCGGTTCACCCCGGCCAGCCCGGCCGCAGCCGACAGCCTGGCCCCCGCGTACCGGCCGTCGAGTGTGCCGCTGACCCGGGGCATGCACATCGACTCCAACGGTGTGGCGGCAGCGGGCATCGCGCTGGGCCTCGCGGCGCTGGCCCGGGTGACGCGCCCGTCGTCCAAACTGTGGCTGCTGCCGGCGCTTGCCGCCGGGCCGGTCGCCGCGTTCTTCCGGGACCCCGAACGGGACGTGCCGGAGGACCCGAACGCCGTGGTCGCCAGCGCGGACGGCAAGGTCCTGTCGGTGCAGCGACTGCACGACGAGCGCTTCGGCGACGGCGAGTGGTTGCGGGTCGCGGTGTTCCTGTCCGTACTCGACGTGCACGTCAACCGCGCCCCGGTCGCCGGCAAGGTGGTGGACTACTTCGTCGCCGACGGCGGCTTCGTCAACGCGATGAAGCCGGACGCCGAACACAACGTCGCCGCGTACACCGTGCTGGACACCGCCCGTGGCACGGTGGTGGTCGCGCAACGGACCGGGCTGATCGCCCGCCGGATCGTGCAGCGCGCGCCGATCGGCGCGCTGCTGGCCAAGGGCGAGCGCTTCGGGTTGATCCGGTTCGGTTCCCGGACCGACGTCTACCTGCCGGCCGAGTCCGCCGACCCGCTGGTCGGGCCGGGCGACAAGGTGGTCGGCGGGTCCACGGTGATCGCCCGCTGGCGCTGACCCGCCAACGCAGAACGGGGCGCCGCTGTCCGCGGCGCCCCGTTCTGTCTGCTCACATCAGACGGTACGACGTTGCCGCAGCCAGAGGACCGGCCCGCTGATCAGGTAGCCCACCACGATCAGGGCGAACGTGAGCCGGATGTCGACCAACGCGCCGATCACCGGGGCCAACCAGAGCCACGGCGGCAGCTTCACCAGGCGGGCGAGCTTGGCGTACGGGAAGCTCGAAACCATCGCGAAGGCCAGCAGCGCCACCCCGGCGACCAGCACCGCACCGGGCACCGGCAGGTTGATCGCCACGGTGACGGCGAGCACGGCGGCCGCCATGGTGGTGGGCACACCGCAGAAGAACCGGCCGTCCTTGGGTGAGACGTTGAAGCGGGCCAGTCGGATCGCGGCACACGCAGCGACCAGAGCGCACGCCACCGCCGCCGCGGCCGTGGAGACGGACCCGGCGAGCGAGGCGTAGACCACGACCGGCGCGGCGAGGCCGAACGAGCACATGTCGGCGAGCGAGTCCATCTGTGCGCCGAACGGGCTGGCCACACCGAGCCGTCGGGCCAGCGCGCCGTCCAGACCGTCGAAGCCGACGCAGGCGATCAGGCAGAGCGCGGCGATGCGCACCTCGCCCTGCATGGCCAGGAAGATGGCGAGCATGCCGAGCATCAGGCTGGCCAGTGTGCAGGCATTCACCAGCGCGAACTTCATCCGGCGCGCCATGGTGCGCTCGCCGGGGAGCAGCGGAATCGAGCGGGCCTCGTCGACAGGCGCCATCGGCGGCATCGCTGGGCTGACCGGCATGACCGCGTCGATGTCCGCCCGGTCCAGCCCAAGTGTGGGATCCACACCGAGCGTCGGGCGGCTGAGCCGGTCCAGGCCGTAGCGACGGCGCTGCCGGTCGGCGTACCGGTGCTCGGTCGGGGCCAGGTCGGTCGTGTGCAGGTCGCCGTCGCGGCGGCCGACCCGGACCAACAGCACCTGGCGGGCGAACGTGCTGCTGCGGCGCAACCGGCCCGCCCAGCGACGCCCTGCGGGGCGCGGACTGTCAGTAGTACGACGCCGGCGCCATGGGGCTCTCGGCACGTTTCCTCCATCACCGGATCTGCTGACCGCCGACTGGCGGGTGTCCGGCTGTCTCGTGCCGGACCTTGCATGGCCCGGCAGCCATTTTGCGGAGTACACCATCGCATAGGGGAACATGGCTTGGCGATAGCTGCCGGCGGTACTTGTATCTGGCTTAAACCGCTCGAACCGCTCGCTTGTTCCCATCCCGGGCATCATCGCCCGTTTCCTCCATCATTCCCGCCCTTGACTGTACCGGAGGGTCACCATCTCGGCTCAGCGAGCGGAGTGCTATCGACCACTCTGTCCGATTGCCAGCGCGGCGATGTCGCTCAACGGCAGGTCAACCGCCTCCGCGCGGCTGAACCACCCCGCCCGCGCCGTCGACCCCCCGACAGACTCGGTGACGACCGCATCGGTAGGTACGTCCACCACCACCCGATAGATCACCCGTACGCCATGCCAGTCCAGCGGCCGACCCTCCGGGCCCACCGCAGCGGGATTGTGCAGATTGTTGACGCCAAGAAGCTCCACCACCCGCCCCACCTGCCCACCCTCCTCGACCAACTCCCGGAGCAACCCGGTGGCCGGCTGCTCACCGTGATCGGTGCCACCACCGGGCAGATGCCACAGGCCGGCACCCGGGTAGCCCGCCGCGATCTGGGTGAGCAGGATCCGCCCGGCAGGGTCGGTGACCAGCCCGTACGCCCCGAAGCGCAACCGCCGGTCGGGGTGCGGCGGCGAGAACGGTTCCGCGAACCGATGCGTCCCCGGTGGCAGTGGCGTCACCGGCAGGCCGAGCGCCTCGGAGGTGAACGGGGTCAGCGGCAACCGCTCGACCTCCTCCAGGGAAAGCCAGCGGGCCTCATCAACCGAGCCAGCCCCGACGTCACGCAACGCAGCCTCCGGCCGCGCGCCCTCGGCCCACCCGTTCTCGGGTCGCGCGCCCTCGGCCCACCCGTTCTCGGGTCGCGCGCCCTCGGCCCACCCGTTCTCGGGTCGCGCGCTCTCGGCCCGTCCGTGGGACGTGCTGAGCTCGAACAGCAATCGGTCGGTGTGCAGCGCGAGCCCCTGCTCCGCAGAGGTGGTGACGTCGGCGACCACCGCGACCAGTCGCGTCACCGTCACGGTCAGCCCAGCCTGTGCGGCAGCCGCGCGGATTACGGTCCGCTCCGGGTGCTCCGCGTGCCCAACGGCACTGCCCGGCAACCGCCAGAACCCCGGATACTCGCCCTCCGCCCCGTCGCGCAGCATCAGGATCCGACCCGAATCGCGCAACAGCCCGTAAGCCCCGACTCTCCGCGTGAATTGCACTCGCGCCCACCCCCGGTCTCGCACCCCAGATCAGTCGATCATGAAGTCGTCACCCATCAATCCTGCGCCCTGACAATAACTTCATGATCAACGCGAGAACGTCATGATCAGTGCGCGGTGACGCGTGGAAGACTTCGCCGAGCTGGCGAGCCGGCGCACTCGGGTGGATCGAGCCGGCCGAGGATCGCCTGCCGGAAGACCCGAGCTCCCCCTCCGGGGCCTCCCGCCCCCAAGATCGCGCAAGATCCGGGATGTAGTGGCCTCGCGCGTGGGCGGTTTCAAGCGGCGGTTGCAACCAGGTGTTTGTGGAGTACCTCGGCTGGATTCTGCCAGTCGAGGGTTTGGCGTGGCCGTGCGTTGAGTTCG